>JAKSDJ010000867.1 GCA_022360155.1 Chloroflexales bacterium | reverse complement strand
TGGACATCTGGCGATTATTCACAGGGACAATCGATTGTCGAAGAGGTGTAGGGATGCATCAGCGTGAGCGTCCCCAGGCGCACCGGCGTGAGCGCCAGCAAGCAAGAAATCCCTTCACAAAACAACGATCTCACCCTGATGTGTCAGGATGCGACCGTTTGGGGTAGGGAGGGTTGTAGCTGCAGTCAATACAATCGAGCGTCGCGCGATCATTCATCGTTATCATCGGCGCTCTAGAGGATGCACGTAGATGCTGTTCGTTCGATGCTGCGCAACCTGATTGGGCGCGAGCGCCGTTGCTGTCAAATCGGAAGGATCAGCGCTCGATAACCCAATCGAGAAAATGACGACGACAGGCGGTGAGTGTGTGCCAGCGATCGCTTCTACCAATCGGGAGCAGTCTCGCGCGCACCGAACTCTACCTTCGGGTTGGGTATCTGTACCTGACCTGTACCATCGCTATTGATGAGATACAGCTCTTGGTCGGGAGCGTTGACGACGGTAAACGTAATCTGGGCCCCATCCGCCGCCCAGACCGGGCTGCCTACTCCCGCTGTATCCGTGAGTTGCTGGCGATTACTGCCATCAGCGTTCATCACATACAACCCTGATGCGGGGGAAGAGCCGGACTTCGAGTCTTTGTAGCGAAAGGCTAGTTTGCTGCCATCGGGCGACCAGGCGGGGGAATAGTTGTTCCCGCTAGTCGTGATTTGCTGCTCGCCGGAGCCGTCTGCATTCATGGTATAGATATTGACCGGGCTTTTGCCATAACCATTCACATAGCGTACAAAAGCGATGCGGGCGCCATCGGGCGACCAGGCGGGCGCCATCTCATCGACAGCATCGGTCCCCGCAACGCTCGTGAGTTGTTGCAGTCCCGAACCATCGACATTGACGACGTGGAGGGCGTGGTCGCCAACCCCACGATCGGCAGCAAATACAATCCGCGCGCCGTCGGGTGACCAGGCTGGGCCAGAGATATTTCCTTGATCGGCGACGATCTTGGTTGGGTTGTCGCCATCGGCATTCATCACATAGAGACCATTGCTCGCAAAAGCGATGCGGGCGCCATTGGGCGACCAGGCTGGGTCGGCGCCGAAGCTGATCAAGCGCTGCTGGCCCGAACCATCCGGATTGACGACATAGATGCCTTGGTTGACGCTCAGATCATGCCATGGTACAGCAAAGACAATCTTGCCATTCTGACTGGGAAAGGCTGCGTTCGAGGGACGAGTCGCTGCTAGCAGACTGCTTACTAATCCTAGCGTGACGACCAGTCCGACAATCAATCGCGCAAGTTTCAAGATTTTTCTCCTTCACGTAATTTTGTCACGGATATTTCTATTTTATCATTTTCTTGCGCTACGGCGTCGCTACGCTACGATACTCTGTCACATTGACCAAGCAGTAACATACACCCTGATTTTAGTATGAATACTGCGGGCGGATACGACCATCACCGAAATGAGGTATTTTTTTCTAGCTCATTTGCTGTAGCTAGTACTGGAAAGTCTAGCGACGTAGTTGACATATTCCTCATTGTCAAAGGCAAGCTGGAAAAGCAGGGCTGCGTCAAAGTAAAAAATCGTTCTGAGACTCGATTGCGGATAAGTCGCAGATTGACAGAAGTTTGCAATTATCTGCGGCGAGTCTGCGCTCATGTGCGTCATCTGCGTTCCATTGCAGAAAGTTGACATAACTTTATGGAAAGGGTTGTGCTGGGGGAGACTGGGCGTAGGCGTGCAGATCGCCGTCGTGTCATTGCGGCGTTCGAATACGCTTTACGACGTCAAGCTAGCGTTAATGTTGCGCGGCTCGCACGTTGAGTAGTTCGCGGTGGAGTGTTCTGATCTCGGTCGAGGGGCGCGCATCGATCGTCCGCAGCGCTTCGGTAAGCTGCTCGAAGGTGGCGCTTACCAGCGTGTGGTTGCCAAAGCGCGCCGCCAGCCGCATAAGCTGAATGGCGGTCTGCTCGCGACAACCATCGATTTGGAGCACGCGCTGATAGTAGTAGATCGCTTGTCCCGGATCCTGCGCCTCGTGCTGCGAACCCAAGCGTTCGAGCACGTCCAGATAGCGTTGCTGGAGATAGGTCCGGCGGGCGTCGACCCAACGTAGCGCGCTCAAAGCAGCGCCGGGCAGGAACTCGCCGCCGTAGTGTTCGACCGCGCGTTTCAGCGCCTCCTTATCGGCTGTCTCGGCCAACAAACGCTCAAACGTGTGGGCATCATAGGCAATAAAATCCCAGGCGTCGAGGGCAATACTGTAGTGCCCGGCCTGGATGCTAATCGGCAGCCTCGTCTGGTCACGAACCCGTGATACGGCTTTCCGCAACGCGGCGAGGCGGATTTCCTCCTCATCCCAGACATCTTCCCACAATCGTTCCTGATCGAGCCCGCCCAGCCCCGCGTCGAGGAGCCGCACCAGCACGGTACGGTGCAGCGCGGAGAGCGTACACGGAATGCCATCGTTCCGGCATCTGAACTGGCCCAGGGTCACGATGTCCCAGCGCGGACCGGCAAACTGGGTCAACATGCGGTGGGCCAGCGGCAGATCAGACGCCGTAGCTTCGAATACCGAACGCAGACGGGGGGCCAGTCGCTGCAACAGTGTATCGGGCAGATCCATGGTCGGCGCGTCGTCATCGGCTTGCCCTTCCAGTCGCTTGTGCGCCGACTGGAGGATCTGGAGCACGGCCTGTTCCGGCGGGAGCAGCGTCGCCGCAGCATTCTGCGCCTCGTCGAGAAGCGGGGCGATGGCGGCCACGTCCGCGCCTTTCTGCAGCAGGTGCAGAAGGCCCTGGGCCAGCGCCCAGCGACCCTGCGCTTCCGGCGGAACGGCGTATGGGTTCACACGCTGCTTCCACTCCAAGGCTGCGGGCAGATCATCCCGGATGATCGCCGTCCACATGGCGCCGATCTCCCCGCCCGCTACGGCTGCCGGTAGATTCATCCGCTGGGCCAGCGTATAGGTCTCGATAAAACGTTCGTGCGCGGCTTCGAAGCGGCCTTCGATGATATCCAGGTCGCCCAGGCTCCAGCAGACCAACACTTCTTCCCGCCGTCGCCCGGTTTCTCGGGCTAGCGCCAGCGCAGTTGCGAAGGCGTTGCGAGAATCAACAGTTTGCCCAATCTTCATCGCGAGAAGACCCAGGTTGTTGAGCGTGACAACTCGGCGGCCAAGATTACCACTGGCCTGCCAGTAGGTGTCCGCCCGTTGAAAATAGCGGAGCGCGTTTTTGAGATCCTCGATCATGAAATATCCAATGCCAATAAGATCCGCGACTACAGCCAATTTGTCCGAGTTTGGCGTGGGGATATCTCCCTGCTGGACGCGTTTCTGGATAGTCTCAAGCCTTGCAATACCACCGGTCAGGTCGCCGCGCTGGATCGCGAGGCGACTGGTGACCCGGTTGTAGTCCAGCACCAGTTGAGGCGGGATATCGGTCGGAAGCTCGGCCAACAGATCCTGCGCGGTGGAGATATCACCTCGTAGCGCGAGCGACTCGGCACGAAGGATTTGCGCCTCCCAGCCGATGACCTGGTCGCCGACAATGTGAGCGAGCTGAAACGAAGCGTCGGCTCGCTCCCAGAGCGCCAGGTCGTTATACACCTGCGCTTGCACCAGCAAGAGATCGGGCGGCAGGATCTGGCCATGGCTCAAGCGATCCAGGCAAGCCAAGAGCGTCGACTGTCGCGACTGGTGTCGCAGCCAGGTAACGGCAGCGCGGACCACGGCGTAGGCCTGCTCCCGCGCAGCGGCCTCCAGATACGATTCGACGGCGCGTTCGAGGTCGCCCTCATCGGCGTAGATTGTTGCGGCGCGTAACAGCAGCTCGCGCTCGTGCTCGGGATCGCGGCTCAGGCGGTGGCGCAGAAACTCGCGGAACAGACTATGCAGGCTCAACCACGTTCCTCGTCTACTGGTAAACAAGTTCCGCCGGTTGATTTCCTTGAGCCAATGCACCGAGTCGCTACGCTCGCGTAGTGCGTCACAGCGCTGTGGCGAGAGGTCATCGAGCACGCTGGTTTCTTCCAAAAAGCGCTGGAGATCGCCGGGCAGCGGCGTGATGATTTGTTCGACCAGAAAGGCATAGACCTGCTCGGTCGTGCCGCCGTAGTTGGTTGGCAGGCTCTGCGCATCCCGCAACTGGTCGAGGGCGAGCACAATTCCGGTAGCCCAGCCATCGAGTTGCCGGATCAGATCCTGCGCCTGGTCTTGCCCGATCATGATCCCGTGGATGCGGTGCGCCAGATGTTGCACTTCGCCTGGCTGGAACTGGAGAGCTTTATGGTCGAACACTGCAACCCGGCGCTGGGCAGCTAGGCGAATAAGACCGGGGATCGCCGTTGGCAGCGTGCGTGATGCTACGACGAGTGAGCAGTCGGGGGCGTATTCGATCAGCAGCGCCAAAAAGTCTAAGATCCACACATTCGCATCGGGGATCGGGTCGGTCGACTGCTCGGTGATCGTATGTAGATCATCGAGCACCAGGGTGAACGCCGCAGCGCCGGCAATCGCCGCCGCGACCTTGCGGAACAGCTCCGGCAGATCCTGGGGCTGCACATTTTGAACTGTGAAGTCATTCGTTTTGGGGACAATCTCGCCGAGTGCACTTAGGAGATAGGCCAGGAAGCGATAGGGGTCGCGGTCGTCGCGGTCGAGGCTATACCAGATCACCGTTGATCGGCGACTCGCCCACTGCGACAGGAGGGTCGTCTTGCCCCAACCGGCGGGGGCGGTAAGGATCACCGCGCGGCACAGCTCCAGGGTCTGATCGAGTTGCTCGATCAAGCCGGAGCGTTCGATGGCGGAGTGGGCCAGCGTTGGAACGACCAGTTTTTGTTTGAACAGCATTGATGCGTAACTCCCGCATCTGGACCGTAGACAGTTTGGATAAGCCTAGGGAATTGTTAGGCGATAGACTGTATACGGCGTTGTGTAGTTAGGCAAAACCATGCTCGGGTAGGGTGCAATCGAACGTAGATGATGCAGATGGGCTGGATGACCGCAGCGGGACGCAGATCCTTTAGACTTGCTTCCCGCTGCGGCAGAACGCACCGCACCCGTTGAGCCGTTTGGGATAACCGACACCCAGCGCGGCTGCAAGCCGCGCCTCAATCGAACAGCACGAAGAATCTGCTTACCAAACAGGTGCATTGCAATTGATCTTGTCAGCGTACGCATAACGTTGCGATAGGCTTATTCGTTATATTCTAAGATAGCCTGCTCCGCCTGGGGCCGTTGCCCAGTTGATACCGGTATACATCACGTCGTGATGCTCTCTTAACGTGACAGTATAGCACACCCTGCTCCGACAAAACTTCGTACGCCTGCCCCAACAATAGAGACCATAGACCCCCTGCGAATTGTCCACCGAAAGTCTATCTACAGTCGCGGCCATCGGGCATGCTTATATTCAGGATAGGTCACTGAATTGCAGCACTAACGAAGGAGGCTCCGATGCGTACCCGACTGATTCGCGCTCTGGTTATGTTTGGGATTGTTGGCACACTCCTGATGGCTGGGACGGCGCCAATCATCTTTCCTTCCTAGCCTCCTCTTGACGGGGATAGTGTGGTTGTCACAACGACACCCTAAATTGGATGGCATGTCCACCAAAAATCTACGAGCAGTCGTCGTAGTTGGGCATGCTTTATCTAGGGGAGTAAGGTAGCGTTGCAG
>JAKSDJ010000077.1 GCA_022360155.1 Chloroflexales bacterium | reverse complement strand
GGCAAGGAGAACGAGCATCTGTGGGTGCGCGACTTCTGCGCGATGTGCAAGAAGTGCGTCCGCCAGTGTCCGGTCGACGCGATCTACGCCCAGCCCCAGCACCGCAGCGACGGCGGGATGCAAACGATTGAGCATGCCACGTGTCGCGACTACTTCGCAGCCAACTATGGCTGTGCGGTCTGCCTCGCCGTTTGTCCTTTCAGCCATGTCGGCTATGAGAAGGTCCAGGCGCGCTTCAAAGGCAATCCTGACGCCCCGCAGTTCCGGATCATCCCGCTGGAACAGGATCGCAGTAGCGCTGAAGTGGTGATCACCGAGTAGGCCGCAGACCATACGCACATCAACCACGCTCATCGCGGGCAGCGGCATGCCACGTAGCAGCGGCGCGCCGCCGCCGAGTTTTTCTTGCCCGCGGGCGTTGTGTTGGAACGCCTCCTCGATGCACAGTGCATCGCCGATCTGAGCAGGCACTATCCCGCAGGCTCCCCATTGGTTCAGCGTTTGGCATGCTCACGTAGGTTGGCGCCTCCCAACTGTACGGTCTCTCGCAGCTCTGAGGGGCGCTGCCCCTCACGCTCCCTGTTGGGGAATCCTGACGGTTCCCCAAACCCCCCCGCAGGTGACGTGGTCGGTGTGTGCAGGCGCGGTATCCCATGCCTCCGCTGCGAGGTGTGCATCGGTGCAGGATGAGGCAAGGTTGATGGCGAGCGGATGACCGTTTGTGTGGCCTCTGCACGGCAGGCATTTCCTCGCCTCCTCACTCTCGCCGCCTCCTCGTCGCCTCACTGCGTAGCAGCATCTTGGCAACGGATATCGTGCGCAAACAATGACCCGCATCCTATCTCATTCGCCCGTGCAGATAGCGCCGGACCTGTTCCGCCGGATCGAAGGACACCACGACGGCATCCGGGTGAACCAAGCCAATCACGCTACCCATAAACAATGGCCCCACCAGCGACACAAAAGCCTGCATGGGCGGCTCCTCGACCAACGCTCCCTCGCGTTGATACCGCGCAATCATGGCCGTGATTGTGCCGATAATGGCCAGCGGCGTCTGCAAGAGCTCGATCAGTTCCGGTTGGCGCGGGATCTCGGTGATCAGCATCGCGATCATCCGTCCGCGTTTGTGCATCAAATCGCGATAGAAGCGCGCGACCCGCCCTAAATCAGCTTCGAGATCCCCCGTGTAGTCGATCCCTAACGCTGTAAACTGCTCGGCTTCTTGCTCGATAACAGCGGCCAACAGCTTGTGCTTGCTGCCGAAACGCCGGAAGAGGGTCACCTCGTTGATGCCCGCCGCCGCCGCAATTTGGCGGGTAGTCGCTCCGACATAGCCTTTTTGGGCAATCACATCCAGCGCAGTGTCTAAAACCTGCGTATCTGCAATGGTGTGGGTCATGGTAATCCCCTGCTTTCAGAACAACGAAAACTATAACGAGGCTGCGTGGCCAGGTCACGCGGAGCACCCCAAGAATTTATATGAATCCCAACGTCTTCTCATTTTTGCAGCCTTTTGAATGGATGCTTCCGCTTCGCTTCTCGTGATGGCAAAGCCTCATTGTCATACAAAAGCAAGCCGGCAAACCTTCCACCCAAATCAGGCCTTGACAATTATGCTCTTTCTGTTAGAATAAAAGTAAGTACATACTTTAATAAAAGGCAGCTAATGAATACCGCTCTCTGGATGTTGCAGATTTTATTTGGTGTTTTGCTCTTCGTCTACGGCATCGCCTTGCTGGTTCGGCCAACCGCCATCCGCGACGTGTTGGATGCGCTGCCACATCGGATGCCACGCAAGAGCAGGTGCAGAAGCTGATCGTGAGGGCGCGGTTTCCCAGTTCGCTTCAAAAGCTAGCCGCCTCATTTGTGTATCAGCGGCTGGTTCGCCCTGCCAGCCGAATGGAAACCTATCGGCATATAAGCACTACATTGAAGCTGCCGCCTGGGGCTGTCTCCCAGTTGGAATACCTGCCAGCTTTTCTCTTTCGCACCCAAAAACCACTGTCCTCCGCATGAAAAAAAGTCCAAGTTGCATAGGCTGCCTAACGTCTCGTTGGGGCGAATCCCGTGTGAGGTGTGAAAAGGGTTTGAGGGAGTTCAATGGGGCTGCTCAACGCAAAGCTGTTAGGTCGTGTTTTTGATTAAGACAACGATGGTCCTGCGCACACGCGCATCAACGGCAGCCTCAACCCGAAGCCGTTGGTCGACCAGTGCGCTGGGGTGCGCCACGGCGCGGCCTCCATCCGGCATGGCACGCTCGCGGCGACGACGGTGATGGGTTCATTGGCAGCTGACCCGCGCCCAAACACTGTGGCGCTGGGGCTGGCGCAGGTTGGGAGGCTGGCGCACGCCCGATTCGCGCTTAGCGTCTCTGTTCCCGAAAAAAATACGATGACCCCAGCATTGGGCACGTTTCGGCCAACCCAGAGCCTGCGCAACATTGCGTGGCACGAGGGCGCTGGCCTGCAATTCGGCCTCATGATACTTTTTGGCGTCGTATTTATCGCGGGCGCGCTACGGCCGCCGTGGCCTGCACACACGCCAGTCCTGCGCGCCACTGCGCGGCTCTTCGTTGAATGTCGCGTTGTTGCTGGGCCTCTTGGTCGTTACCGCTGCGCTGCTGGTTACCGAAGGCGCCGTGCCCGCGATTGCGCTCTTGTTTCGATTGGAACAGGTCGGCGCTCTGCTCGCGGTCGGGCTGACGGCGATTGTGGTTATAATGGCGGTATTGAACTGGCGCCGCGGGATCGATCTGCGACGGGCGGTGTGGCCGCTGGGCCTAACAACGATGGCGCTGCTGGCATCCCCGCTGTTTCTGTTCTACTGGCATGTGTTGCCGTTGTAAAACTTTTTCCGTTTACACCTGGCCGTGACACGCAGTGCGCTGCCTCGATACAGGTTTGCGTTTGGGCGTTTCGTACATATGGAACGCAGACGTGAAGCCTCGTAGCCGTCACTTCGCGGCAATGTCCCAACTTAACCAACGTGAGATCCTGCGTCGGCACGCTGACAGCGCAGATCAAACATTCAAACCCCTGTCCTGAGCGCAGCGAAGGAGGCTAACGTGCCAACGTGCCAACGTCCTCGGGCGTATACGAGCGCTTCTGCCCCAGCACAATCGTGTCGATAAAATCGCCCATCCCGCGACTCAAGAGACGGCGATAGTTCGTAAAGAGATTGCGGGCGCTTGCTCCGATCCAGTTGTCGGGGAGAAGCTCCATGGGTAGGTTCGGATCTTTGCGCGGAAAGGGCTGGAAATCATAGGTAAGCCAAAAACGGCGCACAAAGCAGTCTTCGGGGGCGAGGTCGACGCCGCCAGCGCTGTCAAACTGGGCTTGCGCCGTCCTGTATTCGGTGTTGTAATGGTCGACGAAGACCTGGTACTCGCGCTCGATTTCGGGG
Organism: Chloroflexales bacterium; assembly: GCA_022360155.1. Taxonomy (GTDB): domain Bacteria; phylum Chloroflexota; class Chloroflexia; order Chloroflexales; family Chloroflexaceae; genus JAKSDJ01. The sequence goes on along the minus strand of JAKSDJ010000077.1, from coordinate 1,865 downwards.
ATGTTCCAGCAGCGCTGGACCAGTTCCGCGTTGGAAGTATAGCCGGTTTGCGTCACCGTAAACAGCGTAACATACTGTCGCATAGCTAAATCGTCCAGGATATCTTCTAATTCGCGCCGCCAATCGTGCGGCGCGATCCACGTTCCCGGCGCGAGGTTGCCAAAGCCGTACCAGAGTAGCTTCTTGCGTAGCTGGTTGCGCAGCTCGCGCTTCTCCTCGGGAAGCGAATAGACGACCAAGCGCCATTGGCCATCCCAACGCTCTGAAGGCGTCTCGAAGATGCGCTGATTCCCCTGTTCAAGGATAGCGCGCCCGCGCCGCGTCAGCACGTGTTGGGTTTGGCGCCCGCTCTTGCGCGTGACAAGCCAGCCCTCCTTCTTCATCCGCGAGAGCGTCGATCGGGCGGCGCGCTCGCTCACATTGAGCAGTTCGAGGAGATGCAGCAGCTTATAGGTCCAAATCGATCCCCCGCGGGGCATAATGTAATCGCCAAACAGATTGAAAATAACAAACTGTGTACTGGTTGCCGGACGAAGGCTAGATTGTCGGTCGTGTTCCATAATTCATATCACTATATGCATGAAATGAGTGTTATCGGGCGCCTATCGCTTGACACTCGTTCGGTTACCGTATAATATGGCTCATAAATGCCACGGTCGTATTTTAAGTGAGAAATGTTTTTCGACTTGCCATGCTCATTCCACTAGCTCGCTTGGGTGCAAAATGATGAGGCGAGCAGGCAATGAGACGTGAGGCGCTGGCATCGTCTCATCGCTTCAGCGCCGTTTGGGCCGTTCTGCTGCCACACTGCTTTGATATGCGTCATGAATATGAAAAGCATAGATGCGCCAGCAATCGCTTATACGCTTGTGAATGGGGTGCAGTTGGCCTTCTGGGAGTGGCCGGGCGATGATCGTCCGCTGGTGTTTCTCCATGCGAATGGGTTTCATAGCCATTGCTGAGCCCAGGTCATTGCGCACTTTCCTAAGCATCGCTGTATCGCTCTTGATCTGCGCGGTCACGGGCGCAGTGATAAGCCCGCGCCGCCATAGGCGTATCGCTGGGCTTCCCCCGAAGCCATGTTTGACCGCTTTGTTGAACGAGCGCCATTTTGTCGCTGGGATCGTACCATACTCCGCGACTATTGTCAGTATGGCCTGCTACCCGCGCCTGACGGCGACGGTTATGTCCTGGCTTGTCCGCCGGCGATTGAAGCCGCGATCTACCGCTATTGCGCTACAGCCGATATGTACTTGGCGACATTCAACATACGACAATAGGAATACGATACCATGAAGATTTCAATCATTGGCGGCGGGCCTGGCGGTTTATATGCCGCGCTGTTGCTCAAGAAGACGTGGCCGGATTACGACGTGACAGTCTACGAGCGTAATCGCGCCGATGACACCTTCGGCTTTGGGGTGGTGTTCTCCGATGAGACCTTGGGGATTTTTCGTGATTACGACCGCAAGTCCTATGAGCTGATTCGGCGCAATTTCGCCTATTGGGACGATGTGCATATCCACTATCAGGGGCACATGCTGCGCTGCAGCGGGAATGGCTTCTGCGGCTGCTCCCGCCAAAAGTTGCTGCTGTTGCTCCAGGAGCGTTGCCGCGAGCTTGGCGTCACCATGTATTTTCAGCACGACATCACCGATCTCGCTGGTTTTGGCGACAGCGATCTGATTATCGCCGCCGACGGCGTCAACAGCAGAATCCGCGATATGGAGCAGGAATACTTTGGCACGCGGATCGATCTGCGGCGCAATAAATTCTGCTGGCTGGGTTCGACCCGGTCGCTCGATGCGTTTAAGTACTTTTTCCAGGAGACGCCGCACGAGGTAGGCCAGCAGATCCCGGTGCGC
>JAKSDJ010000482.1 GCA_022360155.1 Chloroflexales bacterium | reverse complement strand
CTACCAACGGGATTTCTTTGAGCCGCTGATCGCACGCTTCAATGCCGCCAATCCCGATGTCACCGTCCGCTTCGTGGCGCTTGATCGTGAACTCCAAGCCAAGGATCGCGCGCGCCAGGTCGCCACCGCGGCCGATACCGCCCTCGTCGGCCAGCCCCTCGTGGCGGATCTGGCGCAGGGTTATGCCGCCAACCTGCTGCCCCTGCTGGCGAGCGACCCTGCCGGCGCGCGCGCGGATTTCTACCCGTTGGCCTTGAGCAGCGCCACCATCAATAATCAGCTCTTCATCCTGCCTCGTACCATGCAGATACCGCTGTTAGCCTATAACCAAGACTTGTGGGCCGTCCACAACCTCTCGCCGCCGTCGCCCGAGTGGACGCTCGCCGATCTGCTTGCAGTCGCTGAGCAAGTTGCGCAACCCCGCGGCGATGGCGTTGCCGTCTACGGCTGGGGTGATCGCGATGGCGCGATTCTTACGCTGCTACACCTCCTGGCCGACGCCGGCGCCAATGTCTTTACTACCCCGCCGGGCGACCTGCAGCTGACCGACCCGGCGGCGACGGCGGCGCTGGAGCGGGTGGCGCAGTTGTTGCGTGCCGGCGCCCTGACGGCGTGGTGGACGGAGACGAACGACAATGCCGTCGATATGCGCGCCCAAGTGGCCCAAGGGAACGTGGGACTTTGGCGCCTGGATAATTCACCCGCGCTAGCGAGCTTGCCGTTTGCGGTGCGGGTTATCAACTACCCCCAGATCGCCGTGCCGTTCCTCTTTACGCCTGATGAGGGTTATATGATCAGCAGTGGCGCTCAACACCAGACGGCGGCGTGGCGCTGGCTCACATTCGTGAGTGGCCAAGAAGTCGGCCCGGCACCCCAGCCGTATCACGGGCCAGCGCGCCAGAGTGTAGCCGAACGGAGCGCCTACTGGAGCCAGGTCGAACCGGAAACGGCGATGGCGCTGCAGGCAGCGCTCGCCCTCACCTTGCCCGCGATCCCGGCGCGATCAACCCCGCTGATGGCGGTGGTGCAGGAACAACTGATGGAGGCGCTGCTCCAAGTCCAAGCGGGCGAGCAATCCGCCGCCGATGCGCTTAGCGCCGCCCAAGCGGCGATTGCCGCCGCGGTGCAAGCCAGTCCGCCCGAAGCGACTCCGGCTCTTGAACCGATTATGGTGGCCACTCCCCCGCCGGCCAGCGCCGCCGCAACGACCATCACATTTGCGGTGCTGCAGACCAATCCGGAGCTTATACGATCAGTCGAGACCTTTCAGCAGGCGCATCCGGAGCTAGCGGTGACACTGAAGCCTGGGCATGAACTGCTCGCGGTGATGGAATCTCGCTTGGAACGCGCCCAACTGGAGCGGTTGGCAACCCACGCCGATTGTTTTCAGTGGGATGCTCCGGTGCAGACAGCGGGGCTGACGGCGACGCTTGATTTGCAACCTTTGCTCGATGCCGATCCGAGCCTCATGCCCGACGAATATCCGGCAGCGCTGCTGGCCGACTTGCGCGATGGTCCGCGCCTACACGGCCTACCCTATAGTGTTGGGGTCCGCATGCTGTCATACAATCAGGATCTATTCGAGCAGGCCCAGGTTCCACTCCCGACCAATCAGTGGAGACGAGACGAGTTCACGCAAGCGGTGATAGCCTTAACCAATCGCCCGCAACGCTATGGTTTTGCAACGACGAATGCCCATGGAATTGCGTATCTGGTGCAGATCGACGAATTGTTGCGTCTGGCGGGGATGCCATTGTTGCCGCCGGACCCCGCCACTGCAGTATCATACCTTGATTGCTAGTTGACGACCATCACAAACTCTGACACGATGGTGGTGAGAAACCAAGCCAAAGTCAAGGAGTAGGTGATGGACGCCAATTGGATGATAACTGCTTTCGTGATGATTGATACCCTGATGGAGACGTTGGAGCATACCAGCGATGTGCGTGCGCAGGTTCCCGATTCGGAGATTGTGCTGATTGCCGTGGTTGCGGCTAAATATTTTGGCAACCATCACGAGCGCGCGGTGCAGGTACTGACCGGCTGTCGCTCCCTGTCGGGAACAATCAGTGTCTCGCGCTTCAATCGTCGTCTGCATGCGCTGGCGGATTGGGTCGAGTTGCTGGCACGCACGCTGGGTGAAGTGTTTGCTCATGGCGCGGTCTTTGTCATTGATAGTCTGCCCATGCCCGTGTGTCGTCGGGTGCGCGCCCGGCGCTGTCGCAAGGTACGTGGACGCGCGTATTGTGGGTATTGTGCCGCCAAAAAGGAGAAGTTCTTTGGCTGGCGCTTGCATTTGATCTGCACGCCAAACGGGATACCAGTCAGTTTTCAGGTGGCGCCAGCTGGGTTTCACGATCTGACCCCGATCCACGAATTGGCGTATGACTTGCCGACAGAAGCACGCGTGTTTGGCGACAAAGGCTACAATGCCGCAGATGAGGAAGCCCGCATGCTGGCAGATACCGGCGTGCGCTTGATCCCGGTGCGCAAGGCGAACATGCAGCCGCATGCGTGGTTTGTGGATGAGATTGAACTGCGCGAGTATCGCCATACGATTGAAACCGTCAATAGTCAGCTCGAAAAAATGGGCATTGAGCGGCTCTACACCAGAACAAACACAGGATTTGACCTGAAGGTGCATGCCTCGCTCATTGCATTGACCTGTACGAACATGAACTAGCAATCAAGGTAATGTGGTACTGGGTCTGATATTGTCAATGATATCGATACGAACATATCAAAGTCTGCGGCGAACAATCATAAGCTCTGTCGTTTCGCTGCCGCATCTTCCGCGTTGCGGCTGAAGCTGCGCCTCTTCTTCTCCATCATGTAGGGTGTATTTTTCCATAACAGGATACGTGATAACAAAAGGTCGTCTTCTTCCCGCATCATAGTGGAGCCACGAACGCCTCAAAAATCCGAGCAAGCGTGGCTTATTCAAAGATGCAGAGTAATCATAACGCCGAATGTATGAAATCAGAAAGGAGTTTACTCGTATGACGCAGCAGCAAGCTGCAACAACCGCCCAACTCACCGACATTGCCCGTACTGTGCTCAAGAAGCGCTATCTGATCAAAGATGAGCACGGGAATGTGATCGAGACGCCGGAAACAATGTTTCATCGTGTTGCTGACCATATTGCCGCTGTCGATGCCCGTTACGGCGCCTCGCCGCAGGATGTTTCAGCCCGTGCGGAGCGCTTCTATCAACTGATGACCCAGGGCTACTTCGAGCCGAATAGTCCGACATTGATGAATGCCGGTCGTCCATTGGGGCAGTTGAGCGCTTGTTTTGTCCTTCCCATCGACGACGACTTGAGCAGCATCTACGAGACCCTGAAACATCAGGCGCTGATCCATCAATCAGGAGGCGGTACAGGCTTTGCCTTCTCGCGCCTGCGTCCGCGCAACGATGTGGTACGCTCGACGATGGGCGTCGCGAGTGGGCCGGTGAGCTTTATGCAGGTGTACGATCATTCTACCGAGGCGATCAAACAAGGCGGAACCCGTGAGCCTTGAGCTATGGCGGGTTTAAAATCTCGCGAATTGCTGGGACGCCCTGAGAGCCCTCTTGCCACAACGTAGCTGGCGACGGCAGGCGTGAAGGCCTGAAAAGTAGAGGGATTGGGTAATCAGCAGCCGAGCCTCTCGGGCGACTGAGAGGCGGGTCCAGAGACTACCGAACGCTTGACGAATCAGCTCAAATGTCCTGTAATCCGATAACGGATAAAACATAAGGACTGGTTATGAACAAGCAAGTAGGATCTGATGATGAGCAATCGCATCAGGTGGCGCGAGACCGCGCATATCGAAGATATCAGGACATTACCAAACAACTACTTACAGAACTGTACAACGTGCAGGGATTGTCAACTGTTGAGATAGCGCGCCAACTTGGTGTCAGCCGGAACCTGATCTGGGAATACTATGGAGATGTATGGCATGGAACGGCGGAAGCCAGGGACGGCAGGCGCTCTCAAGAGCCGAAAGCATCATCTGGATGAAGGCTGCTTCAGTCAGATCAACACCGACGACAAAGCCTATATTGTAGGCTTCATCTTCGGTGACGGCACACTCATCGACTGAGGACGATCGAAGCGGTTACAAATTGCGGTGACCGATGACGACGGTGTGCTGTTAGAGCAGATAGCAGAGAGGCTTGGATCATCAAGCCTTGTAAAGCGCAATATCGCACCATTAACCACGGCAGAGAAACCCAAAGCGCTGTTGCGAGTTGATAGTACAAGGCTGATCAACAATCTGATCGCGGTTGGCATTCCACTTGGACCCAAATCAGGCCAAGAACCGTTTCTGGAGTTCTCAACGGCACGATTAACCTGGAGTTTTATTCGAGGAGTTTTCGATGTTGATGGCTGCATTCGCGTTTATGAGCGGTCAAATGTCATCAAAGGAAAACTCTACGGTCCCTATCGCCGCGCTAGATGGTCTATCACATGCGGGACACCTTTTGCGCAAGGGTTACGAAGCTTCTTGATAAACCAGAACATCAAGCTCAACGCACGTTGCATTCAGGCGAAGCAGGGTACGGGTTTGATCGAGATCTCAAACCAGGATGTGATTCATCGCATCAGGGACGAGATGTACAGGTACAGTTCTTTTGTGGTTGCAACGGAAAAAGACAATCTTTGATCTGCTCGGATGAGAGAGTCCGATCTCACAGGAAACCGTGAGAGTCAGGCAGAAATGACCTGGCCCCGTGTAAGCGGAGTAACAAGAAGCGTGGCGCGAATATGGGCATCCTGGCCGTGAATCACCCTGATATTCTGGAGTTCATTACTGTCAAGCAAGATCTAGCCAAAGTCACCAACTTCAACATTAGTGTCGCTATTACCGACGCATTTATGCAGGCAGTACGCGACGACGCCGAATATGACTTGATCAACCCGCGACTGGGAACCGTGCCGATCGCCGGTCGTGAAGGGTTGAAGCATCCGTTGACCAGCGATCTCTTGGTTCAACCTGGTCAGCCGCTGCGTCTACGCGCGCGTCTAGTCTTCGATATGATCGTCCAGTGCGCTCATGCCACCGGCGAGCCAGGCTTGTTCTTTATCGACCGAGCCAATGAGTATAACCCGGTTCCGCACTTGGGGATGTATGAGGCAACGAATCCGTTAAACCTAGCGGCCTGGTAAAGCGATTTGCCAGGAAAACCCCGAATAACGGAGGAAGCCCGGCAGCGGGTCACTCCGTGGCATAGCCCGCAAGGGCTGGCCCGAGAGAGCGACAAGGGGCATCTCGTATCGAGATGGTGATGCGCTCCGACCTGCACGTATAACTAATGAAGGTGCAGAGCATGGCAGAAATGACCATGCTGCTCTCATACGAGAGTGATAACAGTCGTGGTGGTGAACAACCGCTCTTAGCCTATGATGTGTGCAATTTGGGCAGTATCAATCTCGGCAAATTCGTCACCGAGGAGCGAATTATTGCGTGGGAGCAACTACGCAAAGTGGTCCATGAGAGCACGCGCTTTCTCGACAATGTGATCGATGCCAACCACTACCCGCTGCCGCAGATCAACGAGTTGAGCAAGCGTATCCGCCGGATTGGACTGGGAGTGATGGGCTGGGCCGATATGTTGGTGCGCATGGGCGTCGCCTACAATTCGTTTGAGGCGCTTGATCTAGCACGGACGGTCATGCAATTCGTTGACGAAGAGAGCAAAGTCGCCTCGGAACAACTTGCCGCCGAACGCGGGGTCTTCCTCGAATGGGAGCGCAGTATTTGGGGACCGGATGCGACCTGCGCCCGCCACGTCGACGGCTCGCGTATCCGTCCAGAGCGACGACTGCGCAACTGCAATGTCACGACTGTGGCGCCGACCGGCACGATTAGCATGATCGCCGGCTGTTCGTCAGGGATTGAGCCGCTCTTCGCTGTGGCTTTCTGGCGCTACCAGGCCGAGACGCGCATGCTCGACATCAATGAAGACTTCGTCGCCCAAGCCAAACGCGAGGGTTGGTATAACGAAGAACTGATGGAGCTTATCGCCGATACCGGCCACATCCACCATCCGGGTGTTCCTGCTGCTGTCCAGCGAACCTGGGCGACCGCGCACGATGTCTCACCAGAATGGCACGTGCGGATGCAAGCGGCATTTCAGGACTTTACCGACTCGGCAATTAGCAAAACCATCAATTTCCCATATGAAGCCACGCTCGATCAGGTGCGCGAAGCCTATGAATTAGCCTATAGCCTGGATTGCAAAGGCATTACCGTTTATCGTGACGGATCGCGTAACAATCAGGTTCTTTCCACCGGCTCAACAAGCAAAACCGCTGAGGTCGCCCCGCAGCCTGCTGCGGTGACCACCCTGGCGACGAAGACTGTCGAGCCGCTACGCCCGCGGGTGGTGCCCGCCGACGGGTTGCCAAGCCACTCATACCCAGTCCTTACGCCGCTGGGCAAAATGCGGCTGTTCGTCACCGAACTCGATGGCGAACCATTTGAGGTGTTTGCCGTTATTGGGCGGGCGGGCAGCGATGTCATGGCCTTTACCGAGGCTATTGGGCGGCTCCTGTCGCTTGGGCTGCGCTGTGGCATCCCCGTCAAGTCGCTCGCCGAACAGTTGCGCGGCATTGGCGGCAGCCGTAGCGCCGGATTCGGGCCAGACCGCGTACGCTCGATACCCGACGCAATTGGCAAGTTGCTTCTGGAACATTATGTGCCAGGATATACCGATAACGGCCACAGCAATGGTCATAGCAAAGATCATTCTCAAGCGCTGATATCCACTTATCGTGAACTTGCCGCCGAAAGCGAACTTATCGTCAGCGGCGAAATCTGCCCTGAGTGTCAGAATGCCGCAATAATCAACGAAGAAGGCTGTCGTAAGTGTTATACTTGCGGCTATACAGAATGTTGATCGTCGATTCGGAGCGGCCTGTGTAACATGTGACTAATGACAGTGCAGGAAGTGTGTTCTCCCTGCAATCCAGCGCTCTCTCGATACAGGTAGGTGCAGATTTGGAAGACATATCTGCACCTACCTGTGCCATCTGCGACGCATCGCAAGACGGTCTTCGGCCTCAAAAACCATGCAACCTGGGGTTTACACAGCGCGTCGTATATGCTACGATATAATCCTATGAAGTCCATGACAAGGAGGTCGAACATAGAAACGGTTACTTTTGCCCGACGAATTGTTGAGTTGGCAGAAGACAAGCAAGCCCACGAAATTATTCTTCTCGATATCCGTCAACTCAGCACAATTGCAGACTATTTTGTCATCTGTTCAGGCGACAGTGAGCGGCAGTTGCGTGCTATCGTTGAATATGTTGATGAGCACATTCAACGTGAATTTGGGTTAGACCCGCGCCTTGAAGGGACAACCGACACAGGGTGGGTGCTCCTCGATTACGGAGATGTGGTTGTTCACATTTTCAGTGCAACACAGCGCGACTACTATCGGCTTGAACGGCTTTGGAGCAAGGCCCCGCCTGTAGTCGTCGTTCAATGAGGCTGTATGAAGACCGAGACATCAACTCGCACCAGGTACATTCTTTTTGCGCTTGGTGCTGCACTAGGAAGCACGTTAGGGTTCGTTGCCGGTTCATTGTTGACATTCTGGTTTGGTGAGGGTACTGTGCGTGCTTTTCAGCGCAGCTTTCGCCGGCCTCCCGGCGGCGATGACCATCCTAGCTTTGAGTTGCTTTTGCAATAGATTACTAGAGTCTGGCGCTTTTCAAGTCAGGGTATGTGAAGCGATCTGAAGGTTCTCCCCTAAGTATAGGATCACATATCATGGCCTTTTAAGGCCGGTATGTCATAGCTGCGATTTTTGAAATGCGCCAGGCTCTAGCGGATTGTTGCTGTGGCGGGTGTGATACTCTAAAAGACGCGATGACCATCTCATGTTCCGTAGCGCCTCAACGACATAACTTTACTTCCTTGTTCTACCCTCTCTCGTCGTCCATGATCACAAACGGATTATTTGTCTGCGGGACGCTCGGCTGGAATCTCCAACCTCGCTATCCTTAGAACAAACTTCTCCGATTGAAGCAACGAGCCCACTGATCGTCTCATGGCTATATTGTTGCTTGGCTGAGATCGAGGTCGTATTATCGAGGTCGTATTATGGAAGCGACCGTCCAGTATATACTGTTGGAGCGCCAAAACCCGACGATATGAGGAATCTATGACTTTGTCCGGCAACATAGCGATTGTAACCGGTGGTACAGGAGCTTTGGGGAGCGCTATCGTTAAGGCGTTGCTCGAAGCGGGCGCTATCGTCGCCCTGCCCTACCGCAGTGACGGCGCACTCGACGAACTGCGCACACAAGAAAACATTGCTCCTGGCGCGCCCTTGAGCGGCGCAGCCGTCGATCTGACCGATCCAGACGGAGTTCGTGCATTCTACGACCGTGTCGCCCAAGACCACGGCGGCATAGATATCGTGATCAACGCGGCTGGAGGCTTTGGCGGCGGCGACCCGGTCCATAAAACATCCTGGGATCTTTGGCAGCAACAACTCGACATCAACCTGAAGACAACAGTGCTCTCCTGTCAGGCTGCCATTCCCCATCTGATCGAACGCGGCGGCGGTTCGATCGTCAACGTTAGTACCCGCACAGCAACCCAACCCGGCGCCAATCTTGCCGCCTACGCCGCTTCAAAACGCGCCGTTTTGCAGCTTACCGACGCACTGGCAGCCGAATTACGCGCCCAGGATATTACCGTCAATGCAGTCTTGCCCAGTGTGATCGATACGCCGGCCAATCGGAAAAGCAACCCCAACGCCAACTACAGCGCCTGGGCCAAACCCGGAGCAATTGCGCGAGTCATACTCTTTCTGGTCGGTCCCGACGCGCGGATTATCAGCGGAGCGCATGTGCCGGTGTATGGGAAGGCCTGATGATTTGGCTCTCGACCAGACCATAACATTTGGATGGCTGCTTTATCGCGCAGCCATCCGGTTCTCATTCGCTCACCCCAAGCCAATCAACGTGGGTTCAGCGCCAGCAAGCGAGGCTCCGTCATCTCTTCGATTGCGTATTTCAGCCCCTCACGTCCGAATCCACTCTGCTTGACGCCGCCGTAGGGCATGTGGTCAACCCGCCAGGTCGGCACATCATTGATGATCACGCCGCCAACCTCCAGCGTCTCGTAGGCGCGCCAGACCAGTTGCAGATCATTGGTGAATATCCCCGCCTGCAAACCAAAATCGCTGTTGTTGACCGCAGCCAATGCTTCGTCGAACTCCGTATAGGTTTGTATAGTGACCACGGGGGCGAAGATTTCCGCACAGTTGATCCGTAACTCCGGCCCGGCCTTGGCTACGATGGTTGGCTCGACTGCACCGCCCTGAACCGTGCCGCCGGTCAGGATTTCGGCGCCGACGGCGCGCGCCTCGTCCAGCCACTCAGCCACCCGCGCGCCATCGCCCGGCGTGACCAGCGCCGACAAGTCGCTTGCCTCGTCTAACGGATCGCCTAGCCGCAGCGCCTTGACCGCCGGTGCAAAACGATCCATAAACTCGATATAAACCGCATCATGAACGAAGATTCGCTGTACACTAATGCAACTCTGTCCGGCGTAAGAGAACCCGCCCACAACAGCGCGGGCTGCGGCAAGATCCAGGTCGGCGTCGTTGTGGACAATCACACTAGCGTTTCCGCCCAACTCCAACGTCACTCGCTTGTGCCCAGCCCGTTGCTTCATTGCCCAGCCAACAGCCGGACTGCCGGTAAAGGTCAACAATTTGAAGCGCTGGTCTTCGATCAGCGGCGCCGCATCTTCGCTACGCAGCGGCAACACGCTCAATGCTCCTGCGGGCCAGCCGGCGTCGGCGATGATCTCGGCCAGCTTCAGCGCGCTGATCGGCGTCTGCGAAGCTGGCTTGAGCACGACTGAGCACCCGGCAGCCAACGCCGGCGCCAACTTGTGCGCCACCAGGTTGAGCGGAAAGTTGAACGGGGTTATTGCCGCGATTGGGCCAACCGGGAATCGTCGCACAATGCCATAGCGACCTTCTCCCGCACTAAAAGCATCGAGGTGAATTGTTTCGCCCTCGATGCGCGTCGCTTCTTCGGCGGCTTGGGCAAAGGTGAAAATACTGCGTTGGACTTCGACGCGAGCCTGCTTGATTGGCTTCCCCGCCTCTTGCGCAATCGTTCGCGCGAACTCTTCGTCGCGCGACTGAATGCCTGCCGACACAGTGCGCAGAATGCTGGCCCGGCGGTGCGAGGGCAGCTTCCGGGTCGTCTCGAATGCGCGTACAGCGGCCTGGATAGCTGCTTCAAGCTTGGCAGGGTCAGCCCGGCAGACTTTGCCGACGACCGCGCCAGTGTAGGGATTTCGAACCTCATAACTATCTTGACACTCTTGCCGCACGCCGGCCAAAAAGAAGAGGTGGCGCGGGACATCAATGTGAGCTGTATTCATAGCTGTTCCTTTCTCTCATCGCTGAGCATACAGGGATAGTACTCTTTTCTTTACAAGAGTCAAGCCAAGCGCTTTGCTGAAGAGCAGCAGTTTCCGTATATAATAGCATCAGCACGAGCATACACTTACGAGAAATGGCAACAGCGGGACACATCAACCGCATTATCGACTATGACCACCGGTCTCTCCATTGATGGCATCATCCTGGGCCAAACCCGCCTAGGTGCTGTAGACGGCGCAGCAGGACAATTGAGCTTCTGCGGCTACGATCTGCACGATCTGGTTGCATATGCCTGCTGGGAAGAGGTTGCATACCTACTCTGGTATGGCGATCTGCCGACGCCCCGCCAACTCGACGACTTGCGGGAGCGCCTGGCTGCTGCGCGTGATTTGACCGACGCTGAATTGGCGCTACTCCGCGCCAGCGCCGTCGCTCAGACAGGCATGGCGGCTTTGCCGTTCGGCGGGCACGCAATGGACGCGCTGTGTGCGGCGATTTTGGCGCTGGCGCAACTCCAACCAAGCCCACCCATGCGGGCCGATACGATTCTCGATGCGGGCTTGCACCTGACCGCAAAGCTGCCGACTATTCTCACCACCATCGTGCGCTTGCGAGAGAGCAAAGAACCGGTTACGCCCGACCCTCGCCTCGACCACGCGAGCAACTTCCTGCTCACACTTCACGGCACGCCCCCGGATGAGGCAGCAGCGCGCGCGCTCAACGCCTACCTTGTGTTGATGGCCGAAAATGGGCTGAATATTTCTACCTTCGTCGCGCGGGTTGTCACTAGTACGCAGAATGATCTGTATACCGCCATTACTGCTGCTATCTCGACCCTCAAGGGACTGGCTCATGGCGGCGCCAACGAATATGCGATGCGCACTTTTCTGGCAATTGGTTCACCCGAACGTGCGGCTGACTACATTGCCGAGCTGCTGGCCCGCCGGGAACGATTGATGGGTGTCGGTCACCGCGTTTTCGAAGTCGAAGATCCGCGCGTGCGGCACATGCGGCGGCTATCCGCGCAACTGGCCGAGCATTCAGGCGCGCATCCTTCAGCCCAATCCGGATGCAGCCACGCCATCGCTGTAGCGGTTGAAAAGGTCATCCAGGAGCATCCCTTTTTCCGGCAGCGTAAACTCTACCCCAATGTCGAATTCTACAGCGCATCGCTCCTCGATCAGCTTGGTCTGCCGCTCGACTGTTTCACTGCTGTGTTTGCCTGCGCGCGGATGCCCGGCTGGGTCGCCCACATCCGGGAACAACTCGCCGACAATCGACTGGTTCGGCCTGAGGCAGCATATATCGGCCCGGCTCGGCGACAATTCGTTCCGCTCGAACAGAGGCATTGAGCGATTGGCAGGCGGACATTGGTCGCTATCTGCGCCATCTGGGCCCTTCTTATCTGATCTCTTATGAGGCGATATGTCCAAACCAGATCAAGAGCATGCTATCGAGCGCCTCGCCCGATCGTTCGAACGTTTCGCATTCTACTGTCAGCAATCCTCGCCGCTCTACGAACGATTCTCGCTTGGCGTCGCCGCCGACCCGGAACTGCTACAGCTCGCCGCGTATGTCCGCCAGGGCCAGCCCCCGCCAAATATGCTCTTTGGTGCAGTCCAGTTATTGCTGCTCCAGGGTGCGACGCATCCGCTGGCGGACTTTTATCCCAGCATTGTCAGCGAAGTGCAAGCGACAGGCGATCCGTATCCGGTCTTTCGCGACTTTTGCCTGCAATACCGTGACGCGATACGCCCTATCATCGCAACGCGCATTACCCAGACCAACGAGGTGCGCCGCTGCGCTTACCTGTTGCCCGCTTTTACATTCATCGCCCAGCGCTCTGCGGGGCGTCCGCTGGCCTTGGTCGAAATCGGCGCTAGCGCAGGACTCAATCTGCTCTGGAATCGTTATAGCTACGACTACGGAACTGGGCGCATCTATGGCGATCATTCCGCGCCAGTGCGAATTACCAGCATTTTGAAAGGATCGTTCTATCCGCCGTTGCCCGACAGCTTTCCATCTGTTGCCGCCCGAATAGGCATCGACCTCAACCCCCTCGATGTTCGTGACCCGGATGCAACCCTGTGGCTCCGCGCCTTGGTTTGGCCAGAGCATACAGCGCGGGCCACACTGCTCCACCAGGCGATCCAGGTCGCTCAGGACCATCCGCCGCTCCTCATTGCAGGGAGTGTCTTCAAACGGCTCCCTGAAGTTATCGCAGAAATTCCTTCTGAGGCAACGCTTTGCCTCTACCACACCCATGTCATCTATCAGTTCTCGCCTGCCGAACGCCAGCAGCTATCTTCCTTGATCGCGAGCTATGGGCAATACCGCGACCTCTACCGCATCGCTTGCGAAATCCTCGGCACTGGCAAGGCGCGCCTAGAGCTAACCGCATACACAGGCGGGGCGCCCGCCACAACTCTCCTGGCGCTCACCGAGGGTCATGCTCAGGAGATCGAGTGGAAAGCTGCATCAGCGGATGACGTGATGAGCAGGTGACGCGATAAGCAGGTGGCGCAATGATGTGGTCGCTACGCCTCTTCGCGTTCGCGCATCGTTTCCGCACCTCTTCGTCTCTTATTCCTGCAATAGCACACTGATGGCCCAAACGAGCGCAGATTCGCCGCAGATAGCTGCAGATCTGCCACACCCTCGCACTCTCCCCGTTTCCGCACATCCGCGCCTCTTCGTATCCGCGCCTCTTCGTATCCGCGCCTCTTCGTATCCGCGCCTCTTCGTATCCGCGCAGCCGCGCCTCTTGTCCGTAAGGTAATCGAGG
>JAKSDJ010000139.1 GCA_022360155.1 Chloroflexales bacterium | reverse complement strand
CTGTAGATGGTGCGGATAACACAGAACATATCGTCAATCCTTGCTTCTCGCAGGTTGCTTACTGACGCCACGAAGTAAGGTTGATTGTACGACCTTTAACTGATTTCTCTATATGTTTGAGCTATTCATGTTATGCATAGATATGCTGTATGAACCCATCACAGGAAACAGCAGAGCCCCGTCTCTATCAGCTTCACCCTGTTAGTGTGACGACTGCACGGCCACACGGCCACGGTGGGCATGTTAGAACATTCAATGGTCTATCCTGTATTTTTGGTTGTTTGCCGGTATTAAAAGAGTATATATATAATACAAGGATAGCTCGTTATCTACAAAGAGGTAAACATTGCGTCTTAATGACAAGTGTTATACCAATCCGACTGAGCCATTTCGCGTCCAGTCACTCTGAACGCCAGTCCTGAACCCTACCGTCAGGGTTCCCCACAGGGAAACTGAGAGGCAACGCCGCCCGGATCTGTGACGCACCGTGCAGCGAAAAAATATGAACCTATACCATGCCTGCGAACGAGCGACAGAATCAGCGGCTGCAAGCCGCCGCTACGAATCGGACGCGCCGCATACCGGCATTTCGTTCTATTCCAACCCCCGCTCCTCATGATGCGCCTGATAGACCTCCCGGAACTGCGCCCGCGCCCGACACAATCGCATCCGCACGGTTCCGCGTGAACATCCCAAGACGTGGGAAATCTCTGCGGTGTCGCGATCAGCGTAGCAGGCGAGGAGCAGCGGTAGCCGGTACGCGGGGGACATCTTCGCCAGCGCCTGTCCTACCGCTGCGGTCCGATCGAGGCGAGCCACGATCTCCAGCTCGTTGCTCGCCGGCACATCGACCTGGTCCAGCGCAACGAAATCGATGCGGCGGCGACGACGGAGATGGTCGTAGGCAACGTTGGTCGCAATGCGGTAGAGCCATGCTTTGGCGCTCGCCGTCGGATCGCGCTGCGACCAATGCCTCAATGCCCGCACAAAAGTCTCTTGGCAGAGGTCTTCGGCAATCTCGCGGTTGCTGATCAGCCGCAGCAGATGCATCAGTAGCGGGTAGTGGCAGGTCTGATAGAGTTGGGCGATAACACCGTTCTGTTCATTCATTAGCTTCATAGCCTAGAGGAATTTCTTCATAGTCATAGGTCGAATCAGCTTGGATTGGACACGTGGCAACGATGACACTGTCATGGGTGCAGGCCAAACATTATTCAGTGCAGAGCTACGCATTGGCGAACTTAACAGCGAGGTCGACGCCTCGAAGCGCAGCCCACCGCACGAGCGAATCAGAAGTCCAAAGCGTTTTGATTATTTCAACTCCTAATGGCCGAGTGCAGGTGATGGATTGAGCAGTACGGGGATCTGAGGTCTGGGGCGGAGACAATTTGCCCGGTTGTAACTGGTTCTGGTGATACTTGCGGCGCGACCACGAATCCATCGTAGATGGCTAGAAGCGTGGCGATGAAGCGCCCAAGCGCTAGGCGTAGCGTTTCGGGTATTGACTCTTTTCCTTGTTTGTCCGACAGTCTCACCAATATTCGAGGCCGTCGCGTCAGCGTCGCACACTGATGCATGAAAACGGCCTAGCGGCTCTGTTGAGGGTAGCACGTTCAAACGTGCCACCCTGCCAACTTGCCAACGCGCTGAACCAGCCACGCTGTTACCGAACCACCACCGGGATGAAGATCGAAGAATCCTCTCCAGGTATTGGGCCAGGGGAGCCGGACTCGCGGATGACGACCAGTGTGCTTGCCTCTACGCTGCCCAAGATGTTGCTGGCCACAACGGTAGTGGTGTAGGTTCCGATCGCCGCATAGTCATGGCTGACAACAGCGCCGGTATCGCTCTGCCCATCGCCAAAGTCCCAGGTATAGCGAATATTCGTCCCTTGGTCGACCGTAGCCGTGAAGGTCGTGGTGCTGCCAAGATCAGTTGGACTATCGTTACTGGCGACCAGTCCGCCGATTGCAGTTTCGGTCACATACTCGAAGGCGCCGATATCAAAACCCTTGCCTTGCGGTCGGGGCATACCATCGCGATCAGCGGTAACACCCACATCCAATCCTTGGTCGATGGCCGGGGAGTCTTCTGTCAAGTGCAAATCGCCGTTGGGCATATCGACAAAGCGTGGGTTGGCGATAATGTGATTGCTGCTGCTGGCAACTCCTTCTTCGTCCTTAAAATTGTTGAAGTAGAGGTTGGTATCGGTTGTCACGACGCCATTCCCGGCATGAAAGACGCCCGTCCCATGATTAACGATAATATTATTCAAGAGGTTGAACACGTCAGACGAGGTCACGCTACGCAGATACACCCCTTCATAGACACTGGTTCGAGCGCTATCTGCGATCGTGTTATGACGTAGGTTCATTTCAGCTCCCTGCTCGTTCCTGACATACAAAGCCGTTCCTTCTATAGAACCCCTATTGCCTACCCAAACATTGTTGACCAGGTTGTTAATCGTCAGGGTGCTAGGATAAAAATAGAGGCCGCCGCCATAGGACGCTTCATTCCGGACAAGCGTCGAAGCCTGGAGATCGAGCCGACCACCCCAAATGTACAGACCGCCGCCCTGTCTTGCTCTGTTGCCTTCAAAGCGAGTAGTGCTAATCGTAGCATTTCTTGCAAACACCCCACCCCCATATCGATCATCTCCGATCGCGGTATTGCCAATGATGAAGCTATCACGCAGAACGAGCGCACCGGGCGAAAACAAACCTGCTCCTCTATTGCCCTTGTTTTGCTCGATGCGGCTATCACTCACCGTCAATGTTCCCGCATCTAGGTAGACGCCACCCCCGTCAAGCGCCTGATTACCAATCACAGTGGCGTTACGCAAGGTCAGATCGCCGCTGCTAGCCATGATCGCGCCACCGTCTTTCCCCAATGCTCCTGCACCCGCTGCTTGACCATTGCGCAGGGTTACATCTTCCAGCGTGAGATCGACCGTGGTTTCAAAGATGCGGAAGCTCTCATCGCTATCGCGCACGATGGCGCTATCATTGCCCTGGATCGTCACAGTCGTCGTAATCACTGGCAGGCCATTGAAGCCATTGTAATGATTGTCAGCCGTTGTCAGCGTATAGGTGCAAGCCGGTGCGAGGACAATCGTGTCCGGTGTACGAGTGGCATTGGCTTGGTTCAACGCAGCTTTGAGCTGATCGACATCACAGGGCACAGCGACGGTCGCTTGGGCTTTGGCCTCCGGCAGGTCCATCCCGCTCCAGAACAGGTAAGCAAGACCAACCAAAACAATGACGCCCACACGGCGGCTTATAGCGATCACACGTCGATAGTTTAGGGGTGAGGCGGCGCCATGCATTGATGCTACTCCTTATGATTGATACTACTCATGTTCGGAAAAAACTGTAGCAGCAATTGCCCTACTCTGCATCGTTGCTTTCAGTGATTCTGGGTGATCGGTTTCACAAACACACTAGTTAGTTTCAACGAGTGAGGCACAGATGATAGAAACCTAACCGCCGCGCGGTCTCCGTCAATGTGGGAAATGCACCTTCGATCAACCGCACGATGGCCGTCTAATATAAAGACAGCTACGATCTGCGACGAATCTGCGCCGCTTTGCGTCATCGGCGCGCTATTGCAGGATTTTGACGCAGCCCTAACCACAATCGGCTTGACAATAAAGGCGACCCGTCGTAATATAGTGGTCTAGATGTCATGACCACCGAATATCGTGCATCTGTCGTTATGCATTGACACAGGGCAGACCTTGTGGATCAGCAGCATGCCGTCGAATCGAATAGCCGCGCCGCGGCGCGGCTGAGCGCCGACGATCCTCTGCCGCTCTACTACCAAATTCGGCAGCAGATCAAGGAGAGCATCGCACGCGGCGAAATTGCCCCTGGCCAGGCGTTGCCCTCGGAGCGTGAGCTGTGTACGCGCTACGGCGTCAGCCGCCCCACAGTGCGTCAGGCGCTCCAGGAACTCTTGCACGAGGGCTTGCTGGAGCGGCGGCGCGGCATTGGCACCTATGTCACCCAGCCCAAGATCCAGCATCGGCTCGGCAGCGTCCTGGGGTTTAGCGAACGGATGGAACACGAGGGCCGCCAGCCTTCGACGCGGCTCCTCGAGCATATGGTGATCCGTGGCAGCGAAATCGGCGCAGAGATCAGCGCGGCGCTCCAGATCACGGCAGACACGCGGGTGTTGCGCTTGCTTCGGCTCCGTTTCGCCGATCAAGAGCCGGTCATCTTGGAGACCGTGCATGTACCGCTCGACCGATTCCCTGGCCTAGAGACGCACGACTTTGCTAACCTGTCGCTCTACCGCACGCTGCAGCAGCACTACCGCATCGTCATCTGCCATCTGCGCGAGACGCTGGAGCCGGTGTTCCTCACGCCGGATGAGGCGGCGCTACTCGCCACAACGCCGGATCGCCCATCAATGCGCATGGTGATTACAACCCACGATCAGGCCGAGCGGCCGGTCGAGCATACCTTTTCGCTGGTGCGTGGCGATCGTTTCCAGTATTACATCGAGTTCAAAACCAGCAGCAACGAGCAAAACGGTCACGCCCATCTGCGCCAGAATCAGTTGGAGTTTTCGCTGCCTGTCGCCTGATCCAGCCCGGTGTCACGCTCAACCACCCATCGCAACCCCGCACGACATCCTTAATCCT
>JAKSDJ010000105.1 GCA_022360155.1 Chloroflexales bacterium | reverse complement strand
GGCAGGTTGCGCATGGCTGGTCCCTTCCTCGTAGTTGGGTTCCAGTCAAGCGTACCCTGCCTCCCGTTTTTCGTCTACTGAATGGATAAAGTCGAGCTAAGAAAGGAGTATAGCTAATGCATACCCAGATCCTGAAACGCCAGTTATTGTTGGCCACGGCTATTCTGATCGGTATCGCTATGGTTCTGATCATCTCAATCGGTTCGCTGAGCATTGTACTTGCACAGTGGGAACCCTCGCTGGCGCCAATGTACTATGGTCCGACCCATGAACTTTTATCTAACATAAAATGCTTGCACTTGCAACACGGGTGTTGGATGTCCAGCGTCGGGGGGTAGTTTCACCTACTGCCGGCAAGCGGCGAGAAGCACAGAACAGAGGTAAGTAAAACCATGCAATTCCTAAGCAACTTGCGCCGCTTTATTATGGACGAAAGCGGTGTCATTTCGGTCGAATATGCGATAGTCCAGGTCTCTTCAGCGGCAGTCGTCGTTGGCATGTTATCGTATATTTCCCGCTCCAAGTACGATTTGGGCGACGTCATGTCCAAGGTACACGAACAGAACATCGCTTCGTTCTCTACCCCGCTGCCAGGGCAGTCGAACCTTTACCGCTCATTTTATCCACAGGCCCGACTGCCACAAGAAACGCCGTTCAACCAATTTAATATTATCGCCAACCGCGCTGTTCGGGACACCTGGCGCACCCAACAGCCCTTACGGCCGAGAGCTTTTTCCGACTTCCTGGAACACAGACCATCTTGCAACCAGCTCCCGGGGTGCAGGTCATCACCGCGAACAATAGCCAGATCCGGCTTGAAAAGGCTACAGATGATGCCGCTGCGGTGTTCGATCCGAGCCGCAACGCCTGGTATCTGGCGAACGCAGACTCGCTTATACCCATGAACCTGTCGACAGCGCGACAGCTTGGCTTCGTTGCAGAAAGCCAGGGATCATTCGTACAACTCGTGCGAATCGCCTTGGGTCTCCCGGTAGAGTCGGCAACAACCATACCGGCGGATCTTGGGGCTAACGTGGCGATGGCAATCGGGGCGCTGCTAGGGGCATTGACTGGCGGCGCTGTATGGAAGCGGACTGTACGGCGCGCTAAACTCCGCACACGCTAGAAGGGCAGATACATCATGCTGCCCTTCCAATCAACTGGACTGACCCACATTATCCATCCCTCGTCTTATCCCCTACTTGCTACTCGCGGCCCGTGAACGCAACCGTGGCGTCCAGGCGGAAGCCAACCCGCAGGATGGTGGTAATGGGCGGCGTCTCCTTGCCGGCAGCCTGCGCTGCATTCCGGAGGTTACGCCTGAGCTTGGCCACACAGGCATTGAGCGCATCATCACAGGTTACCGGGTCGTATGCATAGCCCCAGACCGTTTGAAAGCACGAGTCGCGCGTACAGACCGTGCCGGGATGCCGGGCCAAGTGCAAGAGCACACCATACTCAAGCGGGCTGAGCGCAACCGGGTTCCCGTACACCCGCACCGTATGCGCCTGCTCATCGATCAACAGTGATGCATCGGCGTGTTCAGCCGTTGCGACGACGGTCTCCTCAGGATCGGAGAAGTGCAGCTTTACTTCGCTCGATCCCAGCCAGATCTCATCGTCTGTGTTGAGTCGATGGGTGTGATTGATACGTTTGCCGTTAACGAAGGTTCCATTCGCGCTCTCGGCATCGACCAGGAGGTAGCGGTCATGCTGGGTCTGGATCATAGCATGCATACGTGATACGGTCGGTGCAACGATGACGATCGTGCATGAGGCGGAGCGCCCCAGCGTGGTCACGTCCTGCAGCAATTGAAAATGTTCTGTCGTACCGTCCGCACGGTTGTAGGTTAAGAGGCCGGGTTTTGTGCGAGTCATACAACACCTCAGAGTGTTGGAATGTACCATCTGGCAGATATCAGGTTGCATTCAACACAGAAAACCCAAAGAACATGCAGTGACCCATGTTCTTTGGGTCCAGTGCTTTCATACCTTGACGAAACCATTTCTTCTGCCAAACACAGGAGCGATGTTTGAGGCGAAGGTTCGTCCCGCGTGTACTTCTCTATGCTATTGTACGTGTGGCATCCGATGCTCGTTAGGGACAGCGCTCACTATGCTGCTGGTGAGACGAACTTGTAGCCTATCCCCCATTCTGTGGTAATCATGGTAGCAGGTATTTCGCATTCAGCAAGTTTCTGGCGAAGTCGATTGACGTGAACATCGACGGTGCGTGTATTATCTACGTATGAGTAGCCCCAAATCCGCTTGAGCAATTCTTCGCGTGAGAAGACTCGTCCGGCGTTGCGAGCCAGGAGCTGCAGCAGATCAAAGGTCTTCGGAGTTAGGTCAACCGACTGATCCCCAACAAGCACTTCGCGGCGGCGAGGATCGATTCGGAGCGACCCGATCATGATTTGCGCGCTGCTGATGCCCCGGCTGCGTCGAATAATCGCCTGGACCCGATAAACCAGCTCGGCCAAGCTGAAAGGCCTGACGGTAAAATCATCGGCGCCCGCGCGGAAGGCTTCTAGCCGGCTCTGTTCGTCGGCCCGCTTGCTCATCATCACGATGGGAACATCAACCAGTTGCGCCAACATGCCATCGGCGCCGCCGGACCGGATCGTACGGCAGAGTTCGTACCCGCATCCATCATCCAAATCCGTATCGATGAGGATCAAATCCAGCTGGTGCTGCGTTAGCACTTGCATTGCCTGATCGCATCCGTCAGCAATGATCACCTTTATATTAGCATTGTGTAAATGTGTTTCCACCGCCTCAGCAATAGCCCGTTTGTCTTCCACGATTACGACCAGCGGTTGAATGCCAGGAAAGGATTGCATTGCCATGTTTGCCTCCATCACACTAGATTCATCTTGGAGCTACAGGTTAAGGATTCGTTTGGGCGAGGATGGTATGCTGTAATGTCGTATCTGTTCGTATCGTAGCGTGGCACAGCGCGAATCTGAATGATGCTCGGTTATCCTTTCGTCGTCGGTCAGATGACCGCCAATCGTCCGACAGTCATCCATCAGCTGACTATCAGCTAACTATCAGCTGTCGCCGGGCAGCATTTCCCGCTTCTGAATGCCGATTGAGGATACGAATAGTGAGGCGGGATTCCGTGCGGTCTTACCGGCGGCTGACCTGCCGGCCTTTGTCCAATCAGAGCGCCGTCTATCGTCGCAGGTGCAGACAAGCGTATCGTTTAGTATCTCAGCGTTATCAACTCTTCACCGTCATAACGCACTCTTCGCGCTACAATGGAACAATCAACAACTACGCTCTGTCACACTATGTTGGTCAAAGGTGATCAATAATGCGTCGCGGCAAACCAGGGCGAATGATCGTCTTCGATACCGTTCCATGCGAATGTGAGCCAGGAACGGCATTGGAACCAGACAGCACGCTGGGAACAACCGTGCAGGACATTGTACGCATTGCCGCCGATGCCCAGAGCCTCGAAGATGGCCTTCGCCGCACTATCGACTATATCTGCGCATATATCGGATGGCCGGTCGGCCATGTCTACCGCTCGACTGAGACGGATACCGAGCTGTTGTTGCCGACTCCCATCTGGCGACTCGACCATCCGCAACGCTTTCGTCTGTTCTGTCAGCTCACCGAAACCACCGCCTTTCGCCCCGGCATCGGCATGATCGGGCGCGTGATGGTCGAACGCCAGCCGACCTGGTGCGCCGATGTCACCGCCGATCCGCAGTTCATCCGCAAGCGTGAACGCATCGATATCGGTGTGCGGGCCTGCGTTGCCTTCCCAGTGCTCGCCGGCGATGAGGTTGCCGCTGTCTGCGAGTTCTTCACCATCCAGGTGCTCCAAGCCGATCCACAGCTCATAGCTCTGTTGGATTGTGCGGGGATGATCCTCGGCCAGATGGCGGTGCGAATGCACTGGAAGGCCAAGTGCGAACAGATCCTCGCCGCTACCACAACATTGGAGCAGGCCATGACCACAAACGAACAGGCCGCCATGAGTCGTCTGGCGAGCACGCTGGATCACGAAATCAACTCATCACTCTTCGCGGCGCGCACCAGCCTCGATTTGCACCAAGCAGAGGCTTCCGCCAATGGGGAACCGTCATATTTGATCGAGGTCGCCCAGGCCGAGCTCGAACGCATCACCGAGGTGATGAAGCTGGTGCAGCGCCTCGCCCAGCTCGACCAGTCCGGCCAGCCGCTGCGCCCCCTCAAAGAGCTCATCGAGGCCGTTTGAACATTCACACGTTTAAACGTTTGAACGTTGACAGCTTACAAGGGGCGTGGGTGTGGTCCATAGGGGCGCCCGTATCAAACGCTCTGCAAACAGATAGCAGGAGGATACACGTGGATCCAGAATCAGCCGCAACATATGGAGATGCCCATCTGATTGCTAACCTGTTCACCGCGGTCAGCATCCCGGAAGGCGGGATCTTAAGCCGCACCCTCCACGCCGATGATCAGGTTAAGGTTGTTCTTTTTGCCTTCGATACCGGCCAGGAATTATCAGAACATACTGCCGCAGTACCAGCAATCGTGCATATCCTGCAGGGTCAGGTACGCCTAACATATGGCGCCGAGGTGATCGAGGCCGGGCCAGGCGCATGGCTGCATATGCCGGCGCGGCTGCCGCACAGCCTGCTCGCCCGTACGCCGCTGGTGATGCTGTTGACGCTGCTGCAGGCAACATAGCGTACGCCTCAGGCCGAGCAGTTCGCGAATCGCTCCGCCAGAGGGGTTGTAGCCAGAGAAGCAGTATAGTTGCGGTAGGTGGGGGTGATTGGCAGGAAGCTGAGGGAAGTGAACTACAGAAGAGGGCGCTCACCTGAGCGCCCTCTTCTGTAGCATATGCTTTAGAGACGGACAGTACACATATTCGGAACGATATATACTGCTTCCTGATGCGGCTTGTTCGCCCGTCCCCCTTAACCCCCCGCATGCAGGGGGTTAAGGGGGACGGGCGAGGAGGCTAGGGGGTGAGGGGATACTGCGCATCCCAACGCCTCAAACATCGAATTAGCTCAAATGCTCTGTCCGCCCCTAAAGTAACAAATGCTACGGGATGCGCTGGATATCTTCAACGCGCCCATCGTTCCTAAGAATGTAAACCCGATCCACATCCGAACGATACAGCATGGAGCTATGATCAAACCGATAATAAACGCCATCAAACCGATTTTCAGGTGAAGTGGCCCAGCCCAGTGTGTTGTAAACGTGTGAGTTTTCAGCCCATACTTTGCCAAAGACATTGCCAGGCGCATAGAGACCTTCAGGTGGAGTTTCATCTAGCTTGGCTGGCGGTGCGCCACGATGGAATTGATCCGAATAGCTTTGCCAGACTAATTGTCCGGTAGTTTGGTCAGGATAAATAACGAAGATCCGTGGACCAAGGCGTGATCCGATTCCATTCACCCAAGCCATGGTTCCACGCTCAAACGGCTGTATAATCATTGTGTTAACACGCGGCCAGGGCTGGGCGCATCCCAGGGTATCACGGTAGGCATGGGCTGTTGCTTGCAGCGGCGGCCCAACCTCGAAACAACCTACGGACAATCCGGCAGTGGCGCGCCCCAGCAACCCCAGTTGCACCTCGAACGGCGTTCCGGCAAGCTCCACATGGTGCTCCATGCGACGGCGCTCGAAGTGCTGGACGGTCAACCGCTGCCCCTCAATAACCTCTTCTCCTGACTGCGTAATCGGATACCCGAAGCGCTCCAAGCCGCCATTCTGTTCCCAATAACTCAAAAACGGCTCACACAGGCTATGACCGGTGATCGCAAAGTAGCGGCATCCGGGCGGGGCCGATTCGACTTTGGGAGCACCTTCCCACGGGCGCTGCTGCTTGGAGAGTAACTCAGCGCCTAACCGACCGGCCAGGACTAGCCCATTACCGTGATCCTCCAACCGATCCCGCTCGAACCATTGCACAGGTCCGCGCCAACTGCTCTCATCGACATACTCTTCTCGCACATCGGTGATCGGGAAACCAAAGACGGCCAACCCGCCGTTGCGTTCCCAATACGCTCGAATAGCGCCGGAAATACAATAGCCGGTCTCCTCAAAACAACGCTCGTTCTTCTGTGCCTGACTGGGGGTAACAAAGAACCCTGCGCTCAGGCACACCAGCAATAACATCAAAATAGTTCGTCGCATCAAACACCTCTCGCTGTTGTCACGTCTATCGCATACTCATCTCGATGAGTGATGGCGTTAGTATAGCGATACGAAACGCCATTTCCGATAGTAGCGAGGTGAAGCTGCGCTGACGATAAGATGTGTTTGCTGAGAGGCGGGTGAGAAGGATGAAAGGCGTGACCGCAAACGTTGGTCGTTCCTTGGCGCTGCGACTCCGTGCGCACCGCATGGGTATCGGCTGTAATGGGAAGGTTCCACAGATGATACAGGTGAAAATGAGCAAACATCTGTGGCATCTGTGGATTAATTCACCATTGACGCAATGTCCGCGCCTGAGCCTCGTTAAGAGCCGAGCGCCAAACGTTCGTTCAGCGCTGTGCGGCACCGCACGTAAGCTATCGTGTTATCGCTCCCGCCGGCTGCGGCGCCGATCGATCCGCAGTCGGCGTTTGGGCGCTCGACACACGCTCCATGCGCAGGATCACTGCATGCATCCAGATCAAACAGATGATCGCAATCACAAAGAAGAACATCCAGGTGGTTGTCCACAAACCAATCGTTTTGAGTAGATAGCCGAAGATGATCGGACAAACAAAGCCGCCCAGCCCGCCGATCACGCCAACAATTCCGCCGACCACGCCGATCTCCTCTGGATAGTAGTCAGGGATGTATTTATAGACCGCGGCTTTGCCGATCCCCATTGCAATGCCCACAATAAACACAAGCGCCGTGAACGCCCAGACATTGGCCTGAAAGTAGATGTGGGTAATACCACGGGCCAGGAGTTACTTCTTCTCCACAGTATCACCCACCTGCACCCGTGGCTCCTGCCAGGTCTCGATCAGCGGGAGCAGCAACAGGTCGTCATCGGCGATCTGGCGGGGGATGCGCGCAACCAGCGGGTAGGAGGTCTCATCAATCCGGATTTCGTTCGCGCTCACTGCGGTAACCACACCGGGCTGCGCGGCCATCACGCCGCTGCCCGGCGATTGGATATCCATCCGTGGAAAGAAGAGTAAAAAGCAACAAAGAGCGGTGCTTCCCAGCACCCAGTACATCGTCGCGCGGGCGCCGACTTTGTCCGAGATCCAGCCGCCCAGAGCGCGGATCACCCCCGATGGCAGCGCGAAGATGGTCGCCAGCAAGCCGGCGGTGACCAACGACATCGTGTAGACATTAACGTAGTAGGGTACCAGCCATTGCGCCAGGGCGACGAAGCCACCGAAGACCAGGAAGTAGTAGAGGCCGAAACGCCAGACCCGCACATAGCGCAGCGGGTGCAACATCTGTATGAATGTACGCTGCTGGGCTGGCTTGCGATTCGTGGTGGCCAGGAAGAAAAGCGCCGCAGTGAGCACCAGCGCTCCGGCGTAGATCTGCGGCAGCATGCGCCAGCCTTCCAGGTTGGCGCCGCCATCGGTGAGCGAGCGCAGGATCGTCGGCGCCAGCATGGTGGTAATCGCCGACCCCGCGTTGCCCGCGCCAAAGATGCCCAGGGCAGTCCCCTGGTGCGCGCGCGCGAACCAGACCGAGCTGAAGGCGATACCGACGGCAAACGCCGCGCCGCTGAGCCCAAAACCCAGACTGTAGACCAGATATTCATTATATGAGTGCGCGGTGCTCAACAGGTACATCGGAACCGCGCTGAATAGCAGCAGAATAGTGTAGACCGGCTTGCCGCCAAACCGATCGGTGAGCAGGCCCACCGGCAGGCGCATGATCGAACCGGTAAGCACCGGGATGCCAATCAACCAGCCGATCTGGGCCGCGTCCCACCTGAACACGCCGTTGTCGACCAGAAAGGTGACCAGCACGCCATTCAGCATCCAGGCAGCGAAACAGACGGTGAAAGCGATTGTATTGGCTGCGAGCACGACATAGGACTTCGCACTCTCGTGTGCTGTTGTTGACATAGTAGGCCTCCGCAGCAGTTACTCCTTACGAAATTGAACAAATGAACCGCTCGGCTGGCTCTCCTGTGGCGGCGCGGTCGATGCACTGCGCTGCTGGCTGCTGGGCCGCGTGGTCGAGCCTGGCGCAGCCGGGTCGTGGCGCGGCGTGCGATGGTTCCAGATTACCAGTTGGTGAGGCCGGGCAACGTAGCTCCAGGGGAAGGACAAGGCATGCACCAACCGGCTGAAGGGGAGCAACACGAGGATCACGAAGCCGCCGCTGATATGGATCTGCACCGCCAGCGGCAGATTGCTCACCAGGTCAATGCGTGGGCGAAGCTGCAACAGCGACCAGAGATACGGCGTCACGAAACCGGCGAACCAGGACGAGCCCCAGCGGTGGAAGATGGCGGTCCAAAGCCCGGCAACAATCTGCACCAAGAAGACCAGCAACAGCAGCCAGTCCATCCACGAGCTGACCACGCGCACCCGCGGGTTGGTCGCGCGGCGCCACATCAGCATAATCAGGCCCCAGAGGGCGAGCAGACCGAAGGCCAAACCGGTAATCTCTAGGATATAGAGGCGCAGCGGCACAGCGTTCCAGGCCAGGATGGATCGAGGAACGAGGAAGGCCAGCAGGTGGCCGCCGAGCACCGCCAGCAAGCCATAATGCCAAGGCGCCGAGCCCCAGAAGAGCTGGCGATTCTCCAGAAATTGCGACGATAAGCTGGAAAACGAGTAGCGGTTGGCGGTATAACGCCAGATCGTCCCGCCGACTGCCGCCAGCAGAGCGAGATACGGCAACACGCCATAGAGTAGTTGCTCGAAGGTCATAGGTTTCTTCCCTTCTCTCGTGCCTGCCGGCCCAAGCCAGCCCACGAGAGAGCATACCGATCGGCTACGGAACTTCACTTGAGATGCGCTGCGGTAAGAAACCGCCGCCGTACACCTGCAGCACCGCCGCCAGAGTCGCCGTGTTATCCGGGTCGATCACGCGCAGGATGCCGCGCAAGAGGCTGGCGTAGGGATTGTCGGCATCGATTGCGTCGAGCATCTGATGGAGAGCCGGGGCGATACACTCGCCCGTGAGGTCGCGCAGCAACGGATCGTCAGCCGGGAGTAGGCTGAGGAAGCGGAATATCAAGGCCAGGTGGTCGGCCAATTCCCCGTCGTAGCAGAAGTCATAGCGTCGATATTCATCTTGCAGTTTGACCATGAACGCGCCACGCTTGAAACTCTCGCCAAAGAGCACGTAGCCGGCGTAAATAAAACTAGCCGGGTTGATCTCGAATGCGCCGGTATAGATTTCCTCGATCCGGCCTGCCTCCAAGCCGCTGACGGTGAGCGCGAACGTGACCAGATGCATTCCGGCCTCAGGATCTCGATCAGCTGCCAACGCAGCGCACCGGTGGGCGACATTCGCTGTTGCGGGGCCAGGATAATCGAGCAGATCGCCAAACAGGCGATAGAGCTCGGGGTAGATCTTAGGGCTCATCACAAACCTCGCTGCGGTTTCTCGCGAAAGCCGACGCCGGTCTCGGCCTTGAACTCGTAGGGATCGCCGATCAGCTCGATCGCCTCCTCGCGGTGCATTGGCGGAATCACGAAGCGTTCATCAAAGGTAGGCAGCGAGGTCAGCCGGTAGATCTCCTCGGCCTGGGCCGGGGTCAGCCCAACCTGGGCCAACAGCTCGTTTGCGCGCTCCATCGTCACGTCGCCAACCTGCTCGGCGCGTTTGTAGAGCCGCATCGCGATCAACTTCTCGAAGACGGCGCGCACATGCGACTCGTTTCCGGCGGCGAAGAGGCGCGCCATGTATTGCAACGGCACGCGCGCCTGATCGATGGCGCCAAAGTAGTCTTCCTCGGTCACGCTATAGATGCCCTTGCGGTTGAGCTGACCGATCACCGGCAGCAGCGGCGGGATGTAGAACAGCATCGGGATGGTACGGAACTCAGGGTGTAGCGGCAAGGCGAGCTGCCATTCCTTGACGAAACGATAGACCGGCGATTTTTGCGCGGCTTCGATCATCGAGAAGTGGACGCCGTCGCGCTCGGCCTGGGCCACCACCACCGGGTCGCGCGGGTCGAGGATCATGTCGCGCTGATGATCGACCAACTCGTGATCGGGCATCGAGGCCGCCATTTGGATCTGGTTGGCGTCGTAGAGCACCACGCCCAGGTAGCGAATCCGGCCTACGCAGGAGTGGAAGCAAGCCGGCGCCTGGCCGCTCTCTAGGCGGGGGAAGCACAAGATGCACTTCTCCGACTTCCCGGTCTTCCAGTTGTAGTAGACCTTTTTGTATGGACACGCCGAGACGCAGAAGCGCCAGCCGCGACAGACGTTCTGGTTCACCAGCACAATCCCGTCTTCACCACGTTTGTAGAGCGCTCCCGAAGGGCATGAAGCCACGCAGCTCGGGTTGAGGCAGTGATTGCAGATCCGCGGCAGATAGAAGAAAACAATCCGCTCCAGATCGAAGAAGATCTGGCGTTCCTGGGGCGAGAGTTCAACCAGATTGGGGTCGTTGGCGGCATAGACGGGACTACCGCTCATGTCGTCGTCCCAGTTGGGGCCAGCCTCGATCGCCATCGGCTCGCCAGTAATCAGCGAGATCGGGCGGGCTGTGGGCTGGTCGTCGCTCGCCGGCGCGTTAAACAGATCGCTGTAGCGGTACGTCCACGGCTCGTAGTAGTCGTCGATCGTCGGCAGGTGCGGTTGGTGGAACAGGTTGATGTAGCCACGGGTCTTGTTGGTGGCGCGGAGCCGAATGGCGCCGTCCGCCTCCTCCCAGCCGCCCTTGTACTGTTCCTGGTCTTCCCACTGGGTGGGGTAGCCGGAGCCCGGCTTCGTCTCCACGTTGTTCCACCACATATACTCAACGCCCTGGCGATCGGTCCAGATATTCTTGCAGGCAATGCTACACGTGTGGCAGCCAATACATTTATCGAGGTGAAACATCATCGATATCTGCGCACGCACATTCATGATCTACTCCTTGCCCCGGCGGGGCGAGCTAGGTTGCCAGGTACGCCAGTTCTCCGCAACACCCTGCCCAGGGAAGCAGGCGACTAGAACTGAGGCTCGCCCGGCAGCTTGCGGATGCGGACATGGGTGTCGCGGTTGACGCCCGTCGGCCCCCAGTAGTTGAACCCGTAGGTGAACTGGGCATAGCCGCCTACCATCAGCACCGGCTTGAGCCGCACGCGGGTCAGGCTGTTGTGGCCGCCAGCGCGTTTGTTACCGCGCAACGGCGACTTCGGCGCCGATATCGTTCGCTCCGGCGAGTGGTAGATAATGCAGACCCCACGCGGAATACGGGCGCTCACCACGGCCCGCGTCGCCACCACGCCATGGTCGTTGTAGACCTCAACCCAATCGTTATCATTCACGCCGATCGCTGCGGCGTCCTTATCGTTCATCCAGCACGGCTCGATGCCGCGCGACAGGGTCAACATGCGCAGATTGTCGCCGTAGGTCGAGTGGATATGCCACTTGCCATGGGGCGTTAAATAGTTCAGGATGATCGACCGGGCCTCCTGCTCCGACTTCTTGAGATCGCCATAGATCAGCGGATCGACGCGCGGCTTGTAGGTCGGCAGATGCTCGCCAAAGCCGATGTAGCCCTCGTGATCCAGGTAGAAGTGCTGCCGCCCAGTGAGCGTGCGCCAGGGCACGTATCGCTCGACATTGACCACGAAGGGTGAATAAGCCCGCCCGTTGTTGATAATGCCCGACCAGCAGGGGCTGGTGAGAATGCGGCGCGGCTGCTGCTTCAGATCGTCGAAATTCATCACCACGCCGCGATTCTGCTCGGCCAAGTCGGTCAGTGGAAGGCCGACCAGCCGTTCATGCGCTTCGTAGGCGCGGTAGGCCGACTCGCCATTGGTTTCCGGCGCCAAGCGCAGAATTACATTCGCCGCGTGGATCGCGCTGTCAAGCGAGGGATACTGCCGCTCACCCCAATGCACTGTCGGGCCAGCCTTGAGCAGATCATCGTAGAGTTCCTTGATATCCCAATGCACCCCGTGCGCGCCGATCCCTTGCGCCCACGCCTGCGGTCCAAGCGAGATGAAGCGGCGGAAGAGATTCGGATAATCGCGCTCGACCACCTTGAGATGCGGCATCGTTTTGCCGGGTAGCGGCGGGCACTCATCCTTCGCCCAGTCCCGCACTATCGGCTGGGTCACTTCATCGGGGGTGTCGTGGGCCAGAGGCGCTACCACCAGATCTTTGAGCGGAGCGGGCAGGTGGATCTCGGCCAGCTCGCTCACCTTCTGCGCGCAGAGCTTGAAGATCTCCCAGTCCGAGCGCGACTCCCAGTTCGGCGGCACCGCCTCGGCGAGCGGATGTATGTAGGAGTGCAAGTCCGTGGAGTTCAGGTCGTCCTTCTCATACCAGTGAGCGGTCGGCAACACAATATCGGAGTACAGCGCTGAGGTGTCCATCCGAAAGTTGATGTCGACCACCAGGTCAAGCTTGCCAGTGGGCGCTTGATCCCGCCAGGCCACCTCTTCGAGCATGCCTTTGCTGACTTCTTCGTCGGCGATGCTGTTGGTGTGGGCGCCCAGATAGTGATGCAGAAAGTACTCGTGGCCCTTGGCGCTTGACATCAGGGCGTTGCCGCGCCAGATGAACCAGACCCGCGGCCAGTTCTCGGGGGCGTCGGGGTCTTCGGCGGCAAAGCGCAGTTGGCGCGTTTTGAGTTGCTCAACGACGTAGCCGACGATCTCCTGATCGGTGCTCGCCCCAGCGACGCGGGCATCATCAACGATGCCCAGACTGTTGCGCTCGAACTGGGGATAGAAGGGCAGCCAGCCCATACGCACCGCACGCGCGTTCGCATCGATCGTGTGCCCGACCGTCCAGGGATTGTCGTCCTTCACGC
>JAKSDJ010000531.1 GCA_022360155.1 Chloroflexales bacterium | reverse complement strand
TGCCTTGTTCAATGCCTTGTTCAATGCCTTGTTCAATGCCTTGTTCAATGCCTTGTTCAATGCCTTGTTCAATGCCTTGTTCAATGCCTTGTTCAATGCCTTGTTCAATGCCTTGCGCAAACCCTTCGTCAATCCACTCCTGGGCTATCGTTTCCATTAAGGCGCCTCCTTCTTTTGGTAAATAGGCAAGTAATTTTTGGGCCATCACGGCTTTGTCCAGCTTCACGGTGGCACGTCCGATGTAGCGCAGCAACGCCATCACCATCTCCATCCCGCTGGGTTGCCGGATGACTTCGCTGGCCATCCGCAGAATCTCGTCCAGGCGCCCGCCCAAGCCGTGGTCAAAGATGTGTTTCAAGACCAATACAAAGAGCCGCGTGACCACTTCGCCCTGGATCGCGTCATCTGCCATCGTGGACAGGTTGACGAAGTGGGGCTCAAAGTCGGGCACATAGCGCGCCAACACCTGGGACAGCGGCGTCGTGGGGTCGTCCATCCCGCTGAGCTGCCGCGCAAAGCGGAACGGAACCTGCCACTCGGTGCGCCCGTGGTAGACCAACAGCACCAGAATCGGGGTGAGCGTTGGGCGACGGGTGCGGCGTGGCGATGCACCCGGTTCCTCGTCTGGCAGCGACTCCGCCTGTAATCGGTCAAACTCCTGAACCCAGTAGCCGACCTGATAGCGTAAGACTTGAAAGTTGACCCAGGGGTCTGGGTAGCTCTTGTGTTCACAGAGCACGGCGATGCGCACTGGCGTTTGCTCCCGCGTGACGGTGGAATAGATCAGATCACTGAAATAGCCGCGCAAGCGTTCATCGATAAACGAGTCCTTCTCCAGCTGAACCTGGGTTAGATCGAGCAGGGCGGTGACCTCCGTCGGGAGATGCTGGCGCAGGAAATCCACCGCCACGCTTGGCTGGCTGAGGTACTGCTTGAAGAAGGCATCGTGCGGATTGGCGACCGTGTCTGTCATAGGGTCAGTATAGCATCGCCCGGGTGATCTGCAAAGAGTCGTCTTTCCGTCTTCTGCACAGGCTTTGCGTCGCTTGCGCCGTTTGCGTTACGCATCACGAAGCCTCCTCGTCGCGCTGACCTTCGACGACGATACCCTGACGACCACGCCCGACCACTTCTGTTTCGTGCTGCGCCACAGCGCGGACATCTTCGACAGCATCAGCAATCTGCACCTGATCACCGGTCCCAGCCGCACCATCGATATCGAAATGACGCTAACATTAGGGATTCACGGGCCGAAGGAGATCCACGTTCTTGTAGTATAATGGACTAGCCCTACACTGGAATTTGTTGCTGATTCGGTTCAATGCGTAATGCTGGATACCGATAGAGATCGATCTCTACGAGGCCTTCAAGTGAGGTTAGCCTTGGATGGTAGCTTGGACATATTCAAGGTCAAACCTATTGATGAGGTGCATC
>JAKSDJ010000550.1 GCA_022360155.1 Chloroflexales bacterium | reverse complement strand
CAGACGCCGGAGCAATACGATGCTCTTGCGCCGGATGGCGCAGAGATCCGCACGCTGATCCAGATGAGCGGCGGCGGCCTGGCCCACCGTACGCTGCCCCCCGAACAAACCTCACAGGCCCATGCGTATCAGATGGTCGATGAGATCTGGTATGTCATCGAGGGGCAGGGCGAAGTGTGGCGCAAGGAAGGGAAACGTGAAGAGGTTGTGGCGGTGAGCCCCGGCACTTGCCTGAGTATTCCGACCGGCACGCATTTCCAATTCCGCAGCGCCGGCCCGCAGCCGCTACGCCTCATCGTCGCCACCATACCGCCCTGGCCTGGCCCGCAGGAGGCTGTCCGGGTGCGCGACTATTGGCCGAATGATCCGTAAAATGCCGGTAGCGTATTCCAGGGTAATCGTGCTGCGACGCGCTAACACACCAATTGAGTCGGGAAGATGCACCGTACGGCACCCGCGGGGGAAGCGCTACTCGCCCTTCGGCGTGCGGGGTTTCGCTGCAGGTATGATGCTTTGGCAGGCGGCGAGCAGATCTGCTCGCCGGCGAATAAAAGAGGCCACTGCGGGCGCAACTATAGCTTCACTGTAGCACATAGCTTTCGCGTTGCCCAGCAATGTCAAGACAGATTGGCCGCTTGTGTGACAAGCACCGCTCGCTTGTTGGCGCACCCAAACCAAATCTATGGTGACGCGGCGCGAAGTGGAGCCCATCACCTATGTCACCAATCCTCCTCATCGCTGTCGTCCCGATCGTTTCCTGCCCGCCACCGTCTGTTTCACGGGGCACAGCTTTGATCAAGGATGAGGTTTTTGCTCGATCTATAACGCAAATAATCAACCGAATGCGGGATGATATGCTTGTCGATACGCGTGATTTTCAGCAAACATTGATCGGCCCACTAGTATAGTGTGGTTAGTCGGCAGCACATGGTGTGCGCCGCCGTAGCTCCGTGGGGAAAGTGCCGCATTTCTAGAATACCCGAAGCTGCCGGAACATATCATGCTTATCTGTTGCACACCCAGGAGTAGTGTCACAAAAACCCTGCCTGATGCTCGCGAAATAGTGTGGCATCCCGTACATCCCGCAGGATGACGGTCAGGGCAGGTTCAACGAGATTGTCTCGCCCATTCTGTGCGCGGGTCTACAACAATGGAACTTCCTGCTATACGGAGCTACAGATCCCGTTCGACAACATGCCTAATCTGGGCAGAAGCATCAGGCTAAGCATTGAGCATCAGGTGAACGACGACGAACCATCCCGCTATGCCTGGCCGTATCGAGCTGAGATTGTGCAGCCAGCAACCTGGGCAACAACCGCCCTCGATGCGTTGCCGCCAGATGCAGTGCTTTACTTACCGCTGATTCGTCGATAATTCCATCCAGAGTCCTGGAACACAGCAGGGATGACGCAATGTGCGCCGTCCCTACTGATCTAGTGTAGATTTGCATCATTGCTCCTGATCTCTGGTCGAGCTAAATGCTTCCAAGCTGAGACTGCGGTAGACTGAGGGATGGACTCGTGCGCGATAGTCTCGACTACAGGAACCATGGCCAAAGCCTTTCGCCTTCCGTCGCTGGACGAGGCGACCGTCGCCGCGCTCCAGCAGCAGTACGATACGACCAGCGATGCCGACCGGCGTCTCCGTCCCCAGATGGTGCTGCTTGCCCATCAGGGCCGCTCTGTGAGCGACATTGCCCCGATTACGTTGCGCAGCGTGGCCTGCAGGCCCTCCCCCGTCGCAAAGCTCCTGGCGCCGCCCCGACCGTTCCTCCCGCGTGGGAAGCCGCGTTGCTTCGCGTCATCAAGCTCGACCCCATACGCTTGGCGTGCCCTCGGCCAACTGGACGACCTCGCTCCTGGCCGCGTATCGGGTGCGCGTCACCGGCATGACGGTCTCGGCGGAGACGGTGCGCCTCCGGCTCTATGCCAACGGCTCCGTCTGCACGCGACCGACCTGGACGCTCAAACGCAAGGCCGAAGCCCAAGCGGGCGACGTGGGAAACGCCTGAGGGGAGAGGTGCTTCTGGCGGGCGCCGGCCGCT
>JAKSDJ010000327.1 GCA_022360155.1 Chloroflexales bacterium | reverse complement strand
GTGTTTATAGTGGCCCCTAGCATCGGATAGCTATCGCCCCCTAAAAAGACTCCTACCTTGTAGTTCGTACAGCCTCGCCACGGCGCGGGGACTGCCGACTCGCCACGGTGCGGGGACTGCCGACTTCAGGACTTCGGCGAGCGTTCGACTGAGCTCTCGCCGAAGTCTCAGTCGAGTCGCGGCAGGGGAAACGCCGGTTTCCGGCTTTCTATTGCGCTAAAGCATGATTTGCGATGCACTTGTTCCAATGGCTGCTTCGGCAGGCCAGTTCTGCCTTCGGGCAGCGCACCTGAACAACAGGAACTGTTGCGGGTTCCGGCTCCGAAACCTGAGCCGGGTAAAACAGTTTGGGTGTTCCTCGAACGGTGCAACACATCGGCCCAGATCGGGTCTTCGTGCGCGAACGTAGCGGGTTGCCGCATGCGTTGCACGAGAAGCCGCTGTTATGGCAGTTGGCGGGTTGGTGGCTTCGGCCTCCAAGAAGCCGCCTGCTTTGGCTGGTGGAGTGATCGCTCGTCTTAGCGAAAGCCCCTACGCTTGTGGCATCGCCCGAAACGGTCTGTCGGCGTTCTCGATGCCGTGCCGGATGGGCTCTGCGTAGCTGTGCTAGAATAGCCTCAACAAGAGCATGCGATTGGAACATAGATGCACGCAGATCTGCGAATGCTTCGCATGTGTCTGCGTGATCCGTGTCCCATCGCCATCTAGGTCTGAGGAGAATGCGGATGCAGCTACGAACAATAACGGTTGGCGCGCGTGAAGAGGATTTGGGCCGGGCGGCCCGTGCCGCACAACAGGCCCGCAAGCGACTCGAGGCGGCTGGGTATACGATCCAGACGCTACGCCTCACTCTTGCCGCCACGGGCTTCAACGAGTGCGCCGATTTCGCTCATGTGGCGCGCGGGGTTGAGCAGCAAGCCCTGGATGCCGGGTTTGACTATATTACGCTGGGGCCGGTCGCCGGCGAGCGGCTGGCAGCGCTGCCTGATGCGATTGCGGCAACCCAGACAGTCTTCGCAGCGGCCCATATCACCAGAAACGACGGCAGCCCCGATCCGGCGGCGATCAGCGCAGTGGCCCAGGCTATCGCCAAGATCGGCGCACACACCGAGTTGGGCTTTGGCAATCTGCGTTTCGCGGCATTGGCCCACGTCGCGCCCGGCTCGCCTTTCTTCCCGGCGGCCTATTATGACGGCGGCGCACCCTGGCTCGCGGTTGGCCCCGAGGCGTCGGCGTTAGCAGTCGCGGCGACTGCCGATGTGGGATTAAGCGGCGCGTCGGGTATACCGTCCCCATCCGTCCAAAAGCAAGCCCTGGCCCGTTTGACGGTGCTGATCGAAGAGCATGACGCGCGGATCGGTGTAGCTCTGAACGGTATCGAAGCCGAGACCGGCGTGAGGTTCACCGGCTGCGACTGGTCCCTGGCCCCGCATCCCGATCCGCAACGCAGTGTCGCTGCAGCAGCCGAGGCGCTGAGCGGTGTGCCATTTGGCGCGTGGGGAACGCTCGCGGCGGTGCGCGGCCTAACCGAGGCGATCCGGGCGGCTCGAGTCACCCAGCTTGGCTTTAGCGGGGTGATGCTGCCGGTGCTGGAGGATGCCACCCTGGCGCGGCGTAACACCGAAGGGCGTTACACGCTGCGTGATTTACTGGCTTTCAGCGCGGTCTGTGGCACGGGGCTAGACACGATTCCGTTGCCCGGCGCAACCACGCCCGAGCAGATCGCCGGCGTCCTGTCCGAGGTTACGGCCTTGGCTAGCGCGCTGCGCAAACCGCTGACCGCGCGCTTGCTGCCTATTCCCGGCCTCCAGGCCGGCGCCATGACCGCCTTTGCGTTCGAGTATTTCGTGAACACGCGGGTGATGCGAATCGCTTGAGTGATCCTCGCAGGAAATGGAACCGCCGATACACGCCGATACACGTCGATTTGATGCTTGCTGCGAATGATACTCACCCTAACGAAATTTAACGATCAAAATCGGTCATGGAAAAAGGGTCTTGTCGTACCGCCTTCAGGCGGTTGTGATGCCTTCAAACCGCCTGAAGGCGGCACGACATCACATTCCCCTGTTGATTGTCAAAATGCATTAGCAGGAAACTGGCTGCTAATGTATTATCGTGCTAACACGAACATAGCCGATAGAGCTCTCCATCTTCCCATTCCGCACGGCTACTCCTCGGCCAGAGCCTCGAGGGCGGGCATATCGAGCAGGACGATCTTGCCGCGCCGCAGTTCGATCAGGCCCTGCTCGCGCAGCTCGTTGAGGACTTTGGTTGCTGTCTCGCGATAGGTGCCAACGAATTCGGCAATCTGCTCGTGGGTGAAGCGTACCTCCGCCGCGCCCCGACTGAGCGGCCAGCGCTGGCGCATCCGATCGGCCCGGCTCAAGGTCAGCAGCGTGCTGACGATACGTTGGGGAACGTTTTTGAAGGCAAAGTCGCCGAGGCGTTGTTCGAGTTCGACCAGGCGGTTGCCCAACGTCTCGGTGATCCGCGCCGCGATCCGCGGGTCGCTGAGCAACATTTGGCGCACATCTTCCCTACTCATCAGACAGATCACGCATGCCTCCAGCGCCTCGGCATACTGGTCGTGCATATGCTGGCCGATGATCGCCATCTCGCCAAAGATGGTCCCCGGCGTAACGACGGCGGTTGTCAACGCTTTGCCGCTCGGCGAAAGACGGAAAATCCGCACCCGACCCTTCTTGAGGATGAAAAGAACCTCGGTGCGCTGTTCGGGCGAATAGAACACTGTGCCCGTGTCGACTGTCTGCATTGGCGCACGCGCCGCCAGATTCGACAGCTCTTGTTCGGTCAAGTCTTGAAAGATGTCCACTTCGGATAAACACCAGAGTTTGTTTGCTGACATTACATGTGCTCCGGCAACATGGCCGACGTTGATGTTGGAGTTCCAGGTGGTATGGCTTGGTCCAGGAGTTGCAGCAACTCCTGAGCGCTAGGATTTCCAAGCGATACAATCCGGTTATCGAGGCAGTACGTCGGCGTACCAAAAACATATGAAGGGCGTATCGCGCCTGTCTGGTCGAGGTCGATGATCTCGATCGCGTGATTGGGGCGCAAGCGCCGCACATACTCGACCAGAGCCAGTGCGACAGTGCAGCCCTCACAAGAGGCGGAGACGTATACCTTGAGATTTGACATAATGATACCCTATTTGGACAGAATTGACAGGATTATTTTATCTTGTGACTGCCGGATTTCTTCTTGCCAATAGAATCTCATCTGTTCTATTGTACCCAGCATAACGTAATCGAACAAACGCGAGCGCCGTGCGTTGATGACAATAACAAACTACACCACGCCGCTGGGGTGAAAATGGCGCGGGAGCGATGTATCTGCTCCCGCGCCATCTCTGTGCAGATGAGCGCTTGGGGCGCGTTTCAAGCCAATGTCCAGTTTGGTATTGACATGTTTCAGTCGGATGTGGGCGTTCTGATCACCTGAGATTCGTATGTCGAAAGCGCCCTATGGTTGGTAGATCCGCGTCTCCGGCTTGAAGGCCGCCCACGAGAACCAGAAGTGGTTGACCGCGACAATCGGAGTGAGTTGCGCACCCGCAAGCTCGCCGCCAATCGCCTGGCCTAGCACATCCCACTCGCTGCCGGTCTCGTTATCTACGATGCGCGTCCCGTTGAAGCTGAAGGTCAACTGTCGACCATCGAGTTCGCGGGCATAGGCGCTGGCTGCGCCCACGTCGCGCCCATCGGCGATGGCGGCGGTATCCAGCGCCGAGGCGGCGCCCGGCTGCCAGAAGACGACCACCTCGGCTCCAGCTACAGTGTCATTGACGACGCGCTGCTCTTCCAGCACGGTGTAGGGGTAAGCAACGGTTTCTTGCTTCAGGTCGACCGTCAGCACGCGCGCGACTGCGGGCAATGTCCCCGGCGTCTCCGGGCCGCGATAGAGAAACGGCGAGTTGTTCACGTTGTCGTAGCCGGTGTAGGGATTCTGCCCGTAGGAGCGATTGTAGCCGGTTTCGCGCGATAACACCTGTCCGTCGGGATGAGTCGCTTTGAAGTCGGACCAGGCGATCAATGCGGCAGGGTGAAAGGTCAGTTGTGTCCTGGTCAGCTCGCCGGCGATGGCCTCGCCGGTGCCCTGCTGCCACCAAGTCTCGGTCTGGCGGTCATACATAATCAGGTTGCTGAAGCGCAGCCGTCCGGTGGTTCCAAAGTCCAGCACTTCAGCGTCGACCGTGCGCTCGAACACGATTGCCGTGTTGCAGAGCGGGCAGAAGGTCACGGCGACAGGTGTACCGCCAACGGTGTCGTTGACGATCTCGTGCCAGGTCAAGATCTGAAGCGGATAGGCGCGTGCATCGCCGTTGATCTCGACCAGCACGACCGGTTCAACAGGACTGAGCCATTCATCGGCTTCTTCCACCGCGACGAACGATGGGTTGTCAATCGCGGGAATACCATCTTTGGGCGGCCCGCCCGACAGGATTTCACGGTAGGGAACGCTATGCTTGCTGAAGTCGGTCGTGAACTCGGCGGCGGCTCCGCCAGGGGGCGACTCTTCCGGGTCGAGCGTGGGCTGGACGACGGGCTCGGTTGCGGAGGGCGACTCGGTTGGGGTATCGGCAGGGGGCGACTCCGCCTTCGCCTCCGCGGCTGATGATCCGGCGTTGTTTGCCGCCCCGCAGGCCGTTAGCAAGAGGCCGGCAATCACGACCCAAGCATACATCATCTTGTGCATAAGCTGCAGTCTTTCCTCTCTCAATCTTGTATCACAATCCTAAAGCGTTTACGAAGCCAACGCTAGAGACTATACGGCCAAGTTGGATTTTTGTGTGTGGGGCAGCTTACATAGCAGCGGACTTCGCTCTCGTTTATCAATTCCGGTGTATACTCTAGTCAGGATCGTTATCGATCAACGTTCCAACGTTCCAACCTAGTGGAGTGAGTAGATGACCGAGTTACTATATCAGACCGATTCCTATTTGCGCGAGTTCGATGCCCAAGTTACCGCTGTTGATGGACAGCGTGTCGCGCTCGACCGCACCACGTTTTATGCCACCAGCGGCGGACAGCCTCACGACACCGGCACGCTGGGCGATGGCAGCCGGGGCTGGCGTGTCAGCGAGGTTCGCCGCGAGGGCGAGCACGTTTGGCATACAGTGGAAGGCGCGGAAATGCCCGCCATCGGTACGACGCTACACGGCGCGATTGACTGGGATCGGCGCTACAAGCTTATGCGCACCCACACAGCGCTGCATCTACTCTGCGGGGTGATCTGGCGCGATTACCAGGCTCCGGTGACCGGCGGCAATATGGATGTCGACGAGGGTCGCTTGGATTTCGAGTTGCGCGACTTTTCGAACGAGTTGGCGCAGGAGATTATCGAGCGGGTCAATGGCGAAGTGCAGGCCGACCGGGTGGTAGAAGTGCAGTTCCTGCCCCGCGCGAAAGCGTTCCAGATCCCGGATCTGATCCGTACCAAGATCAATTTGCTCCCCGCCGATATAACTGAGATTCGCACAGTGAATATTGTTGGCCTGGATCTTCAGGCCGATGGCGGCACTCACGTCCGATGCACCAGCGAAGTGGGCAAGGTAGTGTTGCGCAAGACCCGGAGCAAAGGCGCGAACAACAAGCGAATCATCATCGCAGTAGAAGGTTAATCACGTTGGCATCCGTCGGCGGCGCTCAGGACCGGGATTGGCATCCGTCGGCGGCGCTCAAGACCGGGGTTGGAACGTTCGCACGTTGATACGTTGGCGCCTGCGATCGG
Organism: Chloroflexales bacterium; assembly: GCA_022360155.1. Taxonomy (GTDB): domain Bacteria; phylum Chloroflexota; class Chloroflexia; order Chloroflexales; family Chloroflexaceae; genus JAKSDJ01. The sequence continues at coordinate 11,544 of JAKSDJ010000327.1, read as the reverse complement.
CGTTAATCGGCATCCATCGGTGGCATCAGCGTGCCATTGTAGGTTGACAGGGTTCGTATGCAGCAACACATTGCCCATCCACACAAGATTTCCTGGTTGCGATGGACGGTTCTTTTTGTTGGATTGGTGACTGCGGGATTTGGTCTTGCTCTGATGGTTCGAGCCGAGGTTGGGTTGGGGCCGTGGGATGTCTTACATCAAGGTATTAGCAAGCAGATCGGCGTCTCTATCGGTTTGGTCAGCATTCTCATTTCTGCGCCGATTATGCTCTGCTGGCTGCCTTTGGGCGAGCGCCCTGGTTTGGGGACGCTGGCGAATATGATCCTGGTTGGTGTCGCGCTCGACCTGTTTATGCTGGTATTACCGACTGTCACCTGGCTGCCGCTACAATTTGCGCAAATGGCCGCCGGGGTCATCATCATGGGTGTTGGCTCGGGCATTTATCTCAGCGTTGGGATGGGGGCCGGCCCGCGCGACGGCTTGATGATGGGCCTGGTGCGGCGGACTGGTTGGAGTGTACGGTTAGTGCGTACGCTGCTCGAATTGACAGTCCTCGTGCTGGGTTGGTTCCTTGGCGGCAGTGTCGGCGTCGGTACGCTGGGTTTTGCGTTTGGGGTTGGGCCGGTGCTCCAGGTAACGCTCGGGCTCATGCGCCGCTATGCGCCCCGGTGGGACGCCGCCGCGCCGCGGGTGCGCGGTGTGTAGCTCCCGCGGACCCCTGCATGCTGGGCCAGAAGCGGTTGGGGCGGTTCGAGCACACCTCATCCCGCCCTGTCGCTGACCCAGCGCGGCGCCTCCGCGGTCAACAGCGCTCGCCGCAACGGGCTGTACCCCACCGCCCGCAATTCTGTATCCAGCGTGTCGAGCAATGCGGCTACGTCGGTGCGCGCTGTTGCGTGCAGTCCCTCGCTCACAATGAGTGCGCGTCGGGTTGCTGTGCTAACCGTCGAGCGGCGACTCTGGCGGAATGTCCAGCGCCGGGCATGTACCTGGCGCTCCGCGTCGGCGAAGATGATCTCGCCCGGCTCCGGGTGCTCCGTCTCGCCGCTGAACGCAAGATACGTTTCGTCGCCGTCGGCGTGGCGCACCTGAATGAAGCCCGCCACCTGGGCGAGGTCGATCACCGCGACCGGCAAGGCATAAGCGAGGGAAACCGCGTTGCAGAGATCCACCAGCGGATGCAGGGTAGGCAGTGTATCATCCTTGCGGAAGCGCCGCAGTAGCGCCTCGGCGGCGGAGCGGTATTGGGTTGGCTTCAGCCCCATCTGGCTAAAGGCCCGCCGCCACGCCTGCACCTCCGGCAGTTCAGACTCGTTCTTTCCAGCCAGTCGCGTGCGGGCGTGAGCGCAGAGTGGTTCGAGGCGGGGCGTGATGTCGGCGTCGGGTCGAACACCTTCGATGAGCAATAGGCCGGGGACCAGCGTCGGAAATTTCGCCCAGATGGCAGGTGCGTGTTTGAAGTGCATCTCATGCTCCCTCACCCGACCAAAAGCGCCAATTGGAGTCGTTTGGCTCAGTTCTCGACATAGCCTTGCTTCCAGGTTCTGGCGGGCTCGTGATTGCGCAGGTCGACTCCGAAGTCGACCGCAGCCTTCAGCGCCAGCAGCACCGAGACCCATCCGGCGATGACCTCGCAGCGGTCCGCTGGAGGTACGCCAGCGTCGGTCAACGTCAAGTCGGCGCCGCCGGCGCCATCATCGTTCAGCGTAAAGGTGGCGGTGCTGCCACCGAAGTATACCACGCTGAAGCGTCGGGCCGGCTCACGCACCAGTATCGTTCCGCGCCAACGCTGGCCGTCGGGGAAGACAAAGTCGATAGCTCCGTTATGTTCGACGGCCTGCTCCGCCCAGAAACGGGCGCGCCCTTCATCGCTGGCGAGCATGTGGTAGACTGTGGCCGGCGTCGACTGCAAGTGCAGACGCCAGGTAATCATCGCTGGATCGGGCTGAAATGTCATATGTTCCTCTTTCTCTGGTTCAGGCGCTCTTGCAGGGCGATCTTGCCGGCAACATAGAGTTGCGTCAACGTCGTTTCATTGCGCGCTTTTTGCTGCGAATAACACGCATTACAGTGAAGTTTGTTATAATGTACAACTATGATAGCCATTACGATAGACGAAATCCAGCGCAATTTGATAAGCTATCTCCAGCGAGTCAAGGCAGGAGAAACGCTCGTAATCCTGGAAGCGAATGAGCCGGTAGCAGAGATCAAGCCAATCTTACCTAACGAAACGCGTCTGCGCTCATATGCGCTGTGCGCTGAAGAGTTCCGGACGCCAGAGTATTTTGATGCACCGCTGCCAAGTGAAATCATCGAGCAGTTCGAAAGATGAAGAGACTACTGCTTGATACGCATATTTTTCTAGCGCCTGACATCTACATTCCTCAACAGCGTCAACGTCATCACATCGAGAGCCGCGCGCTTGATGAGGAAAACGCGCGAAACCTGGTCAAGCTCCCAACGCTGCATAAAGATCCATTTGATCGGATGCTCATCTGTCAGGCGATTCGGCATGACCTAACTCTCGCTTCCACAGACGACGCTGTACGGGCCTATTCGACCTATGTAACGGTAACTCCGTAAGCCTATATTTCCGCCTCGAAAACACCCATAGTTGTAAACACTTGTATGGAGAGTGCGATAGCCATGCCGCCGCTGCGCAATGGGAACGGTGGAGTTTATTTTGTAGAGGAAGCATATTCATGCAACATGTCGTTATTACCGGCGTATCGACCGGGATTGGGTGGAGCGCCACAAAGGTGCTGATTGAACACGGCATTCACGTCTTTGGCAGCGTGCGGCAACAAGCTGATGCGGCGCGACTGTCGGCTGAGTTTGGCGATGCGTTTACGCCGCTGCTCTTTGATGTGCTCGATCAAGTGACGGTGAGGAAAGCTGCCGATGATGTACGCGCACAACTCAACGATCAGGCCTTACTTGGTTTGGTCAACAACGCTGGGATTGTCGTTTCTGGCCCATTGATGCACCTGCCAATTGACGAGTGCCGTCGCCAACTCGAGGTCAACTTAGTTGGACCGCTGATCGTTACGCAGGCGTTTTTACCGTTGCTTGGCGCGAAACGCGGGTTCCAGGGAGCGCCGGGGCGGATTGTGAATATCAGTTCGGTTAGCGGAAAGGTTGCTGCGCCGTTTATCGGCGCCTATGTCACCTCAAAGTATGGCTTGGAAGGCTTCTCCGAGAGCTTGCGGCGTGAGTTGATGTTGTATGGCATTGATGTGATCATCGTGGCGCCGGGGTCGGTCGTAACGCCGATCTGGGATAAAGCGGCGCAGGAAGATATATCCGCTTTTGCGGAGACCGACTTTGCGCCAGCGCTGAAAAAGTTTCGTTCGTATGCGGTTCGCTCGGGGCGGAAAGGCCTTGCGCCCGAGCGGGTCGGCGAACTGATTTGGCAGGTGCTGACCACGCCCAAACCACGGGTGCGTTATACGATCATACGGCAACAACTTTTTAACAGGGTGTTATCAATGGTCCTGCCCAAACGTCTTGTAGATAGGATACTAGCACGTCGACTGGGGCTGAAACGAAAATAACCATCAGCTCTTAGCCCTTAGTCATCGGTCGTTCGCCAACGTACCAACATGCCAACCTGCCAACAGGATAACGGCTCTGTTCACGCAAGGAGAGATTCATGACACTATCGCGCCGGAATGAACATCCACGACAGGCCTTGCTGATTGGCGCACCCCATCAGGGCAATATATCGATGCACAATGATGTGACAGCGATGCACGCTGCGCTGCAGGCACGCGGCTTGGGGCCAGAAGAGATTCTGTCATTAGAAGGGATGCTCGACCGTCGAATACTGATAACCTTTCTCGAAGGGGTCGGGCGCAGAATGGCGCAATGGCGTGCGGGGGAGTTGTTTCTCTACTTCGGCGGCCATGGGTTTTTCACCGGCGAAACTGTCGACGAGGCGCGGGTGGGTGTTCAACTGCAAGACGCCGCTGCGGGGGCGAACGGGCAGCATGTGTATTGGGAAGAGATCTTCGTTGCACTCTCAATTCCCACAGCCGTGACCTTCACCATGCTCATCGACCACTGACACACGAATCTGTTGGCTGGCCGTGTGCCGGCAAACGTCACTGTCATTGTCGTGAAGCCAACGCCTGGGAGCGAATTGGCTTGCCGGGCGCACGAAATGGATATTGACACGCAGGGTTCGCTTGTTCGTCGGGGCATCATTTCGTATTATGCGGCGGCGACGATGGAGCAGGCAACCAGCATGCAGTCGTGGGTTAACCTTATAGAGAAGAAAAGCGGCGATGACCTAACGCAGCACAAGATCACGCTGTTCCACAAACCAATGCTGCACATATCGGGCGATCCCAACATCGCGGTGATCGGCGCGCCGAGGTTGATCGACATCGCTGAGCAGTTTGACAAGAACGCATCATGACGGGAAAAATGAACCAGTTACGTTCCTGCATATAAAAACTAGGGCTATGTTACATGTGGAACGCTAACTGTAGATTAGCTGTGGGTTGTTAGATCTCTGAAGCTACCTGCGCCTATTTGCATCATCTGCGTTCCATGGCAGGACTTTGACGCAGTCCTGTATAAAACATCTGTGCTTGCATTTCGGTCATCTGCTTGATAGAATAAATCTAGACACTGTAGCAGAGGGAGCGTCGATGACTGCTCGACCAATCCCCCATATCACTGAAGAAGAATATCTTCAGCGTGAACGGGCCAGCATCATCAAGCATGAATATTATGCTGGCCACAGCTATGCGATGGCCGGTGCGAGCGAGCAACATAACTTGATCGCAATGAATGTCGCCGCCCTTCTCCGCATCCACCTACGTGGGAGTTCTTTCCGTGCGTATCCAAGCGACATGTGTCTTAAAGTCGTGACAACCGGCCTCAATACCTATCCTGCTTTCACCGTGGTGTGCGGCTCGTCACAATTTGTCAATCCGGAAAAACGTGACACGCTGATCAATCCTACGGTCATTATTGAAATTCTTTCTCCATCGATCGAGAGCTATGACCGAGGCGTGAAATTCCAACACTATCGCACAATTGAAACACTGCGCGAGTATATTCTGATCTCACAAGACAAATACTATATTGAACGATACATTCGACAAGAGAACAATGAGTGGATTCTGTCGGATGCGGTTGGCATTGAAGCAACATTGCCAATCATTGCTATTCAGGCGAATATGCCGCTCGCCGAGATATACGAGCAAGTTACCTTTGTTCCGACAGTGCCGCCGCTTTGTCATGCAAGAGTAGAAGACGATCGTTAGAGTACGCTCAATGCCGCACCTCTCGCCCTAACGATGAGTGCAGCGCCGCTGAAGCGCAGACTGTTCCTCTCATACCCGTCACTGTTCGCTGTTAAGCCCAAACGGTGGATATCAAAAGGAAGTGTAAATGAACTCTCAGGAAAACATGCCCATTGCCCTCGTGACCGGAGTCGGACGGGCAGAAGGTATCGGCTTCGAGTTGTGTCGGCAGTTGGCGGCTCGCGGGATGACGGTTTTGCTGACTGCTCGCACGCATGCCAGAGCCCAGCCGCTCGCCGACATGCTGATCGCCGAAGGGCTCGATGTTCGACCGTTCGCTCTTGATGTCACAGCGGACGAACCTATCCAACACACTGTTGCGGCGGTGGCGGCTGAATTTGGACGCCTCGACATTCTAGTCAACAATGCAGCGGCTACCGGCCCTTTTGGCGAAAAACCATCAGACGCAGACCTACAAACGGTTGCACACGTGATGGCTGTGAATTTATACGGAGTGTGGCGCACCTGTCAAGCCTTCCTGCCACTGCTCCGGAAGAGCCGTAGCGCTCGTATTGTGAATGTTTCGAGCGGCGTGGGATCGCACGATGACCCGCTGTTTGGCTTAACCAGAGGCAATAAGATGGGGTCGAGTTACGGGGTCTCGAAGGCGGCAGTAAACGCTTTCACGGCCACGCTGGCTGAGGAGTTGAAGGGTTCCGGCATTTTGGTGAATGCCGTTTGTCCAGGGTTTACGGCTACGTTTCCTGGGGCTGAAGCAATGGGCGCCCGCCCAGTTTCAGAAGGTGCAGCCGGTATCGTGTGGGCGGCAACCCTGCCAGACGATGGTCCGACGGGCGGTTTCTTCCGCGACGGTCAAAAACTACCCTGGTAAAACCAAGCCAAAGCCCACAGGAGCAAGCGACCTGTATGCCTGAACCGCCCGACAATGCAGTCCACCCCAAAACCAGAGCCGAATAGCGTGATTGGTTAGCGCAGCATCATACCCGAACCGAAGGCGTGTGCTTGATCAGCTACAAGAAGTTTACCGGCAAGCCCCGCATTGAATATGATGAAGCCGTTGAGGAAGCGCTGTGTTTCGGATGGGTCGACAGTAAGCCGAATAAGCTTGATGATGAGCGCTCGATACTCTGGTTCGCGCCGCGCAAGCGCGGGAGCGGCTGGTCCAAACCCAATAAAGAACGTGTCGAGCGAATGATTGCGGCGGGGCTGATGACCCCGGCCGGTTTGGAGAAAATCGAAGCGGCGCAACGGGACGGATCGTGGAACGCGCTCGACGCTGTTGAGGCGCTGGAGATCCCTCCCGACCTTGAAACAGCTCTGGCCGCATACAGTTCTGCCAGACAGCACTTTGACGCTTTTCCATGCTCTGCGAAGCGGGGCATTTTGGAGTTGCGGGCGAGCTAGCGGCGTTTTTGCAAGCCAAACGAGGCGAGATCGAAGATCTTGTGGGGCGGGCGGAACGGCACGCGCAGGTGCTGCAGTCCCGCTCTTCTATTTGACCTCCAATTTCCTGCCCAACAGCACAATCGAGATAGCCTGCAAGTCAGATAGAACGTTGGGTTATTGATAGGCGAGACAGTGCTGCAAAAGAACGGCGCCAGCAGAAAATGCTGGCGACGCTCTTTGTATAGAATCGTGGTACACAGCGACAAGCGGTCTTATCCATTCCGGCTGAGAGGTTAGGTGTTCCAAGCGCGGTGCGCACATAAGAGCATGAAAAGAGCCGTCCAACGGCGATCTATCGGTTATTTTCGCGTCAGACGCTCAGTCTGACGCGACACACTTTTAAGCGTTACCCACGCTGTTGGCCCTGTTGACGAGCAAGGCCTCGAAGGCGTCGTCCGGTAACTCGGCCAAGGTCTGTACCACCAGGTCCGCAGGCAGTTCGCCGTGGGACGAGCGAACGCCGATGGAGCGCATGCCTGCCCGGCGCGCGCCCTCGACTCCAGCAGGCGCATCTTCGACCACGATGCAGCAGGTTGGCGGTACGGCAACCCGCTTGGCGGCGAGGAGGAAGACTTGGGGATCAGGTTTGCCGCACTGTACATCTTCAGCAGCAACCAGCGTATCGAAACACCAGGCCATCTGTAGCACCTGCAGAATTGTTTCGATATTCTGGCGCGGCGCCGAAGAGGCAATCGCTTGTCGCCAGCCCTGGGTATTCAGCCGGGTGATCCAAGGCGTAATGCCAGGCAACAAGTCGATGCCTTCGGCTCGCACCATACTGCGGTAGCGTTCTTCTTTGAATCCACCAATCCGCTCGATCTCGTCATCCGATAGATCTGGCCCCAAGAGGCCGCGCAGGATCGTGTCGTTGCGCTGGCCAAAGGAAGCTTTGAATTCCTTGTAGGTCAAACCGTAGCCCTCGGCAGCCAGCGCCTCACGCCAGGAGCGCCAATGATAGTCGAAGGAATCGACCAGTGTTCAATCGATATCCCATAAGACAGCACGAGCGTGATGCGTCATCAAATACTCCTTCTAGCGTTATATAGAGCCAGTATCAGCCTTTTGAACCACGCAGCACACGGCCATTATGAAGCTTTCGCATCCCAACAAGCGGCGTTCAGCTTCTGAATGTTGCAGGCTCTCTGCGCCATACTCAGAGTGAGCCTCGGTTGGCGACAGTATCGATAGTCCATCGCAACCAGGGCATCATCGCATCGCATGATCACCGGGAGTCCCGCGTATGAGGGCTGAGAAGCTGCCCGAAACGCACCTCCAACAGCACAGCGACAAGCAAAATGGCATACAAGCACACGCTTCCGTCAAGCGGCAGCATGACCGCTGTATGCCCCAAGACACGAACAGGCTCTTCCATGACAAACGTTCGCGCCCATACATTCAATCAACTCTATACTACCATACTTAGTCTAGTGAGTGAGCTGGGAGATAAGTTGCGAGGAGAGGCGAAGAGGCGAAGAGGTGACGATGCGCGGAGGCGCCTCCGCATCTTGACCCATATCGTCCTCATCTAGCACCATGCATCCTGCGCAACAGAGGCATGTGTCGTGCGCTGCAGCGCCCGGCAATCGAGTCGGCTGGCGCCGACTTTGGTTATGAGCTCGAACGTGAGTTCAGGGCTCTGCGATGCACCAAGCGCCAGTCCAGGACACAGTCAGACGCTAGCCACAGCCCGTTCGTACCCGCGCCCAAGCACACCATCGCAGCGGAGGCATCCGCCCCAGCCGAACGAATCGCCGACTACATCACCTGCGGAGGGGTCTGGGGAACCGTGCCGGTTCCCCAGCGGAGAGCATGCGGGGCAGCGCCTCTCAGATCTGTGACATACCAGGCATCGGGGCGGTGTGATCCTATGCGATAAAATCCTAACGTCCGAAATTGGGCGGCCCCCATGGCCGACCCCACATGGCATCAGCTCAGCAAGATATCGCACAGCAGCAGATGTGCTCCTAAGCCCGCGCAAGCGAGCGAACCGGCACGGTTCCCCAGCGGGGAGCATGCGGGGCAGCGCCCGCGCAGAAACGAACTAGCGCCGGATTACCGGCAAGAATACAACCGGGTTCGCGGTCGGCGCGAACGTCCCTTTCGCTGTGTAGAACGCCGTATTCCCTGCCTTATCGCTCGCGCTCACGATCAGGAGCAGGTCGCTGGCGGCGACCAGGATGTCGGCGCTCCAACGCGAGTCATCGCCTGGCGCCGCCGGCTGGAACTGCACCTGTACCCATTCCTGGTCGCCTACGATATACACCGCCTCGACCGACTCGATGCCGGTGCTCTGCGGGTCGCCATCGGCAAGCTGGTCGGTGACTTCTACTACCACGCGAGTGAGATCGGCTTGGAGCGTCGTTCCCGGCGTAACAAGGCGCACCTGCTCGATCTGGGGCGGATTCGTATCCGCCAGAGCCTCCGACGCTCGCGCCGCGCCCGGATCGACATACACGACCTTGAATGTCATTGTCGTGTAGGGCCGCATCATGCCGGTAACGCCGTCCTCATTCGTTCTGAACTGGGCTGCGGCTGAGACCAGTTGCACCCGCTGATCTCTACCCGTACCCACACGGCTGAAATCAAAGAACTTATCGGGATACCAAATGCCCGTCCCCGCCGAAAAGTCAGGCTCGACTTCTGTCTCGGTCAAGGGATCGATGGTCTCGGTCACGATCTGGGTGATGAGCGGATTGTAGCCGGGAGTAGTGGTATAGGTTCCACGCAGGAAGACCACATCCTTGAGGACTAGCTGTTGGGTTTTAGAAAGCGCGCTCAGGGCGGTCAAATCGTAGGCGAACGAGGGCAACACCGGGCGACCGGCGCGCGCGTCGCTGTTCACGCGCACCGCATTTTCAGCCAGTTCTGGCGTACCAAATCCTGCTGCGACGAAGCTATCGTCTACCTGCACGTTGTTAATCACCGGAAACTGGCTGCCCGTACGCGGCAGAGTAATATTTTCGAACCCTAGGGTGAAGGTGATAACTCGTTCGAGCGTCCCCAAATCCGTCGATGGACGGATCGGCGCGATCGTGTTCGCCGGTGCATTGTCGCGCTCCTCGGGTGGCGGCGGCTGGCGATATTCTTCAGGGACCAGCATGGGGATGTACGGCAAACCATAGAGTGTCATTACCGACAGCACCTTGGCGTCGTAAGGGCCAAGGCTCTCGGCGTTGCGCAGATAGCGTTGTTTCGCCTTGATCAGCGCCGTGCCAATGGGCTGGCCAACATAAACATCCTTGGCGCCCCGCACATCGCGCCCAAACTCTTCGGTCAGCAGGACGGCCAAGCGCTCGCTATAATCGACGGTATCGAGCGTGCCATAGCCATAGCCGGTGTTGCCGATCCAGTTGCCGCCCTGCCGGACGAACGCCTGGGCGAAGTCGGCGCGATAGAGATCGGCCTGCAACGGATCACTCGCAATACTGCTGTCATCCACATTGAACCCGCTGTGGCAGCCAACCGAGTATGCCAGCCGGTCAGTGAAGTACGAATTGTTAAATGGTAAACTAGCAGTCGGCGTATAGATGCGTTGCGCCGGGAAGGTAGCATTGAGCGTGCCGGTCGCCGGAATAGCCTGCCAGTGGTCGAAGTGCGCGTTGATCGACTGCAACGCAAATGGACTCTGGGCGGTGTAGCCAAGCCCGAAGTCGCTGTCGATCCGCTCATCGAACCAGGCGTCGTCCAGGTGTTGGCTGGTCCAGAAGTTGTCGATCAGTTGGGTGATGCTGGCGGGAGCGGTAAAGCCGATGCGCTGATTAGTCGTGACTACTTCGGTGGCCTGATCGATCAAGAAGTCATAACCGGCGACAAAGGCGCGGCTCGATTGGCTGGCATCGATCTGGCGAGAGCCGCCGCCTTCGATATTGTAGGGCGCCAGGTAATTTGCGATATCCTCCGGCGTCTCGACCAGCCGGCCAACGGCGCGGTCGGGAATGAAGAGTGGGTAGCCGAGGAAGCGATAGGCCCGGTCAGCGCCATAAATGTTGTCAGTTTGCATCGTGCGGTAGCGCAGCGCGGCCCCCTGCGCACTGTTCGAATCGATAATCCCTCGCGTATAGGCGGCATAGTCAGCTTCATTGGCAAGCGTCGTCAGGTCGGGGATGCGGTAGAACGGAATCACCTCGTCGCCGCCAACCAGAACAATATGTTTGACATTCGGGTATGGCGGGTCGGCGGCGACCTGCGCGGGCGCTACACCGTTCGGGCGTTGCGGTCCCAAGAGCAGCGTATTGCTGATCGTCGCTGCGGTGATCAGATTGTCTATCGTTTGGGCGACATAGTTGGCTGCAAGCGGATTATTCTTGGTCTTGTCCCACTGGGCGTAGACTTCGCCCATCGTGATGGGATTGCCTTTTGTGTCTAGGAAAAACGCGCCATCTAGTTCGAGAACAACGCTGCGCCCTTGACTGCGAGTTGCCAAGTCATTGATGGCGAACTGAACATTCGATATAACGTCTGTTGACTGGGGGTACAACTGATTCATACGCCTGCTGCTGAGAATGTACAGCGTGTCAACCTGCGGCTGCGGCGTGCGCACCGATAGTGAGGCTGTTGGGGCAGGCGGCGGCGTAGCCAGATCGCTGCCCTTGACTTCGAGTTGCAAGCTATATGACCGGAGGCTGAATGCGCCGTTGTTCCCAGCGACCGCGATGTAGTAAATGCCTGGTTGCCAGAGGAAAGTTTCGATGCGCTCCGACGCGGCGCCGCGGTTGACACTGATCGCCGAGAGCTGCCCGCCAATCGCCGAGAGCTGCCCGCCAATCGCCGAGAGCTGCCCGCCAATCGCCGAGAGCTGCCCGCCAATCGCCGAGAGCTGCCC
>JAKSDJ010000084.1 GCA_022360155.1 Chloroflexales bacterium | reverse complement strand
TATACCACCGCGCCCGCAGGTAGACCACGCTGGTGTCGCCGTCCTGTAGCTCGCCGGTGAAGCCGAACGCGCCGAGCAGGTCATTTCCCCCGCGTGCGGGGGACGAAGGACATCGCGCGAAGCCGCGCGCTTTATTGAGGATCATTTCCCCCACGTGCGGGGGGCGAAGGGGGATTGCGGCGCGCCCCATGGATCATACCCCACCGCGCCCTGCACCGTTCCTGCGCCGTCGAGCGTCACACGCTGCCATCATCGGTGAGCAAACGTGTGGATCCATTGTCGTAAAAGTTAGGTGGTTGCGGCGTCGTTGAGCACCTAGCGCAACGGGGTGACGAGATCCTGGGTGGTGGGGGCGCCGCATGCGGCGCCCCCACCACCCAGCTGGATCAGGATGCCGGTGCCGTTGGCGGGAGAGCGGATGCTACGACCGGCTGAGCCAGGCTGGCGCCGCCACCGGGATTGGCGTCATCGGCAGCGCCCAGTGCAGCGCTGCCGCACCCGGCATCCTCAGATAAGTATTGGGGCGAGGGGGCTGTCCACCTGCCCATCGCCTGGTTTGCGATAGTGGAGCTACCGTTCACGGTCCGTCATGTTGTGCGCTGAACCATGCGGAGATGCACTGAGCTCTCATGCAACTGGCTCAGTCACGTTTCGGGGCGCTCCACTGTGTGCGCACCCCTTGCGTGGGTTGTATGCTGGCCAATAATGACAATGTGTCCCTGGTCCGTGATACGAAAGCCGGTGCGTAGACCTACGCGTGACACGAACCCATACACATGCGGATCAAGGGGATGGGGCACAGGCTGAACTTCTCCAAACTGTCGGAGCCACGCCAGAATCTGCGCGGGATCCTGGCCCTCAAGCGCTGCGAGGACTTCGTCAAGTTGCGATGCGAGATCAATAAGCACAAAAGTATTCATGATGAACTCCGCTCATTCTAGGGGGAGTAGCTCAATGCTGATACGCGCATACGCATACAATGTCCCTAATGATGGATATGGGAAGAACGTTTCGACATGCGGCTCCGGTACAGTGAATGGTAATCCGACGACTGGTTGATTGTCGAGAACACCGTAGGTCATGGCAATTTCGTTGAACGTACGCTGTGAGAGCGTTATTGTCATAAGGGCTGGTCCCCCTTGTCCCGGTGCGCCTAAAAATGGATCTGAGTTTATATAAGCGAAGTAGACGGCAACTGCACGGTTGCGACTCGTATACAGGCCCGGGGCCATCGCCCGCCCGCTTTGCCTCCGGCTCAATGCTCCGCCTGCGTCAAATCCTTCTTCCTGAGCACGAAGGCCATCATAATATGTCACTCCTCGATAGAAGGTCACATATGTGTCCCGCCGCGTCCGCGTCTGCACATCGAGGTTGACCTGCGCGCCCGCAAGGATCAGCAGCCCGCCGATGGCATTGATACACGCTTCGACACCGGCTTTGCCCAGTTGGGGCGCCCGTCCGAGTCCCCCGAGGACGCCCCCTACCCCGGCGACCCCAGCCACCGGCACGAGCT
>JAKSDJ010000226.1 GCA_022360155.1 Chloroflexales bacterium | reverse complement strand
CGGGTCGCACTCCAGGCGAACAGTGAGGTCTTCGTCTTCGGCGGTGATCGGCACGAGTCGCATGTTGCACCTCCATCTCAGTATTAAAAAGCGCCCATCTAACTAAGGATTGAGGCAGCGGGAACAAAAAACAAGAAAGCCGCATAACGACCAAGATCACCAGGCGGGCGGACCAACGCGAGTGATCGTTGAACAGCCAAAAACCTCAAACGAAGCGAACGACGTGGAAAAACCGAAAACCTAGCCCGCTCCGGTGCATCGCTTTGTTATAAGGAAGGCACTGGCCGTGCAATCACTACACACGATAGATAGTGCTGCGGCGCCCCCTGCATCTGGTTGATATGCGGCCTCATTCTCACCTTGCGCACTTAAAGAGGTGAGTCTCATGACCACAGTTATTCGTACCGAGAACGCCCCAAGAATTGTAATCGCAATTGCTAAGGCCAGAAATTGCGGCGGCCATTCCGCTCCCAGTTGCCAGTCATATCGCTCAGTTCCAGTTGTTCATTTGGCGCCCCCCGCGACCTGTTCGCTCTACTCCCAGCAGCCCTGAGCGTGTGCGTCTTGGCAGAATTGGACGAAGCTCCTGGGTTCTCGTCCAAGAGCGCGCTGAACGCCGTCTGAGGTGCTCGCGTTCTTGCCGTCGAGCATCTGCTCTACAAGGGTGGCGGTGAAGTTGGCGTCTTCCTCTGGGATGCCAACGGCGATAAGCATGCCACCAAACTCTTCTGCGGTGCATGCCCGGAACGACACATCCCGTCCGGTGATGCGGGCGATGTGGGCAACGGCCTCATCCCAAGTGAGCAATTCCGCGCCCGTGACTTCGTAAACCTGGCCTGTGCGCCCATCTTCTGTGAGGGCCGCGACCGCAACATCCGCAAGGTCCTCGATATCAACGAAAGGCTCTGCTGCTCCGGAAGTGGGGACCGAGACTTCACCGCTGAGTACGCCTTCAAGGAAACCACCCTCACTGAAGTTCTGCGCAAACCAGCTCGGCTGGAGGATCGTCCACTCCATAGAGGAGTCCTTCACCAACTGTTCGCATGCCTGTGCGCGGGCTTCGTTACGTTCAGAGAGCAAGACGACACGACGGAGCCCAGCATCCTCGGCTGCCTTCACAAACGCCGCAATGACTCCATGGGCAGAGGGCGCCGCGAGGTCGGGCAAATATGCGACGTACGCAACTTCGATATCACGCAGTGCAGCGCCCCAGGTGTCAGGCTGCTCCCAATCAAAGGGAATCTTGCTGCGACGGGTTCCATGTCGTACACGCAGACCACGAGCCTCAAGCCGCTGGGCGACTCTCTTTCCTGTCTTGCCTGTTGCACCGATCACGAGTATTTCAGATTGCATAGTAGCCTCCTAAGCTTTGGTGTGTTTTCAGCTTCGCACCCTGGATTACTCCTGGCTGCCTATCTTTGTCGAGTCTTGCCTCTTCTTCTATGACTTCCGGCCGCATAACATGAAGTAGGCCGATACCATCCGCCTATCCTCAGTTGTATGAGGTTACCCTCGTATCCGCCTATCTCCTCCAAACGGTAGCGATAGACGGATAATCGATCCGTCTATTATACTAACACGCACGATGCATATGGGCAAGAACCAGCATCGTATGGACCGGAGCAATCATCACCATGGATACATCCCAACCACGCCTGCTCGATCAAATACGTTAGGCCATGCGCTGGAAACACTATTCCATACGCACCGCGGAGGCCTATGTCTCCTGGCTCAAGCGCTTTATCTTGTTCCACCACAAGCGCCACCCCGCGGAGATGGGCGCCGCGGAGGTCAAGACGTTTCTGACCCATCTGGCCGTCCATGATCAGGTTGCCGCTGCGACTCAGAACCAGGCCTCAGCGGGCTGCTCTTTCTCTATACCGAGGTGTTGCACCAGCCCCTGGACGACGCCATCAAGGCCGCCCGTGCAAAGCGCCCGGAACGACTCCTACCGTCTTGAGCCGCAACGAGGTCCAGCGTCTCCTGGACGCGATGAGCGAAACCCACCGCCTGATGGCGCAGCTCCTCCACGGGAGCGGGCTACGCCTGCTCGAATGCCTGCGCCTGCAGGTGAAAGACCTGGACTTCGAGTACTGGCAGATTACTGTCCACGATGGCAAAAGCCAGAAAGATCGCCGGACCATGCTCCCGGCAAGCCTGGTTGCCCCCCTCCAGCAGCAGCTCCACTGGGCGCAGACGCTCCACACCGAGGATCTTCGGCTGGGCTATGGTGCGGTGTTTCTGCCCGATGCCCTGGCCCGCACGTTCCCCAACGCTAAGCGGGAGTAGCTATGGCAGTATGTCTTCCCTGCCCACAAGCGATCATCCGACTCCCGCAGTGGGGTGGTGCGTCACCACCACATGGACGAGAGCGGACTGCAAAAGGCGGTCCGGCGCGTGGCCCAGCAGCTGGAGTTCCCCAAGCGGGTAACCTGCCACGCCTTTCGCCATCGTTTCGCCACCCACTTGCTGGAAAACGGCTATGATATTCGCACCGTGCAGGAATTGCTCGGCCACGCCGATATGAAAACCACGATGATCTCCACCCATGTCCTCAACACAGGCGGGCGCGGGGTGCGCAGCCCGCTTGATGATCACGGGTAGCGCTGGAACGGGCGCGCGGGCTCCACGGCTCCAGCTCCATGATCGCGGCGCGCAATCCGTTTACGCTGTAACTATCCAACCTTGCATCACGACAAGGGCTGCATCGACACGTACCATCAGAGCTGTGGTGCATCATCGTCGTTCTATTGCGGGACAATGCCGCAGTCCAAGCCCTACGGCGACTCTAACCCGATGAAATCGCTAATGGGGATGAATACGCCGCCCTTGGCTTCTTGGAAGAAAGTCAGCTCGGTTCCCTGGCGGTCGTCTGGGCCATACGAAACGCTCGGCACAACGCTGTCGTCATAGTCCTGCATACTTTCGAGCGCCGCGATCAAGCTTTCGCGCGTCAGGTCTGCGCCGGCGCGCCACAGCGCCTCGCTCACCACCTGGCCCTGCGCATACGCAGTCAGGCTGAAGCCGCCAATCTGTTCGCCAGGCGCGTACTGCTGCATGAACTCACGATACTCGACAATTTTCGGGTTGCTCGTGTCGTTGAAATCGGGCAGCCACGCCGAGATGATCAGGCCCTCGATGCCCGGTCCGGCCAACTCGAAGATCGCCGGATCGTTGATCACCGTCGACGAAAGCATCTTGGGCTTGAAGCCGATCTTGTCCATCTCCTGGATGATCGCGCCGCCCGGCTTTGGCACCGCCCAGAGCACCACTGTGTCCACGTCGCTGGTCTGCAACCGGAGCGCCTGGGCGCTAAAGTTGGTGTCGGTGACCTCGTATGTCACGCCGGTCGCCTCGGGCAAGCCGCGGCGCTTCAGCACCGCGTTGACGTTGTCGAAGCCTTCTTTGCCGAAGGCGTCATTCTGATAGAACACCGCGATCTTCTCGCTCTGGAGCGTATCCAGCGCATATTGGGCGATGAGTTGCGCTTCGGTCGTGTAGTCCAACTGCAACGCGAAGACGTTGCGCTTGAACGGATTGGACATCAAGGTCGACCCGGTGGAGGGCGCGATGTGCGGCACGCCGCTCTGCACGATATACTCCATCACCGCCATGTTGTTGGGCGTGCCCAAGCCGCCCAGGAGCGCAAAAATCTGTTCTTCCTCGACCAGTTTCTTGACTGCTGCCACCGTTTTCGCGGGCTGATAGCTGTCGTTCTCGTACACGAACCTGATCTGCCGCCCTCCGATGCCGCCCTGCTCGTTGATCATTTGGAAGTATGCGGCGTGCGTGCGGTTGATCACGCCGTAGGCGCCAGCTGGGCCATCCTGCGGTCCCCAGCTCCCCAGGACGATCTCGGTGTCAGTGACGCCGGGAGTGGCGTCGCCGGCAGCCGGATTCGCCTCAGGGGCGGCGGCGGGATTCGCCTGACCTGCCGCCGGGTCCGCATTCGCCTGCGGCTGAACCGAACTGGCGGGCGTGCCGCAGGCGGCAAGCAGAAGCGCCGCCAACATGCCGATTCCTACGCGCATTGCACCATTGTGTGGCCTTGCGCCCTCGTGCCGATCTGCCATGATCGCCTCCTTCCTTGCGCTTTACGTCCTACCGCGGCGGCAAGACCCCGATCCTAATTACGAATGCGCGTATCTGCAAGCAGCGCGCACCCTAACGCCCCAGATAGGCATGCTTCACCTCTTCGCGCTGGCGCAATGCCGCACTCGTGTCTGCCAGCACAACTCGCCCCGCCTCCAGCAAATAGCCGTAGTCGGCGACGGTCAGCGCCATGTGAATATTCTGCTCGACCAGCAGCACCGTCGTGCCGGTCGCGCGAATCTCGGCGATGATCCGAAAAATCTCTCGCACCAGCAAGGGCGCCAGGCCAAGCGACGGTTCGTCGAGCAACAGCAGGCGCGGGCGCGACATCAAGGCCCGGCCAATCGCCAGCATCTGCTGTTCGCCGCCGGACAGCGTGCCGCCTAACTGCGCCGCGCGCTGCTCCAAACGGGGGAAGTAGCCGTAGACCCGTTGCAGATCGGCATTGATCGCCGGCGTGTCGCGCCGCGCATAGGCGCCCAAACGCAGGTTTTCGCGCACGGTCAGCGCGGGAAAGATCTGCCGGCCTTCGGGCACGTGGGCAATGCCGCTGCGCACCAAGTGATCGGTCGCGGCGCCGTCGATCCGCCGCCCGGCGAAAGCGATTTCGCCCCGTGTCGGGCGCAATAGCCCAGAGATCACCCGCAGCGTCGTCGTCTTGCCGGCACCGTTCGCGCCCAGCAACGCCACGACGCTGCCTTCCGGCGCTTCCAGGCTGACTTCTTTCAGCGCCCGCACCCGACCATAGTGCGCCTCGATCTGCTTCGCAACCAGCAGCGGCTTACCCATCATCTGCGTTCCCTCCACATCGGCAAGCGCGGCGCGCCTAATCCTCAAAGTCCGACTCCCGCAACGTCCCGCTCGCCCAGATACGCCTCGATCACCGCTGGGTCACTCTGGATGTCAGCCGGCGGGCCGGTCGCGATCAATTTCCCGAAATCGAGCACATAGAGCCGTTCGCACAGGTCCATCACCATCGCCATGTCGTGTTCGACCAGCAGCATACTGACGTCGAAGGTCGCGCGGATGCGGCGGATCGTATCGATCAACTCAGCCGTCTCGTGGGTGTCCGCCCCGGCGGCCGGCTCGTCGAGCAGCAGCAGCGCCGGGCGCGAAACCAGCGCCCGCGCCAGCTCGATGGTCTTCTGCACGCCAAACGGCAGCGTCGACACCACTCGGTCGCGGTAGGGGCGCAGGTCGAGCAGGTGCAGCACCTCATCGGCGCGCGCCCGCAGTATGGCTTCGCGGCGGCGGACGCCGGGCAGGCGTAGCCCGTTTGCCAGCATGTGATCCGGCGTTGTGACATGCTGGCCAACCAAGAGGTTGTCGAGCGTGGTCATGCTGCGGAAGAGTTCGACATTCTGAAACGTGCGGGCGATGCCGTGGCGAATAACGTGATGCGGTGCGCAGCGGGTGACATCGCGCCCTTTGAAGCGGATCGCGCCGTGGGTCGGGGTATAGAAACGACTGATGCAGTTGAACACCGTGGTTTTCCCAGCGCCGTTCGGACCGATCAAGCCAACGATCTCACCATCGAAGACACTGAGGTTCAACCCTTGCAGCGCGAGCAGGCCGCCAAAGCTGATCGTCAGGTTCTCGATTTCGAGCAAGGGCTGTTGCGCGGTCATCGACCCACCTCCGCTTCGATCACCACATCATCGACATCTGCGGGCGCATCGGGCTTTTCAGGCGGCTGCGTCACCCGGTTGCGCCCCGGTCTGCGCAGACCGGCGCCGCGCAACGCCCCGGCGATGCCGCGGGGGAAAAACATAACCGTGAGGATCAGAATCGCGCCGAACACGACGATATAGAGATTCTGAAACTCGCTGATCACCGGCAGCCGGGTCAGCGTATGCTGCAGCGCGGTCAGCACGAAGGCCCCGATCAGCGCGCCGCGAATCGATCCCAGCCCGCCGAGCACAATCATCGCCAGAAACTCGATGGAGAGGTAAATGGTGAAATTCTCCGGGCTGATGCCGCGGATGAGGTGAGCGTACAGGCTGCCGGCGATACCTGCATAGAACGCGCTGAGCGCGAATGCCGTCGTCTTGTAGCGCATCAGGTTGACCCCCATCGCCAGGGCCGCCAACTCGCTATCGCGGATGGCGATGAACGCGCGCCCGGTATGGCTGTTGACCACATTGACGGCAACTACGGTTAACACCACCAAAGTTGCGAGAATAAAATAGTAAAACTTCACCTCGCTGTCGAAGACGATCAGGTATAGCCCAACGACCGGGTCGTACCAACTGGGAATCGTCGCCGGGGCCATCCCGTGGATGCCCGACGAGCCGCCGGTCAGATCGCCCTGCCAGACGACCAGTTGCGGGATCGCCAGCCCAAAGCCAAGCGTCACAACGGCAAGGTACGGGCCGCTGAGGCGCAGGGCCGGCAGCCCGAGCAAAAAGCCAACCACGCCGGTCAGCAACCCGGCTGCCGCGAATGCCGCCAGGAAGGGCCAGCCGAAGCGCTCGGTCAGGATCGCCGAGGTGTACGCTCCGATTGCGAGAAACCCGGCGTGGCCGAGGGAAAACTGCCCGGCGTAGCCGATCAGCAGGTTGAGGCCGATCGCCACGATGCCGAAGATCAGGCCCAGACCGACCAGGTACATCACGTAACTCACCGAGAGCCCGGGGATGAAGCCGATAATCCACGGCAACGCCAGGGCGAATGCAGCAACAGCGGCGTACTGCCCCACCGAGCGCAGCACCCGGCCCGGCGGCCTGTTGGAAGTTGTGTGATCCTGAACCATTGCCTCACCTTGCACGCAGGCTGCCGCAGCAGCTATACCTTCTTGACCGCTCGCTGCCCGAACAGGCCGCCGGGGCGAATCACCAGCATCAGCAAGAGAAGGGCGAAAGCGATGCTGGTGCGTAATTCGGGCGCCGTGAAGCCGACGATGCTGTCGATCACACCCAGGAGCAGCCCGCCGACGACCGCGCCGGGCAGGCTGGTGATGCCGCCGACGACTGCTGCCGCAAAAGCTTTAATCGCCACATCGCCCATCATAGCTGGGTCGAGATAGTTCAACGGCGCGATCAGCATACCGGTCACCGCGCCGAGCATCGTGCCCAGGCCCCAGCCAAGGGCGTTGATACCGCCGACGCGAATGCCCATCAAGCGCGCCGCCAAGCGATTCTGCGCGACGGCCCGCATTGCAACACCGGTTAGGCTGTAGCGAAAAAACGCGAAGATGCCGACCATCAACACCAGAACGACGACCAGGACGAGCGCGTTGATCCGGCTGAGCGTCAGGCCGGCGAACTGGAGCGGCGGCCCGCTGATCGGCGCCGGGAAGGTGCGGGTCTCGTAGCCCCAGATCCATCCGGCCAGGCCGTACAGCACGAGGTTCAGCCCGACGGTCACGATCACCGGATTGAGGATGGTCGTCTGATCGACATAGCGCAAGACAAAGCGATCAATTGCGATCCCCAGTAGTACGGCGAAGACGAGTGTTAGGAAAAAGGCCAGGGCGAAAGGCAGTTGGAGGATGGTCAGCAGGGTGAAGGCGACGAAGGTGCTGAACATCGCCGTCTCGCCTTGGGCAAAGGTGAGGATGTCGGTCGTTTTGTAGATGAGCACGATGCCGAAAGCGGTGAGGGCATATAGGCTGCCAAGAGCCAGGCCATTGAGGATCAGCTGGCCGAGGGGCAGATCGGTAAGCAGAGTGATCAAAGCGACAGCGGATCTGAGGGCAGCGGTGTTTGCGGCAATGAACCCGACAGACACGAACAACATCGTCGGCATACGGCGAACTCCTCATCGAGCAATTGCCTATAACTGCATAACGCTTCTATGGAAAACGGGTGCTGCGTTTGGCGCAAGCATACACGAAACGGGCGATTTAGGCAAGCTCTTTGTTGCTAATGTGTTTGCCTTGTGATGAAGATGTCTTGGAGAAGGCTTCTCCAAGCGCCCGTTCAAGATCTTTCAGGTCTTATGTGAAAGCATTGCGCCTAACCCGCCGAGTGCAGGGGTCTCATGATCCCGCGCCGCCGAGGCTGCGCAGATAATCCGCCGGGGTGCGCCCGACGACCGCCTTGAAGTCCTTGATCAGATGGGGTTGATCGAAGTAGCCGAGATCGAGTGCGAGTTGCGGCCAATCTACCAGCGCGCCGCGCGCCATCTGTTCCGCCACCCCGTGCAGCCGGTAGCGCTTGATCACCCACTTGGGGCTCACCCCGACGTAGCGCTTGAATATGCGCTGCAAGCTGCGCTTGCTGAGATTGAAGCGGGCGGCGACCGCGTCGACCTGAGTGATCGTCCGGTCGACGATGATCTGATCGACGATCTGGTTGATTAGATCGAGGTTTGGATCCCACGGCGGCAGCCGCGCGCGTAGGAACGCTTCCACGGGCGCAATCATCGCGGCTGCGTCCGGCTGGGCCAGAACCAGCGCTTCGAGTTCGCATCCCGCGGCCCCAAACGCTTCCGTGATACTGAGCGCGCTATCGGTGAGCTGTGCGATGGGGTGTTGGAAAAAGAGGTAGAAAGCGCCGGGCTTGAATTTCACTCCAAACACCCAGCCTGCGCCTTGCAGAAGCTGCGTCGATTTACCACTGACGACGCCGAAGACGGCGGACTTGCCGGCCTCGAACACCAGGTTGACACAGGGCGGCAGGAGGCTTTCCTGGTGGTAGGGCGCTTGATCGCCCAGATCCCAGGTGACAAGCCAGTAGCGCAGCACAAAGCGGCTGAGGTCCGGGGCGGGGGCGTAGCGGGTCAGCTGAAATTTCGTCGCCCCGACGCCGGGGTGCAAGATCTCCCTGGGCACCATGGCGAGCGGCTGGGTCATTGCGGTCTCCTGGACAGGGCTGTTCCTGGCACGGGCACAGCCGCTATGATAGCACACACGGGCGCATGTGGCAGGGCTGCATCAACGCCCTGCAAGGGTGCGCAGATGACGCACATCGCCACAGATTCGCCACAGATAGCTCTAGATCTGCGGCTGATGTTTCGCCAAACATTCAAACGTCTATCAACCAGCGTCTGGGGGAGGGCCAAACTCGAGATCTGCCAGCATGCACAACGATTTGAGATCGTCAACAAGGTCGGGGCTTTCTTGAAGGACAATTTGCCGGATCGACTCGCGTTCGGTTGTAGTGGTACGCATCAAAAGCCGTTGTACATCGGCCAGATCCTGGGTTCGCCCGGCTTGTAGTTTGAGGAGGATGAGGTAGGCGCGACCAAGCACAGGATACCCTGCATTATCCTCGACTGGAGAGGCGAGTGCGGCATCCAGCCAATGATCCGCGCGAGTCAGCACATCGATTGGGGGATCCGTCGTTTCCGCCGCCTGCACGCTAAAACCGCCGATGCTTAACAAGCCTGTGACCTGATAGCCCGCCGCAAGAAACGCATCGCGTACTTGCGCACTATCCCGTTCATGCACGAGAATAGCTGCATCCAAGGTCATCCGTTCGGGGATATAGGCGCGAAGAGCGATTCCTCCGACGAGCACCCAAGGGATCGCGCCTACAATCGAACGCAAATCGGGGATTGCTTGCACAGCAGTTCTCCGATCAAGAAAGGCGGATGAGGAGCCGGTTCCACGGGCAGCACGACGCAGTGCAATCTGCAGGAAGGTTGTTGCTAGGCGTGGCGCCATGGCGGCTGTTCTTTCTCCTTGATACCATACGGCATTCCAAGGTGCGATTCACAGGTGTATGAATACAGTATAGCAGACGAGCCAAGCGCATGTGGTATCGTCCCAGAGGGCCAAGCCGAGCGCTATCTCTTTGTGATCGACTATGATTTCGAGGAACAATAAATAGAGGACGCCTACACCTGGTTCCCGCAGCGACACCAGCACGATGCTCTCGGAACCAGGCCCTGTGTCGGATACAGCGGCACAAGCGCTGCACACAGTTGTATTGTTCGAACAAAGGGAGGGATTCACCATGCCGAAAACCGCCGTAGAGCTCTATCGTCAATACTATCCCGACGCACAGTATGAACGGCGCGGCCTTTTCGCATTGCTCGCTGAGCAATACCAGATCGAAGCGGCTCTCTACCCCGGCAGCTTTGTCCATATCACTCCATCGTTCTGTTATCCCATCACGGTTTATGTTGATACAGACCAGCGCGCCCGTACATTCTTTGCCGATCCCCAGATCCACGAGTTGATCGCCAGTCACAAAACGTACCCGCAAGAGCCGGTCATACGCTTTCACGCCGCCTCGTACAGCGAACGCTTCGCGGAAGACGACGCGAACGCCGACTTGCTCATCTCCCAGTACGCCGGTTTTGTGTCGCAGCCATGCAAACGATACCTCAAAATCGGTGGCCTGCTGCTCGCCAACAATAGCCACGGCGACGCCGGGTTGGCAGCGATTGACCCTGCATATCGGCTGATTGGGGTTATTCAGCAACGAAACGGCAAGTATCAACTCAGTGCTCACGAACTGGAGACATACTTCATTCCTAAAACCAGCGCCCCCATAACCAGAGAATATCTGGAGAGCCGTCAGAAAGGTATTGGCTATACTAAAACCGCAAGTGTATATCTCTTTCAGCGCGTCATGTAATGTAATTGGAGAGAGCGAAGTCGCTCTGTTGCCCCCAGTGGAAGCGAGGAGACAAACGCGATGTCAGAACACGAGTTGCTGCGCAGCAGTTTCAACGCCGCCGCCACCCTCTACGATCGGGTGCGGCCCGGCTATCCGCCGGAGATCATCGACGCTATCGTTGCGCTCGCCGCCCTGCCGCCGACGGGGAAGATCCTGGAAGTCGGCTGCGGGACCGGGCAGATCACCCTGCCGTTTGCGAAGCGCGGGTACACGATCCTGGCCCTGGAACCGGGCGACGCCCTGGCTGCGCTCGCCGCCCAGAACTGCCGGTCCTACCCGCAGGTCACGATCACACAGACGACCTTCGAGGCCTGGCCGGTACAAGCCGCGGGCTTCGATCTGCTGCTTTCCGCCCAGGCTTTTCACTGGGTCGATCCCGCATTCGGCTGTGCCAAGGCCGCCGCGGCGCTGCGGAGCGGCGGGGCCGTCGCGCTGGTGTGGAACCTCGATGTATCGCAGCAGACCGCGTTCTACCAGGCATCTCAACCGCTGTACGATGCATATTTCCCGGCCACGACGGACAGTGGCACGAACACGTCGCTGGCAGCGCAGGCGAACCGTTGCAAGGCAACCCTCACCAGATCGGCAGATTTTGCCGATCTGCACGAGATCCGCCACCCTTGGTCAACGAGCTACGCCGCCGCTGATTATCTCGACTTGCTCCACACCTACTCCGACCATCGCTTGCTGCCCGAGCCCAACAAAACCGGCTTTTTCCAGGCGATTGAAGCGTTGATCGCGCGCTTTGGCGGCGTGGTACCGTGCCAGTATGAAACGCTCTTGCTGCTGGCAAGAAGACGTTAGGCGGACAGGGCTGAAGATTACCAGTGCGCCATAGCGTGATTGAATACTCAATTCCGTGTGCTCTATGGTAGGGAAAACCCTACTTGTTATGGTAGGGTTTTCCCCAGTGACACCAGCTTAGGGCGTTGCTATACTGAAGACGTTCGCAGGCGTGCGCTCTATGGCAATCCTTATTGTGAAGCCCTTTTATCCCACCGCTCAAGCTGGTGGGCTTTACGGGCTATTTTGTAAACTCAACGTCGTGCCGCCTTCGGGCGGTGAGCAACGACCGCCTGAAGGCGGTACTACAATTCAAATAGAATTGCTCTAGAAATGCATAGGAAACCAATCATGAGCTTCAGAAGGTTCTTCTTCGCCTGTTTGGCGCTGCTTGGCGCCCTCGCGCTGACCGCGCCATTCGCCATGGCCCAATCAGGCGACCCCGCCCAACCTGTGTTAACCCTCGCCGATCTGCCCGACGGCGCAACGCTGGTGACTGAGCATGCGCTCCGGCCCAACAGCCTGGGTAATGGATACATGAACAGAGAAGGGCAGGATTGCGTCCATGGATATATTGATGGCGCTCGCACCGGGTACATTGTGCCCGTAGGCGCTAATGGAATGAGTGTCTACATGAGCAGTTATGTCTATCGGTTTGCTGATCAGCGCGCCGCCGCGACCGAATATGCGCGCCTCCAACACTGGATGCGCGCACATGCTACGGACATTTCAATCGATGCTGGACACATGGTTACCTTTCATGTTGATTATTCGGAAGGGGCAGGATCAGCTTCACGGACAACGTTTATCCACCGTGGTCCCTATGTCGCCGTGTTGTTCATGGATGGCCTACTGAACCCGACCGTTGGTCTCGAACTTCCGAGTGGTGATGGAGGCACGGTTGTCTTAACCCAAGAATGGGTGGATAGCGCTATTGCGGCAATAGATGACATGTACAGCAACGCTGGCGCGGCATTGGCCGGCAAATAACCTGCGCGCATCGAGGTGCAACCTTCCGCGTGCTCGCGCGCGGGAGGTTGTTTTATCTTTCACCACCCTCCAAGCGCTAACTCATACAGCACCAGTAGGCCAAAATCCTCTGACCCACCCGCCGAGTCGGAGTGATCGAGGCGCGAGGATGCCTGCCCCAAAACTTCTCCAGCCTTCTTTTTCGACCAGTTGTCCAAAAATATTGACTTCCTGTCTCATCCGTGCTATCTTTATTTTGGACACTTGGTCAATAATAAAAGGGCATGCCAATAGCTCGAAGCCGCTGATGTGCCGGAGATGAAAAACCCATGGACAGACCGAATATCCTCTTTGCCGCCGCCACCTTCAACCTGGCGGAAACCACCCGGATGATCGAAATCGCTAAGGCCAGTGTGCAACACTTTCAGCCGCACTTTTGCGGCTACGGCGGGCCGTTCGCCCACTTGATCGGCGAGGCCGGATTTCCGTTTCATCTGTTGCAACCCGAACTCACTCCGCAGAAAATCGACTATCTCTGGAAGATCGATCAATTCGAGGCCTTTGGCGATCCCTTTAGCGACGCGGAACTTCAGCAGCGCGTCCGTAGCGAACTCGCGCTCTACAACGAGTTGCGCCCGGCAGCCGTGGCGATGGGTTTCGTCCTCAGCACGAGCATCTCGGCGCGGGTTGCGGCGATTCCGCTAGTCAACGTCGTTCCGCTGCCAATGAGCCGCCCGTATCTGATGGCGGGAATGGACATTCTGCCCGATTTTCTACCCAACTTGCCCCGGCTGCCGCGCCAGGCGCTCACCCGTCTGATCAACTGGATCGTGCTCTACGCGCCGCTGATGACCGGCGCTTTTCGGCGCATCGCCGCCAGCTATGGTCTGCGCCGCTTCCCGAGTTTGGTCGGGGTCTGGGAGGGCGACTACAACCTGGTCACCGATATTCCGCTTACCACCGGCCTGCCAACCCTCCTGCCCAACTGGTCCTACATCGGCCCCATTTTTGCCAACCTGGAAGGCGAGACGCCGCCATTCATCGTAGAACTGGCCGCCAAACGCGAGCGCCCGCTGATTTATTTTGCGATGGGCAGCTCCGGCCAACCCGAGATTGTCAAGACAGTACTGGAGAGCTTCGACGGCCTGCCGGTGGATGTGATCGCTCCCATTCAAGCCTACCTTGAGCGGATCGAGGCCCGCGTGCCGCCCAACGTCTACGTCACCGACTGGTTGCCCGCGCCCAAAGTCAATCCGCTCGTCGACCTGGCGGTCATCCACGGAGGGCAGGGTACGGTCCAGACTGCACTGGTATCGGGCTGCCCGTTTGTTGGCATTGGCATGCAGCCAGAGCAGGATATTAATATTCAGGCAGCGGCCAACTGGGGCAGCGCCCGCCGCATTCCCAAAAAGCGCGTTACAGCCGCGGCGGTCAGGAACGCCGTACAAACTCTGCTGGGCGATCAACATGCCAAGGAACGGGCTCGGCTTCTACAAGCCGAATATCAGAAGTGGGACGGGGCGGCAAACGCGGCCCGTTTCCTCAGCAAGCAGTTTGGCGCGGCGCAGCGGCCCCACGATTATCGCCCGATGCAAAATTTGGATCGCGCAACGCCGAACATGGCTCCCTGGCTGGTCCTGGCAGGCATGGCGGCGGCTGGGGGCCTGGTATGGCAACGCCTCAGAAAGTGAGCGACAAGAAGCGCTATGCCTAAAATCGTTGATCACAATGCCTATCGGAACGAAATCATCCAAATCGTCACCAGTCTGTTTGCCGAGCATGGCTATGCCGCACTGGGGATGCGCGACATTGCAAAAGCGCTGGGCGTCTCGAAAGGCACGCTGTATCACTACTTTCCGAACAAAGAAGCGCTCTTCCAAGCCGTCTGCGAGACGATTGTGCAGCTTGACCTCGCCGCGTTCGCCGCCTATCACGAGCAAGCGGGAGCGACAACGCTTCAGGAGCGCGTGCGCACGGTTTTACGCTACTGCGCCGAGCAGGAAGCCTGGCTGATGCAACAATACCTGGTGCTGATGGAGTATGTCCGCGTCAACGGCCCGAACGAGTTGCGCCAGAACCGGATCATTCAGGCGGCTACAGACGAATATGTGGCGGCAATCGCTCAGTACCTCGGCACATCCGACCACACCGCAGTGACCGCGTTCTTCGTGTTTCTCACCGGCCTGATCTTCCAGCGTTTCTTCGATGGCGGCGCCACCGACTTTGATGGAATGGCCGAGTGGTTCAGCGCCGTACTCAGCGCCAGCCTGGCTCACGCCGACCCGGCGGGGTTCAGGAATACAAGCTGAGAAAAGGTGCGATGAGGACGCGCGACCTTGTATTGCACCAGCACATAACTTGTTCCTTCGTCACTGGTTAACAACGTCACAAAGACATCGACGTATAAAAAGAGGGTCGTCTCTGGAAGTCTTCAAGGATTGACTACCTGTACAGTTGTTTTTGCTATACTCCAATTATCTGTCAAGCGTGTGGTAAAGGCGGATTGTTTTGCAGTCTGGTCTTCAGCGCCAGCTGCTTGAAATTCCGAAAACACTCACTCCACTACTGCCTTGATCTGGTCATTTGTCATCCTCGCTAAGTCGAGGTGAGGAATACGGGGAGCAGGCAGATTTTTACTGCCATTCAACGCCCAGCCGAGCACCATTTGTTGCGATACACTCGCTCCTCTTGCTGACTTGGAAGGGCACGAAAATACTGTTCAATCGCGTTCAGCATCTGAACGATAACACCATACATCTCCAGCGGCTGTTGTGTCTTCTTACCAGAAAAGATCCTTTTGTAATCCCGCTTGTCCTTTATTGCTGTTGTCGGCCTAGCACGAGCAGTATGCGGTTCCTGTTTCAGAATAGCCAAAACTGCTTGCGCTAGTCGGTCGATGCTGATAATTTTATCGGCTGGCTTGCCCTCACGCTTATAGGCATTCTTACGTCGGTCATAGTAGTATCCAAGCGTCAGCAAATAGTCTTCAATTTCACGATGCACCGGTTCTGTAGCGCGGAACGACGAGCTAGTAATACTGGTCTGCCGGTTGGTCGCACGGATAATCTTGTCTCGCTTCACAGGATCAGTTTCGTTGATGACACACTTCGATCTCAGCATAGTCAAGATCGTAATTAATGAGGATATTGTCGACACAGTAGAACTCGAAGAGTTTGTCATCCGATAACCCAGCTGGATAATTGTCTTTTGCGCGCTCTAGAACACTGTTTAGTAGAATCATAGGCTCTCTTTGCTTCCTTCAATTTTACACACGAGACAGTTTATTTGCTAAAATTCGAGCAGTTGCAAGAAAACGATAGCCCTACCCATTCCAGCACGACCAGCTATCGCGCCTTCCAGGATGAGCGCCTGCCCCGGCTGTTTAGCCACACTGCCAATCTCTGTCCAACCCAGGTGAAGACAGCTCCCGTGACCATACCGCCCATCCCCGCTAGAACAGTGGTGAACTCTATCGAGTTGCCAAACACCGCCAAGGGTGTGTACACCTCCGCTCGAATAGCTTCAGCAAGCACTTGGTACTGTGTCGGAGCTTCCCCTTGATCCGGCGCCCACTCGATAAACACCTCGAGAAAAAGGGTCATCGATCCGGGGCGTTTCGGCACCACCAACCAGACCCAGGTTATTTCATCCTGGTCGCGCAGTCGATACCGAACCTGCTCGGGCGGAGTAATATCGCCGGAGCCAGTCAAGCGTGTGGTGATAAACGCATTGCCAGGGCCATATTGCTCCTCCAATTGCTTTTGCAAGGGCAAACCTGGTGTTCCAATGGGGCGGGGCGTTACAACTACTCCCGACGTTTCATCTGGGTGTGGTGTAAATGTGATCTCTCCTGCACTATAGCCAAGAGTAATACGAACCGGAAACTCCCGGTTGACGGGAAATTGCTCACCACTCGCCGGTGAAATCTCAAGGTATTGGGTTTTTGGTGTAGGGGTTGCGCCGGCTATTGTTGGAGCGGCGGTAGGCGCCATCGTTGAGGGCGTGGCATGGCCGGATGGCCAGGTTGCGCCGGCGATTGTTGGAGTTGGAGCGGCGGTAGACGTCTCCGTTGAAGGGGCCGAAGTACTGCCACACGAACCTAAAACCGCACACATCAACAACAGCCCAACGACATGAACAAACGCTTTCTTTGAAACCAAAAATGCGCGCAGTCGTTCCATCATCACCTTTCCTTCCCCTCTAGGCTCACGTTAACCTAATGAATCTTGACGATCAAAACCGGTAATGAGAAAAGCTATTCGTAGTACCGCCTTCAGGCGACGGTACTGCCATAAAACCACCTAAAGGCGGCACTACGGCAGACTACCTCTGTTGATTGTCAAATTTCATTAGAACGACAAACCAGCGTACAATTGGTTCAACAAACAAAAAGAAGCGTTGTGTAACACAGAAGCGGATCGGCGAAGTACAGCGCTGCGCCTGAGGGAAGCACAATGAGCGCTGCGCCTCGGATTATACCGGAGATGAACAGAATCGAAGCACACTCCCCTTTGTGATTGGTCTTGATCGCGTGACGACTGTTTATCAAGCCGCCTCGTCGCATCTTATCGGTGTTGGAGGATAATATCGACGGTGACCGGACGATCGGCCATCACGGTAACTGCTACGGTTGCTGGCGCATAGCCATTCTGCGTGAAGGTCAACTCGTAATTTCCCGGTGGCAGAACCCACTGATAACGACCATCCTCATCCGTAGTGATGGCTATCTCGGGCACGGCCTGCGGCGGCGCGTCGGTCGAACGGGGCGTCACAAGCACTCCAGGCAAGGATGCGCCGCCTTTATCGGACACCTGTCCTTGGACCCTGTTACGGGGCGGCGCGCCGTCTGGCTGACCAGGCAGCCCGCTGCTTGGGGTATCCGGGCCGCCTGATGCGAGGGGATTCACCGCCGTCCCACACCCGAACATAACGAGCGCCACCAGGAAGAGCAACATACGTCCTTTCCTGTCACCCTGCGATTGTCCTTCCATCTAATTCTCCTAGCGTTACCAGAGCGTCTCACTCCAATGGCCGTGGGCGTAAGCGTCTTGGTCAAGACGCCCACACCCACGGCGCCACTATTCCATGCTTCGTCCGCTGGCGCTCACTCATCTCTCAGCAGCGTCACACTAGCAGCAACGCATTGTTGCACTGCTGTAGGCTTAGGACTGTATGACGCTGCAAAACAATACCAACGGATCAGCGGATCATTTCGGAGCGTTCTTCCAATTGAGCAGGTTGTTGAACACTGCTTCGGTTATGCGGGTGCCCCCATTGTAGCCGGTGCTGTCCCTGCCATAAGCGTGGATCGCGATTCCGCACGGGGAACAGTTCGACCGACCATTCCAAACCGGCGAGCCGCTCTGCCCGCCATAAGTATCGTTGGCATAGTACAAGCGGCGAGAACGGGTTTCGCGAACCTGGTCATCATGCCGCCACATCGTCGCATAAGACTTGTCCCCCGGATACCCTGCCAGGTAGGTCGACTGACCATTCATGCTGCTGGACTGCCACCGAAAGCCGAACCAGCCTGTGGTATCGCCCACGTCGCAGTTCAATTTAATGGCGCCATAATCGTAGTCGCGATTGCGGTCGCGCGTCCAACCGGTCACGGAGTAGAGGCGCGTCGCACCGCAGCTCCCATACGGAGTCGAGCTGCTGCTACGACCGGGATACACACGCACATTGCTGGCCCAATTCCCATTGTGGATACAGTGCCCCGCCGTCGCGACGGTATCGGGACCAATCAACCACCCGCTACACGACCCAATATTAGAGGTTATGAAAGCGATAGCGCGGTAGGGGTAGCTGGTCGTGGCCGTAATACGGTATCGACCATCGGGCCCAATGACCGATTCTGGACTCACCTGGTCGCCGGGGAGGACCGGCGCCACGGCGACTTCGTTGGCAGCATCCAGATCGGCCGCCGGGAGAAGCGGGAGAATGTCCGTCCCTGCAAAGGGAGTGGACACGCCCCAGCGTTGGCGGCGGGACTCGCTCGTGGGAAGGGCCTCGGGCGTCACGCCATCGCTGGCGACGATGGTGTGCAAATCGCTGGCTGCGGGCTGGCTGTCCTGCTGGGCAGCGCTCGTTCCAACACTCGTGGCAAGCAGAGCAACTAGAACCAGAAGGCCCAGGAAGTTTGACTTGAGGCGCGGCTGTCGATCGGCATATCGACGA
Source organism: Chloroflexales bacterium (assembly GCA_022360155.1). Lineage (GTDB taxonomy): Bacteria > Chloroflexota > Chloroflexia > Chloroflexales > Chloroflexaceae > JAKSDJ01. Next base: position 4,578 of record JAKSDJ010000226.1, on the reverse strand, counting down.
TACATAGGTTTCCTCACTTTTCAAGCTGTAAGGCCACTATACCATGTCTATCATGTACCGAACTGCTCACGGGTTTTCACCACACGTAAGAGGTAATAGCGACGCAACGCACAGGAAGCGTCGTCCGGTCATCAACCGCGCTGAATGAAGCACCTCCTTCATTATCGCCCAACACAACCAGGCGCCTACGCTGGCGCACAGACCGCAATTTGCGCTGGTTGTTGGCATCCGCCGTCTGGCGCCGCCCAAAGGGCGGTCAGCGATGCAATAAATAGTTAGGCGAGGGGGCGACTACATTATATCATACTAAGATAAATGCGAAATGTAAACAATTTATCAAACTGGATTGAGGGTAGGTGGGATAGCATTTTCGCCTAAACGCCACAACCAAAATCCCAACAGTCTGACCGAATAAACCCGCCGCGCTTCAGCGCGTGCGGTAAGGCGGGTTTCTCGTTGGCTTCAGCCCTTGCATTCCGCTTTGGAATGGAGCAGAATAGTTATATAGGAATAAATGTTCGCAACAAGGATGCTCTATGATCCGAACCCATATTGAGCCGTGCCGCCTCAATCGGACGGAAGCCGATGCGTTGAACCGAGCCAGCGGGGAACGCTACACCCAGGTTGCGGTCTTTCACTGGCGCACCTATCGCCACACCGGGCATTGGCTCAGCCAGGACGGGGCGGAGAAGTGGAACGATAGGGTCAACGCTGGACAGCCCGTACTCTTGCACACCCATTCGATTGATGCGGCCCAACAGGGCTTTTATAAAGCGTGCAAAACGGCGCGGAGATACCGGAACGTTGGACTGGACACCCGCTATCCCTACAAGCGGCAGAAACACCGGACCACCATCTGGAAACAAACGGGCATCCGGCGCGAAGGCGATACCCTGGTGCTAGCACGGGCGCAGGGGCTACCACCCATCCGCATCACGTTGCCGGAACATCTGCGAAACGTGCTGGCGGTGCGGGAAGTGCGCCTGATCTACGATAGAAGCAAGCGGCGTTATTTCTGGCATATCGTGGTCGAAACCGGCAAACAACCAAAGTCCGCTCCCGGCACGAACGTGGTTGCCGTAGACCTGGGTGAAGTTCATCCGGCAGCGCTAAGTGATGGGCGCCACACGGTGATTATCACGTGCCGGGAGTTGCGCAGCCAACGCCAGTATACTGCCAAGCGACTGGCTGAACTGCGCCAACAGCAAAGCGCATACAAGCGCGGCTCTCGGCGATGGAAACGGCTTCAGAAGCGCATCAACCGCTTTCTGTACCAGCAAGCCAAGCGCACCCGCGATATGGAACACAAAGTCTCCCGTGAGGTCATCAACACAGCGGCGGCAATGGGCGCAGGCGTTACGGCTATCGGGGATGTGCGCGATGCGGCTGATAAGGTCAAGCTGGGCAAAAAGAGCAATCAGAAGATTGCCAACTGGTCGCACGGCAAACTGCGCCAGTCCATCACGTACAAGGCCGAAGCGGAAGGCATCCAAACGGAACTGGTGAGCGAACGATTTACGTCGCAGACGTGCCCGCAGTGCGGGAGTCGGCGCAAACCACGCGGCAGGGGCTATACCTGTGGGCAGTGTGGTTTCAGCGGACACCGGGATGGGTTGGGCGCAGTCAATATCCTGTCGGTGCAGCAGCATGGCACACCGGGGCGCATCTGCCCCACCGGAAGCACAACGTATCGTATCCCGCACCAGGTGCGGGTTCTGCGTAGTCCCCTGAACACGGGCGGGCAACTACCAGAAGCCGCCGTCCTTTAGGGCGTGCGGAGTATCACCGGAGATATCACCCTGAGCGCAACGAAGGATCTTGCACCATTTGGCGCAGAGATTCTTCGCTGCGCTAGTCCAGAGCAGAGCCGAAGGGTTCAGAATAACCCGTCTCGTTGCCTTATGAGACGCGCATAAAGTGAGCCGGTAGACTGAGCATCAGAGAAAGACACAAGCTAGCTGCAGCGGCGCGGTATTGAACCGAAGTGGCGCGTGGCCACTCTCCACGAGCAGCCATGGTAGTCGGATGCAGGCGAGCAGTGTCGATGCTGCTTTGGTCATGGCTTTCACAGTTCAGAACCTGCGCGATCGACTGATAGATTGCGTACATCTCTTCCGCCGATGGCGCGGCGTAGTAATCGGTCTCAGCCGAAGCCATCGCCTTGAGCAGGTCTTCGTTGACCTCTCCCAACCCGATCGTGATCAGCCGGATATCCGCACGCTTCGCCGCTTCAGCCGCCGCTCGCGCAGGCTCTTCTTTGTCCTTCGCTTGTCCATCGGTCAACAAAATGATGACCGGCTGCGCCCCGGGCTGACGCCACTCGCTGAATAGCTCTTGCGTGGCCATGAGGATGCCCAAGGCGATGTTGGTGCCTCCTCCCGCCTCCAACCCAATGATCGCCGCCTCTAGTGCAGCGCGATCTTGAGTCAGCGGCTGGTCTAAGGTAGCCTGGTCATTGAACGAGACCAGCCCCGCCTGATCGCGGGTTAGATCCATATAGGCGACAAAGGACTGTGCTGCTTCCTGAGCGACGCCAAACGAATTGCTCTCAGCCATAGAGCCAGAGCGGTCGAGCACAAGAACGATGTCTAGCGGTTGCATGCCGGGTATGCAAGGCGTGGGCGGCGCCGTCGCTGTTGCCGTGGGCGTCGTTGTCGCCGTCGCTGTTGGAAGCTCTGTGGGCATGGGCATCGCCGTCGCTGTTGCCGTGGGCGGCGCCGTCACGGTGGGCGTCGTTGTCGCTGTTGCTGTGGGCGTCGTTGTCGCTGTCGCTATAGGTGTCGCTGTCGCTGCGGGCGTCGTTGTCGCCGTCGCTGTCGCTGCGGGCGTCGTCGTGGATGCCGCTGTCACTGTCACCGTGGGTGTTGCTGTTGGGTTTGGCGGCAGGGTTTCGGTTAGGAGCGGCGTTTCAGTTGGCAGTAGTGGAGTCTCAGTTGGTGGTGGCGACAGCGTCGCGGTAGAGGTCGCGGTAGAGGTCACAGTTGCCGCCACAGTGATCGGCGGCAAATTTGTGGGCGTTCGTGTCGCTACGCTTGTTCGTGTCGGCGTCGACGACCGGGTTGCTGTGGGCGTGGGCGTCGGCGGGGCTCTGGTCGGCGGCGCGGTCGGACCAGGTATCGTTGGGATAGGCTCGGTGATCGGCGTGGCGACTGCACCCAACGGTCGGGGCGGCAGCACGCCGGGTCGGGCCGTGGACGGAGGATTCGCCGATGAAGGTGCGGTAGCAGTTGGAAGCGGCAGATTGGTCGGCTGAGCGGTAGGCGTCTGCGTTGCTGTTGCTGCTGGAGCAGCGGGCTGTTCCGGCGCGTTGGTCGGCTGAGAGGGAGCGCTTGGTACGATGGACGTGGCAGTCAACGCTGCGGGCGAGTTGGTTGGCGGCGCCGCAGGCGAGCTGGTCGGTGATGGTAGTGGCGTATCGCCCCCCACAACAGCGAGAGTCGTTGTCATCATCGGGGTATCCTCAACGGGCGTTTCGGTAGAGGTTTCGCCTGGATTGCTTCCCGTTATCGGCAACGGGGCTATCTCCAAAATTTCGACCATACCAATAAACATGGTCACAACAATCGAGAGAAGCGCGAGATAATCAGCCAGGCTGAAGCGGTGGCCTTGGCTGATTTTCTCATACATCGCCAGACCAATAGCGAGAGACGCCACAATACACAATGCGTAGACAAAACCAGGGGCGCCACGGCGCGCCCACGCAAGAAAGAGGGCCGGGATCGCTGCGGATAAAAAGAGGTTCCAATGACGCTGTGACGGGTTCATCGCGGTCCTCCTGGCGCGGAGTTGTGAGTCGACTAATACGAGAGTGCCAGTTTGGGACACCAAGGGATCCACTGAACACAGCAGACAGGGCCGTAAATTGTCAGAGAACCTGGCTGTAATGCCGCCATCTTGGATGGGACACATCGGGCGACATCACACAACGCTTGGCAGCGCGATTGGCTGCTTTTGAGGATCAAGTATCCCATAGATCGAGCGTGTATACATTAAATAATGGTTAGAAGAACATTAGAGCCGCGTACTATTCCGTCATTTACAGGACTTACGCAGTGGTGGGGATCGGGGAGGCGAAGCTTCCCTGAAAACTCCTTCTTGCCGTGGCCGTGGCGGCGCTGCCGCTGCTGCCACGGCAAGAAAAAGGATTCTTGGAGCTTGCCGCCTTCCAAACCTTCCTGCCGACTGGTGACTTAGATGTATCAAGATTTAATAACGATATATCCAAGCTGCAAGCCCTCCAAACCTTCCTGCCGACTGATGACCGCGTATGTCCTGCCATTTACACGACCCGCCGCACGAAAGAGGATGCGCGCCTGATACAGCGCTTCTGGGCGATTACCGATGTCGCTTGCCCCACTCACCAGATGAGAGAAGGCGACGCCGCTCGCCAAGAAACCGCCCCCGCCACACACAAAGCGGGCTGTTTCTATGCAGATCACTACCATTGCGCCAGCATTGCCAAGATGGGGAGATCAGCATGAATATATGCCAAATAGATCTGTGCTTGGACATATCGTGTCATATGACGTATCATCCTTAGTAATCGAAACAGACGGTTCACTGTGTTAGAGTGTTAGG
>JAKSDJ010000306.1 GCA_022360155.1 Chloroflexales bacterium | reverse complement strand
TCTCGCCCGTCAGCGCGGCAATCTCATCTGGATCGAGCCCCAAGTCTGCCAGTGAGAAGGGCGCTTCCCCCGCCGCCGCGTCTGTGGGCGGCTCGCTCGCCTTGCCCGCTAGGGCCGCGATTTCATCAGAGTCCAGCCCCAACTCTTCTAGGGAAGGAGCCATTATGTCTGAAGAAGCGGCTGGAGCTTCGATATCAATTGCTCCAGCGATAGGCATCTGCTCAACTTGTTCGGCGGAAGAAACTTGCTCTGCTTGATCCGAGATCCCTGACCAAACATCGGGGAACGCTTCCAGAGCTGCGATCTCGCTCGGGCTTAATCCTAGATCCTCTAGTGAGAAAGGTTTGACTGTTGGCGGTTTGGAGGGTTCCCTCGCTGGCGGTGACATGGGTGACGGCTTAACAATGTTGGGGAGCTCACCTCGGTCGACGGATGTTTCCACAGAAGGTATTTGGCTCATCAACCCAACAATGTCGCTGCCATATAGAGACTCAGAGGCAGCCTCTTGCGGCTCTGTTGGAGTCGCAGTTGGCATGGGTTGATCTGGGGTCTGGGCCGTTTTGGCGACGTTTCCAAGCGAATTGGCTCCAGTGGCGGCAAGTCGCGCAATGGCTTCTTCGGTCAATCCCAGTTCGTCAAGACCGAATGAGGGATGTTTGCCAGCCTTGTGCAACGTAGCCGCTTGTTTCGATGCATCAAGCGACACCACTGCAGACGGAGGGTTCACCGTGATTGTGCTGGTTGTTGTATCGACCACAGAGTCGCCATTGCGAATCTCAATCCCCGCTTGACGCAATAACCAACTGATCGCGATAATTCGCGCGATCCGAGCCTTGAAATCTTGCTCGATATCGATGATATCCTTCAGATCGACAAAGCCTTGGCGCTGCCCAAGTTGCATCAACTGCCTGAGTGAAGCATCACTGGTATTAACTGTGCGTTCAGATACTGTTGCAGCCAACGACAACTTCAGTTCAGAAGCGTCGTCAACAGTATTTTGTTCAAGGTCAAAGCTCGCGCTGTCTTCCTTGTTTTGTTCTATTTCTTCAAAATCGATTTCGTCCGAAAGTTCAATCTCATCGGAGTCTACAGAACCTAGCTCAAAAGGTAAATGGCTCGCATCTGCTGTGGGTAATACATCAGCCTTATCTATTGTGTCCTCACTCGTCGTCTCTGGATCCGCCATAGTCGCTGTATCTTGCTCCATCGTCGATGGGGTCAAAACATTAAGAGCCGCTGGGCTGACAGCCTCTAATCTGGCAACCTCTTCGAGCCGAATAATCTCTGCGGGAGTCAAGCCCAATTCAGAGAGGAAAGCTATCATTGCATCAGTTTCGTCGCTGAGGCGAAGCTCCCCCTCCAGCTCAACCGCCGCTGCGTCCTCCAGCTCGACCGCCGCTGCGCCCTCCAGCTCGACCACTGTTCCGTCCGCTTCTAAACCGACCGGAGGCGCTGCGTCCTCCAGCTCGACCGCCGCTGCGTCCGCTGTTGAACCAAGGGCTGTCATTTCCTCTTCTGACCCAATATTTTCCGATACGACAGGCGTTACGCCCCCGTCCGGCGTAACAGATAGCGCGTTTCCTTCCGGCACAACCGGGGACTCTTCCACCAACTCAGTGACCGCCATGAACGTCGCAGGGATCGCTTCTTCTTCCGGCATGAGGGCTGTCACTTCCTCTTCTGACCCAATAGGGGGCGCCCTGTGTTCCGATACGACAGGTGTTGCGTCCCCGTCCGGCGCAACGGATAACGCATTCTCTTCCGGCACAATCGGGGGCTTTTCCCCCTCCAGCTCAGTGACCGCCATAAACGTCGCAGGGATCACTTCTTCTTCCGGCACAAGGCGGATCGCCTCCTGAGCGATGGCGGCAAGTTCCGAAACAGTTCGCCCATTCAAAGTATGGGGTTGTTGCGTCGCGTATAAGAAATCTTGTTCGTAGATTATCCAATCCCCCGCCGGCAACGTTACCTGCGGTACAACGGTTGAAGGCACAGAATTGAACAGCGCATAGGCAATGGTCTGATAAGGATCAAAGCGCTGGGCTATTTGCCAATATTGCTCACCCTCCGAATCGCCAGCGGTGAGCTGTGCATAGCCAAGGATCAGATTGGCCTTGAGCACCAAACTGTTTTCAGCAAGAATGGTGCGACACTCAACAAGCGCTGCGTCTGCCTGGCCATCACGCCAGAGCGTTTCAGCCAACCCAATACGAGCATCGATACGGTCCGGGCGCTCCTCGACGATACTGCGAAACTCCTGAATAGCTTGATCAAACAGATAACCTTTGGCATAGAGGCGAGCCAAGCCCGCTTGGCTGAAATATTCGCGTTGTGCTGCGCTACTGCCAATCTTTGTATAGAGTTGCTGCAGGCGAGCACGTAGTTCGACCTTGTTGAGGTGTATATCAAGAGCTTGCTCAAGTTCACGCACTGCATCTTCCAATTTGCCTTCACGCTCATACATAAGACTCAGGTTGTTACGCGCTGCAACGTTTTCCGGGTCAGCATCAAGCACTCGTTGAAAAGCGAATCGAGCCTGCTCAAATTGGTCACTGGCGAGATATGCTGTGCCAAGAATGTAGTGAGCATCGAGGTTATCAGGGAAGAACTCTAGAACATGATGAACCAAGGCGATAGCCTGTTCAGTATGACGCTCTTCGAGCATGCGCCTGGCATAATCATGTGTAGATTTCAAGGTAACCATTGCCATCTCGGCTTCTCCTATTGACAAGACATATGCAATCGATCACACATAGGCGAGTCTCTTTGTTATTTTTAGCAAAGAAGCGCCGCACACTTTCAGCTTTATCGTTTTCTGTCATGGACGGAGTGAGCGATCCGCCTACTCATAAAATAGGTTTTCAAACTGTTACGTGGCCGCAACCAATCCTTCATAGGCTGAACTTCGCAGATACAGTTTGTGACAGGGCTGTATTGATCGATTGCAAATGAGATGATCATAGCGATTAACATACATGACAAGCCTAGTCTGTCACGATGACTATAATCGCAGCTTCTTCTTCAGGACACGGTGCTTGGCCATCAGCTCATGATCGTCGGGCTGATTTTTCAACGCTTGATCGAAGTCATCTAATGCGCCCGCCAAATCACCAAGCGTTTGTTTGATGTCACCACGGTTGCTGAGTGCATCAACATCTTTGGGACGACGGGCTAGGACGCGGTCATAATCAACCAATGCACCTCGCAAATCCCCCAGCGCACGTTTGATAAAGCCACGACCCTGGAGTGAATCTATATCATAGTGATAGCGCGCCAAGACCCAATCATAGTCAGACAGCGCACCTTCCAGATCACTGAGCCAACCTCTGACTTTAGCGCGCTGATAACGCAGATCGCGATCATCAGGAAACAGCTCGATTGCGCAGTTGAAGTCGGCCAAGGCGCTTGTGAAATCCCCCATCTCGCTCCGGATAATGCCCCGATTGCGCAGCGCATCCACATGCTCCGGGCGCAGGGTGAGCACCCAATCGAAATCCGCTAATGCGCCACGCTTATTGTTGATGATGTTGTTGACCAAACCTCTTTGGAAGAAAGCATCAGCATCGTTAGGGCGCAGAGCGAGAACCAGATTGAAGTCGGCGAGGGCGCCCATTTTGTCGCCCAGCCGGTCTTTGACGATACCGCGGTAATACAGAGTATCGGGGTCGTTCAGATGAAATGCGAGCAACTGATCGAAGTCAGCCAGCGCGTGTTGTAAGTGGCCAGCTTCATTGTGGGTAATCCCGCGCTGGAGCAACGTATTGGGATCGTCGGGACGGAGGCTCAACGCCCAATTGAAATCAGCCAAGGCCCCCTGCAGATCGCCCGCTGCGCTGCGCACAATCCCGCGCTGGAGCAGTATATCCGGATCGTCGGGGCGCAAACTTAATGCCCGATCGAAATCGGCCAGCGCGCCAATGACATCACCGGCTTCACTACGGACAATCCCGCGCTGGAGAAGAATGTGCGGATTGTCCGGACGCAACTCGAGAACCCGGTCGAAATCGGCCAGCGCACCAGCGAGATCGCCCACTTCGCTGCGCGTAACACCGCGATGATACAGTGTTTCTGAATCCTTGGGGCGGAGACTCAGCGCCTGGTCGAAATCAGCGAGTGCGCCAGCGAGATCACCTACCTCACTGCGGACAACCCCGCGACGGCAGAACACATTTGCATCCTCGGGCCGCTGTTTCGCCACATAATCAAAATCGGCTAACGCCCCTTCTGTATCACCGATCCCGCTTCTTGTCATAGCGCGGAGGTAGTACATCTCGGCATCATCGGGGTTCATTGCAACCGCACGATCGAAATCGTCGAGCGCTTCGCCCAAATAGCCCTGGCCCGTTTTGATAATGCCGCGCTGATGCAGGGTCTGAGGATCATCGGGCCGCAAGGTGAGCACCAGATCGAAGTCCGCCAATGCGCCGTCTATATCTCCCAGCAGCCTTTTGACAATACCGCGATGGTGCAAAGCATCAGGATCATTGGGTCGCAAGACGCTAACCCGGTTGAAATCGGCCAACGCCTGGTTATAATCGTGCAGCTTTGTTTTGACGACTCCGCGCCAATACAATGCGTTCGGATCATCAGGGCGCATCGCCAACACGCGCTCGAAATCGAACAGCGCCTCCGAGGGGCTCCCTAGTCGTTCTTTAATAATTCCCCGCCGGGATAAGGCATCGGCATCATCGGCACGCATGACCAAAAAGCGATTATAGTCGGCCAACGCCCCTTCCAAATCGCCCAGGCGATCCTTAATCAGGCCACGTCGGTAGAGCGTTTCAGGAGTGTCGGGGTTTCGGATCAGAACTCGATCGAAGTCGGCCAACGCCCCTTCTAAGTCGCCAACCGCACCTTTAATCAACCCGCGTTTGTACAATCGCTCGTAAGAAGGATCGGCATCCGGCGACAACGCCTGGTCAAGATCGGCCAATGCGCCTTGCAAATCCCCCAAAATCCCCTTGACGACGCCCCGCAAATAGAGCATATCACTATCATTTGGATTTGCCGTGAGCGCGCGCTCGAAGTCAGCCAGCGCGCCTTGTATATCTTGCAGAGAACCTTTGGTGACACCGCGCAGGAAGAGCAAATCGGGTACATGAGGTCGCATGGCGAGCGCCTGGTTGAGGTCGACTAATGCGCCTTCGAGATCGCCAAGCATACCCTTTGTAATACTGCGTAAATAGAGCCAATCGGGCACATCGGGCCAGAGTTTCAAGGCATGGTCCAGGTCGGTCAAGGCGCGAGCATAGGCGTTTTGGGTTGTGCGCAAACGACCCTGGTCGGCATAAGCTTCCGCCAAGGCCTGCTTGAGCCGCTTCCACGTATTGTCAAGCTGATACCCTTGCTCAAGCAGCATGATCCGATGGTTGATGTGAACATTGCCGCCTCCATCCCCGCCCCTGACATCTTGCACCTGTCGAGCGCGCAAAAAGAACAGCACCGCCTGGGTCTGGGGAACAAGAAGAGAGACAAATGGCGCCAGTAGTTGATAACGATCCTTTGCCCGAAGAGCTTGGACCAAGAGCGCCCAGTTCGATGTTTGCGGGGCCAGTTCAGCCGCAAGATCGATCAGCGTATCGGCCATGGCCGGATCGGCGCAGCGGGCCTCGATCCAATGGTTGAGAAGACGACGCATGGCGCTTTTATCTTCGCCGATCCACAGCAAGACATTGATCAATTCGAGCACGGAATGACGCCAGCCAGAATGCGAGTAGCGTTTATCGAGATCGGTCAAATCCCGCTCAAGCTGCACGATCCGCGCGTGGATGAGCTTCAAGCAGCGACGTAAACCTTTTTCCAGACTGGTCCAATCGCTCGCATTCCGCCCTCGCGCATAGGTATCGGAGCGCACGCTCTTTCGCACTGCCTGTTGCAATACATACGTCTCGGAAGCAAACATAAAGGTGTAGCGTTCCGCCAGTTGGCTGGTAATTGGTTCACATTCCGGGCGCGGCACGCCCCAAAGCGCACAAATCAGCCCGATATCGGGGCGCAGCAACAATGCCAATGCCCGAATGCGCTGGCGATCAAGCAGCTTCGAGTCGGGTATCGCCTGATTGTCGTACTCGCTTTCGAGCACTGTATTCAGAAAATAGGTCGTGACGGCATCCACAACCTGGTTACGATCCATTGCTGCGAAATCGACCGCACCATTGGAGGTGAGTTCACCATAGAGCGACAACTGGTTGCCAAGCGCTTCGAGCACTACCGGAAGCCCTCCGCTCTTCATGGCGACTTGCTCGACCAGATCGCCGGGAAGATGGGGCGTACTATAGAGTTGCCGGAGATAATGCTGTATCTCTGGAGGTTGTAAAGGTTGTTCATCAAGATCGTATGAACGGATCAGCCAGGTGGCGAGCGATCCGAAGGTGTGGAAATAGGCATCATTCAGATGGTCGCGGCTCGCAATAACGGTCAACATACGATCACTGCTCTGCGTCAGCAACTGCGTCCGTAACCATCCATCGTATCGTTCAGCCTGTTCGTAGCCATCGATGGCAAGCACCAACGGCGCTGCTTCGACGAGTTCGTACAAGTCCTCGATAAACGCCCGCCACAGTTCTTCATCTTGTTGCAGCAGTTTGGCATCGGCGCCAAACTCATGTTGAAGCAACGCTTCAAACGACGCCGGCGGCGAACCGTGGGTGTCGCGAAATGATGATAAGGCGGTAAGTTCACTAATCGCCAATCGCTCCTGCGCCTCGACATAGACGGAAGGGTAGAGATCACGCGAGGTCAGATGCTGTTCAGCCAGCGCCGCAGTTCGACGATGGCTCTCCAGTAAGGCGCTGTTGGCAGCACTATTCTGGCACAAAAATTCCCAGCGCACCCACTGCCGCTGGAGCTCTTGGTAGCGCGGCCCCTGTGTTATCCGGCACGTAGCGGCATGTTTGTAGCGCTTGTCAAAATCCGGATGGTGTTGGCGAATCACCTTGGCCAGCACTTCAATGAAGGTGTCAATTGTCGGAATGTGCTGGTTGCTCAAGTCGAGATGAATAATCTGCTGTGGCGGAAACTTCGCTGCGGCGACGCGCAGGAACTCTCGCACCAGCGACGTTTTACCCATACCATCCGCGCCGGAAATCAGAAAGATATGGGGAAAGAATGGTGTTTGCGCGGGCGATTGATCTCCTGTCAACAACGCATTGATAGAGTTGCCAAACTCCTCCAACTCGCGCATGCGCCCGACAAACAAACTACGGCGTACAGTCGGAAGCGTAGTCATCTGAATAAGGCGTGGCATCGTTCCCCTCCGAGAGTCGTTGTCATCGCTCAAAACTCACCGCCGAACCATCCTTCGTGCATGGTTCCCTAGTGCATACGGTGAGTAGAATTACCCAAGGCCGTTCGGGGATGGATACAACAGAGTTTGAGAATTCGTGACTTGAATGCATACTGAAAGTATTGAGCGCTTGACAAAATCAAGATATATCCTTTTCATTATCTTAAACCATGTTGCAATACTGCAAAAGCGCTAGTAAATACACAAAGATTACAATATCCATACTCGATTCGACAACAAATCGTACGACAATACCAAACAAATATCTAAAAAATCGACATCATATCTCAAAATATTACATTTCGTCGGAATATAACTGTTGAATCACAGTCCTTGACAGGCTTTATATAATAATTTTACAATATTTGTCAACTGCCTTCTACTGCTTATATACTCTTCATGATCCATATCCAGACCACCCATCGCCATATATCTTAGCGCTCAAGCAGCAGACAGTCAGACAAGAATACCGAACCAAATGGCTTCAATATGCAGTAGCTGCGTCGTTCAAAATATACGCATATGATCTTTACGAGGATGCCACACGATCGATCAGGTAGGTATTAAGGCGCATGTCAGCGGATGGAGATTATATTCTTGCATCTACGATAGTAAAGAAACTTCTATTTCACTACAGATCTTTTGTTTTGCATCTCATCTCTTCTATATTCTGTAGCACTGCAAGGCGCCTATAGTACGAAAGTACACCATACAACAGATGAATTTGAATTCATACAGTACACAACATCAATAAAATCTTGTCTATTACAACGTAATCTTTCAGTAATTTGACAAGATGCAAGCGCGAAAATTATAAATTACAATAGTATTGAAAAAACTAAGGAGTGCAACCGATTTTTTCATGAGGATCATGAGTACTATCTTGCTACATTTGTCGCAGGAATATCGCTCATCATCGTTATCATGCAGGAAACCACACACTACACCCTGGAAAAAATGCGAGGCCGTGAGGACAACTTATCGCCTTACAACACCGCCTTACAACATAGCACTGCTTACGTTCTATGCTTAATAGAACTCACGCATATGGGTGTTTGGACAGGGATAACCTCTTCAAACACCCATTATTCCAGTCAGGATTGGGACGACATGCAGATAACCGCCAGCAGATAAGCGACAACTTTTTCGACACGCTTAGAACTTGCTGTAGTCTGCCGTACGAGCTAAGCTTTGTAATATCGTTATTTTTATTACTCTACATTATTGTTGTGAGGAAGCGAACCTTACATTGCAAACAACATAACGTCCCATGCATCCTTGAGATCTTGGCTCCTGTTCAACGGATTCGCCTAATGGGCAGCCAAAGGGCAAACGAAGCATTGAGCATAATCGACCTCGTTGTGGTCCTCCAAATATTAAGAGGATAGATTTCTATGACAACTTCATCTCCATCTGTTAACCAATCAGTGAATACTGGTCCATCTTTGTTCAAGTTGGTGCATGCAGTGCCAGAAGACTATCGCCTCCGCCTCCCTGCAGATGCGTTGGTTATCATTGGAAGGCAACTCGAGATCGTCGTGCAAAACCATCAGCTCGCAGCTGATGTGGCAATTGGCACCTTGCGGTTTTCGCTCTTTCGTTTACATCAGGGCCGGATCGCCCAACTGGCCAATTGCTGCCGTAGCGTGACCGTGTATGGCGAGAAAGACATCAATCCGCCCGATATCCCTGGGGTCGAGTTTGTCGCACTTGATCCAGACTCTCCCCTCTGCAACGAGTGGTTTCTGGTTGTTGACAGCCCTGTCTTTTGGGGCGCATTGTTGACTCAGGCTGTTCCGGAACGGCAAAACGGCAACCTGCGCCGCTACCTCTTTGAAGGCGCCCTCACCCCCGATGAGAGCATAATCAGCCGGGCCTGCCTCCTCCTGAGCCTGGCCCGGCGCCGTCCAGCGTTGGATCTTGGTTCGCGTGATCTAATAGCAAACCGGATCTATTGGGCTAGCGTCGCATATGAACTTGCCATGCATATCGAGGCTGAGCGACTTACCCTGACGAGTTGTCTTGGCAAGTTCCCTGAACTCTTGGAGATCCTGCAGTATCGTACGACAGACCTCGAATCGCTGCTATCGCTCGCCCTGACCGTACTCCACCACCACGCTGGCACAACGGCAGAACTCTTTTACCGCTACGAGGATCAACAACTCCAGCCGCTGGTCTGGCGGGATAATCTGCAGCCTGCCCCGCTCAGCCTCCAGAACAGCATTGCCGGGCGCGCCCTCCAACAGCGCACGCCCATCCTGATCCAGCTTACCCCGCAAAATCCTGAACAAGCACTGCTGCCAGGCGCCCACTCTTTGACCGCAGCCCCCTTGTTACTCAATGGAGAACCCTGGGGTGTGCTGATGACTGGTCAATACGAAGACGATCCAACGGACTCGCACGCCGCCTTGAGCACCATTAGCGTCGCTGCCCTGTTGGAACGAATTTTACCCGACAAGGTCGTTAGCACAGAAGATCAGCGACCTTCTATCGACATCAAGGTTCCGGCGCCAAATCAAGCGCCGATTGACGTTCCTGCCGTGTCCTTTGACAACCCAGCCACCCCAACGCAGCCGTCTGATGAACCGCTTATAGTGTCGAGCCCATTGGAACAAACTATGTCACCTGTACCAGAACCAATTGCGCCAAGCCCGTTAGACTCCGCATCGATACCGAGCCAGGCCGCACAACCAGAAATCAAGACCCCCAACCCACCGGAGCAATCCGGTGAATTACCGGCGCTAGCCGCCGTATTTGGGCTGCCCACATGGATGTTTGGCGCGGGCACAGCGCCGGCAAAAGCGGCTCAGCCAGCGCCGCCGCCGCCGGCCCCGCCAGATCGCAGCATGGTCATGCTGCAGCGCCGCCTGATGGGCGCCCTGATCGCCTTCGACCGGCCAAGCGCGGAGGCAGTCTGGAATGAAGCTTGCAGCCTGTATATACCTGAGACTGTCTGTACCGAGTTGTTGATGCCGGTGCAGGTTGCAATCGGCGAGGGGTGGCACCGCGGCGAGGTCTCCGTTGCCGCCGAGCACTTCTCCAGCCGCTTTGTACAGACCAAGCTCTTGACGATGCTCAACGCTCAGACTGATGTCCCCAGCGCGCTGCTCGCTGTGATTGGCTGCGCCCAGAGCGAAATGCACGAGTTGGGCGCGATTATGCTCTCTCTCTTCATGCGCTGGGCAGGGTTCCGCGTGATCTATCTCGGCCAGAACGTGCCGAATACAACCCTCGCTGACCTCATTCGCCAGTTACGCCCGCAGGTCTTGGGCCTCTCGGCTTCGATGGTCGAGTCCGCACATAACCTGATCGAAGTTGGTCAACTGATTATGCGGATTGAACCGCCACGCCCGTTATTTATCTATGGCGGCATGGCATTCTACGAACGGCCAGACTTGCGCGGACGGATTATGGGCCAATTTCTAGGCGGCGATGTACGCAAAATGGTCCGCCAGCTCGCTGAACAGTTACGCGCCCAGAAATAGCGCAATCCGCTCGTTCTCAGCTTGCGGCTTTGGAGCATGTTATGGATTATGTTGAGATTGGAAGTTTGATTGACGCCCATCGCGCACAGATTCTCACCAAGGTCGCCCAAGCGCATTTGGAAGACCCCTACTTAGTCGAACGCTTTGGAGCGGATATTGAAAAGAAAATAGCTATTGATACAAGGCAAAATCTGGCCGCGTTGGGTAAAGCGATTCGCTATCACTCGCCCATGATCCTGGACGATTATCTAGTTTGGCGTCGCCAAACCATGGTCAATATGAACGGATCAACCGGCTTGGTGCGCAAGAACTTTACTTTGATCTGGTCGGTTGCGTCTGATTATCTTGCACCAGACGCGTTGACCGTTATCCACAACTACATCCAGTCGGCGCTGCACGCCTTGCAGTATGCACGCACCAGCACCAAATATCTTACTGCCGCCCAGAATCAACTGACCGAAGCATTGGTCGCCACAACCTATGATAATCACTGGATCTGGCAGAATGCATATCACGCTCATGGGCGCGTGCGAGCGCTGCGTGAGATCTGGTGGTATCTCGACTATCTGAACGATGCACTAGGAATGAACAACCCCGAAGTACTCGGACGGCAGTTGCGCTGGATGCGTGAACGCGCGGTCGAACGCGGCCTGGCAACCATTCACATTCAACAGCTCCTCTGGTTTTTGGCCGAAATCGCCGAACGTCACTTGCCGCCCGAACCAGTCGGAGATATGCAACGGATGTTGCGCAATTGTCTGAACTTTCTTGCCTACGATAATAGTTCCTGCGTTGTACTGATAGCATCTCAAGACCGGATTGTCGCCGACGCGGCGCAACAGTTTGTGGTCCAGGGACTGGCGCCGCGCTTGGAACACGCGGCGATTGAGGTCGGTTCATATCTCGCCTATTTGTACGACTGCCTTGCCAAAACCAGCGCTGCTAGCTTGATTCGGTACACCAATTGGCTACGCCCTCGGCTGGCGCAGTTGGGTCGATCTGATGCGACACTCGCCCAAAGCTATGCCATGATCGAGCAAGCGCTTCAGGCCCACCTACCTGAACCGATTGCCCAGGAAGCAAGCGCTTTATTACAAGCTGCACTCCAACAACTAAGCAACCATCGCAATGGAGCAGCATATAGCGAGTCTGAACTTGTCGTAACCCAGTTTTAGGGCATCAAGCGGGTGGAGTGATTGACACTCACACCAATCTCCCGCCCACCGCATATATTTGGATAAGACAGTGTTAGAAGGGTAAAAGATGGAGCCAGCTGCGACAACATCACTGGCAATGCTACTCAGCCTGGTTGGGATTTCGGTATCGAACTCTCACTGTACATTGAACGCCGAACAATTGGTGCAGCTCGGCAAACACTTGCGCATGCTCCATCCTGCCAACGCTGAAGTAGCTTTCCTATCGGGCGGGCTCCTAGAAGACACCACATCAACGATGGTCCAGACTGCCAATCCATGGCACGATCTGTCGTTTCTGGCCATTGCCGGCCCCAAAGGTGCATTGACACTATTGGCCGGGCAAGCGGGCGCTCACTATCGCACCTATCTTGTCACCGACGCCGATCAAGTCGACCGGGCTATCCTGGTTCTGTCGCAATACATTGGCTCGATCTATCAGGAGCATACCCGCTGTGACAAGGCGACCCAATCCAGTTTCATCGCCAAACTCATCGTTACCTTACTGGCAGAGCCGGTGTTCAGGACCATAAATCTTGCCGCGTTACTCCCAACCGAGGCCGGTTGGATCGATATAGCACGGGAGTTGATGGACCAAACTGACAGCGCCTCGGCGTTCAAGCTCCTTGCTATCAAACAGTTTCTGCGAGATAACGGCTGCACACGGGCGCTTGTGGGGATAATCGAGGACAATCAATCGTTACGGATCATTGATGCTGACGATAGCGTCGCCCCAGGAACGCTACCGGTTCATGAAGGAATTCTGGCCAATGTGCTCCAGCATCGCCGCTTGGCCAGCGCACCGCCGCGACGCAATCCGTCCGGAACGCCAACTACGGACGCCGCCGTTGCGTGGGCCAATAATGACGCGCTGACAGCGCTGCCATTGATACGCGATAATCGCATATGGGGACTGCTCTTGGTCGCCAGCGCGCATCCTATGACCGCCAAAGCACGGGCCGACTTGCATAGCCTGGGCGTGCTGCTGGCAACCTATGTTCACGAAGCGCCATGGCTTACAGATCCCTTTGCAGCACTCGACACAAGCGATGTCAATCTTATTGGTCAGAGCACAACATTAGCGCTCCCCCAAACAGTCAGATCCCTGAATGGAACCGGGGAGCAACTCGCCAATAAACGCCAGCAATACCAGCGTGATATCGCTGTTAGCCCGATGCTCCTCGATCATCTGAGCGATGGCGTGATCATTACCGACGCGCGCGGTCGCGTCGTTGCATGCAATCAGAAAGCAATGCAGTGGTTTAAGCTGTCCAATGGAATTATCGGGGGATTTCTCATCGATTATGATAACTGGGGACTCGCTTCATTATTGAGCAGCGCATTGATGGGTGAACATCAAGCGCTGCACATGACCGAACTACCCAATGGTCAACTGGCTCGCACGACCGTGGTCGAAGCAGGACTAGAACTGTGGGCATTCGTAGTACAGGCGCCTTCTGGCCATGCTTAATCGCCGGAACCAAACCCAAGTTGGTGAAAACAATGCTGCAGACATCCGCAACCGAGCAGTTGCTCTCAAACCTTACCAGTGTGATGCGCACACCGCTCTCCACTATGCGTGACTTGCTGATCCAGATCTCAGGTGCGGGAGCGCTCAACGAACAACAAGCCTATCTGTTGGGACAGGTCGTTAAGCAAAACAGCGAGTTGTCGCTGCTCTTCAAAGATCTCTTCGCCATCGAAGACATGCGACGACAACCCTTTGAACGTCTTGCCTTGGTGAAGTTCGATGCGATGATTACTGCCATTATTGAGATCCAGCGTGCCGAAATCGAACGGCGTGGTCAAGTCATCACAACGTCGCTGCCAGCGAGTTTATCACCCGTTGTTGGTGATGAAGAGCGCCTGGGACGCGTCCTATCGATCCTAACCGATAATGCGATTAAATATAGCCCCGCCGGGGCTTCTATTCGCGTTATCGCTCTTGAACAAAACCGCCATATCGCGATCGCCTTCCACAACACCGGCGTCAGCCTGTCGCCGGAGGAACAAGAACGGGTTTTCGAGCCTTTTTACCGCGCGCCGAGCATCGCACTTCCAACTATTCAAGGACGTGGGCTGGGGTTAGCCATTGCGCGCGCTATCATCGAAGGCCATGGCGGAGAAATCTGGGCTGCAAGTCCACCTGGCAACGGAAATATGTTTGCATTTTATGTGCCATGCGTGACGCCTGATGCAGTTCTACCATTAAAGCAAAATACTCCAAATCTAGCGGCTGACTAACGTTCATTGGGTAGTGACATCGAATGCATCGATACAATGGCGACGACTCAGCGCCCCACAAGGCAGGGCCTTCGGCTTGGGCATTGGCAAGATTTCGCTATAACAGCTACCCGATCAATAGAGTGGCTGCACTGCTGGTTTATTCTCGGTCTTTAGCAGACAAGGAAAGACTTTATGACTCGCTCACAAATAGTATTTTCCCCTGAACAACTGCAAAAATTACAATCCTGCCTAGTTTGGCTGGGGCGCCATGCCGCAGTCCACTGCGGGGTATTGATTGATTTGAGCGGTCAAGATATCGTGCATTGGAGCACGCAGGAAGATCTCGACATCGCCAGCATTTCATCGCTTGCCGCCGCCGATCTCTTGGCAACAATGGAAATTGCCCGTATGTTTGGGATGGGCCGCGCCTGCAACCTGATCATCCAGGAACATGAGCAGCGGATCATCATGATCACCCGCATTGGCGAGGGCTTTTTGCTGCTGATTGCGGCCACCCGCGACGTTCCGTTGGGCTGGGCGCGCGTCGCTGTCAAGCAGATCAGTACCGCCATGCTCGCGATCATTGGGAAGGCCGCGGCTACACAGCCGCCACAAAACCAGAACTTGAGTGATAACTTCGAGGCTGCTTTTGCGGCCCAACTCGAGAAAATCTGGTAGGGGTACGCTATGTTTATCAATTGGGCTCTTAGCGAACTCAATCTCAAGATTGTCTATTATGGTCCAGCCTTGAGTGGAAAAACGACCAACCTTCAATATATTCACCAGCATACTCCCCAACACATGCGCGGGGAGTTAGTTTCGATCAACACACAGCAGGAACGAACGTTGTTGTTCGATTTTCTGCAGATCGAGTTGGAGCCAATCAACAATCTTAAGCCACGCTTCAAACTCTATACCGTTCCGGGACAAGTATATTACGCGGCAAGTCGACGCCTAGTGCTCCAAGGATCAGACGGAATCGTCTTCGTCGCCGACGCCCAGGCCGGGCGCACCACCGAGAATCAAGACTCGTGGTATGCGATGGAGCAGCATCTCATCGAGTTGGGATATGACATCAAAACCTTCCCAATCATCGTGCAATTCAACAAGCTAGACCTGCCCCATGCCTTACCACCGGCCCAGCTCTACCGATCACTCAATATCAATGGGCGTATGTGTTTTGGTGCAGCGGCGCTTAAAGGCGTTGGCGTTTTCAAAACGCTGAAGGCGGTAACCACCGCCGTTGCCGCCCAGGTGCGTAAAAATTTATAATCGATAAACCTAATTCTAGCACAGCGTGATGCCCAGATACTAGCCATTGTATACAATCTTGAATCCATTCACCAAACAAGTGTGCAGAGCGCTGCAATGAAGCTTTCAAACCAATAACGCTGTGCTAAAAGCTTAACAAAAGCATGAAAAAGAAGCTGGTGACTCTGTATGTCTATTGATACACTTACTCCACAGTATGACAGCCTAAGTACGGCGAAAAACGGCGCTTTTTTGCATGGTAATTTTGCTCTAATGAGTCCGGCAAGCGTATTCCAAATCTTGTGCCAAGAGCGACGTTCCGTCATTATGACGGCATGGCATGGCATGAGCAAGGCCCACGTTCGCCTGATCGAGGGGACCATTGTGAGCGCCTCTTGCAACGATCTTGAAGGCGCAGAGGCGATCTATCGTCTGCTAACTTGGACCGGCGGGCAGTTTCACCTTGAACCTGGGCCAACTACGCCAACAACGACGATTATTACTGATTGCTGGGAACATCTGGTGCTGGAGGCCGCTCGCCGCCACGATGAACAGGACTACGAAAATATTTTGCTATCAACCGGGCCAAGCCAGCAACAACTGCATGCGTTGCTTGAAATTTGCCCGGCGCTCACCGGGGTGGCTATCGTCGGCTATGATGGCCGATTACTAGCCGAGGTCGAAATGGCGGACAAGCTTGTACCATATGCCACCACAATCGCTCAAGGCCTTGCAGTGGTTGGTGCAGCCCTGAATGGCAACCGAAGCGTCACGCTGTATATCAACGGCAACAACCGACTATTATTGGCCGAGTGGG
Source organism: Chloroflexales bacterium (assembly GCA_022360155.1). Classification (GTDB taxonomy): domain Bacteria; phylum Chloroflexota; class Chloroflexia; order Chloroflexales; family Chloroflexaceae; genus JAKSDJ01. The sequence continues at coordinate 756 of JAKSDJ010000306.1, read as the reverse complement.
ATGATCTGACTCTGGTCTTAGCGATACCTACCCCTGGCGCACGCATCAATGATGCGATCAACCAGCTTTCGAATTGGACAATGAGAGTGATTTGATGCAAGCGCTGCGTATCATGATGAGGATCACGACATGAGAATCTATACGAGAACCGGTGATGCCGGTGATACGGGATTGTGGGGCGGTCAGCGCGTTCCCAAAGACTCGTTGCGGGTGCATGCCTACGGCTCCGTCGATGAGGCGAATGCCGTCCTTGGCATCGCCCGAGCCAGTGGGTTGGACGATGACCTTGACCAGTTGCTGGCGCAGATCCAGAACCAACTTTTTGTGCTTGGCTCTGATCTCGCAACGCCAGGCGAGGCGGCAAGCATACCTCGTATCGATACTGCCGATATCGACTTGCTCGAACAAGTGATCGACAAGCTCGAACGTGAACTCGAACCGCTGCGGCAGTTTATCCTACCAGGCGGGGGCCTCGCCGCCGCACTTTTGCACCAAGCCCGCACCGTCTGTCGCCGTGCGGAACGTTGGGCAGTGAGCCTAAGCCATGAGGAAGCTATCAACCCACACGTCATCGCCTATCTCAACCGCTTGTCTGACCTGCTGTTTGTTCTCGCCCGAAACGCCAACGCTCGTGCAGGCGTCGCCGATACGCCTTGGAACAGCCCGCGCCAGCAAGCCCAACAGTGATTGATTTTGGACATTGCCTTATTCATTGAGACGATAGAACCGTGCTCCAGGACATCGCATCACCGACCC
>JAKSDJ010000006.1 GCA_022360155.1 Chloroflexales bacterium | reverse complement strand
TCCGTGGGAAGCGCCGATAGTCGTTGGGCAGTCTCCTGATCCAGCGTCCTGAGAAACGCGAGTCGCTCGTGATCGGCGAAGATGTCCCGGTCCGGCTGCTTCCGCGCCTTTTCTTGAAGCGGTTCATAGGTGCGCAGCGCGGCTATATCGGTCTCCTGGAACTGCCACACATCACGTTCGAGGAGCAGCGGTGTGCTGATACCCCAATGATAACGCGCATAGATGCGCGCAAAGTCACGGGCGAACTCGGGCGCCGCCCGATGGTAGACCATAGCGCATCCTTCAGCAGATGGCCAGCCACATTCCAGATACATCGCCCCATGCTGAACATCCGCGGTCGGATCGTGCGCGCCGCATGCGTGAAAAAAGAGCGCTTCACTGTCCATAATCACGTGTTCGGCCAAGTCTGCCAGACGCGCCTGTGGGGGCGATGGTTCATCGTCCAGGGCGTCTTTGAGCGGGCGTGAGAGCGGATTTAGTCCCAATGCCAGGCGTATATGCCCATCATAGCGCACATCCCAGCCGAGATTGAACTCCTTGCCGTAGAGATTCAGGTCGAGCACGATGCCGCGGCCTGAAGCCAGGGTATAAACCATTTCGACACGGATCGCGCTGTGCGAGGTCACGATCGACGTCGCCACGGCCTCCAGGCGTGTCAGCGCATCAATCCCCAAATCGTGCGGATCTTCGTAGTCGAACCGCTCATAGAAATACACACGTGGCCCGGCGCCCTGCAGCAACATGCGCTGTACCAGGTGCTGGAAAGCACGAGGAATAGCCGGCTCCGCTGCGTGCAGCGCAATCGATACGGTTGTGCCCATCTACGGTATCCTTCTAATATGGACGACCTTGCCATCTATACGCAGGACTTTGCGCACGGTTCGTCCTTCGTGATACGTCGGTATGATGAGCTGGTCCCCAGCAATCTCATCATGACCCGTGATCTCACCGCCACGCGGTAGCACGATCGCTAGTCTGCCGATTTTAGCATCGGGAACCTTTGCTTGCAAAACCCTCAGCGTGTTTTTGATTGGGGTCACCCCGTGAGCAATGTCAGCACCAGCGTCACCAGTTGATTCCTTGACCTCAGTCACGTTGAATCGTCCTGAAGAAGTCACCGAGAGGAAATCGACAGCCCGCGCGCGCGCTCCAGCAATGCCAAGTACTGGTTGAACACTGTTATCGCCGAACCCAATGCTACTATCCCCGCGAGCAGTCAACGATTGAGCCGTGAGCACCTCTCATTCATTATCAAGGTCAACCAACCGACCGGCGTACTTCAGCCCACGCAATCTATCCGTAACACGTATACCAGCTTCGGCGGCGTCAGCGAACTGACCAACGCTTACAAGCGCATCAATCTGCCGCAGATGCCGCAGCTCGCTCACGCCAAACAACCCGGCCCAGCGCCACCAACCCAAGGGCTCATCGGTCACCAGATCACAGCCGGTGAGAAATGCTATCAGCCCTTTCATATCACCGATAAATGGCGTGAAGTCTCCCCCGGCGCCCGCCCACGGCGTGGCATCCGTATCATTGAGGTCACCCCGCCGGACGCGATCCCACCCAATGAACCGGCAGGTAGGGTCACCCCAGATCCAGCCAACACATTCTCCCGTCGGATCGGTCCACAACGCCGGATTACTATACCCATACTGATACGGATGCAGGCGGTACGGCATCTCCGGAAAGCCCGCAAACGGGTCGCGACTGGTAAACGTGCTCTGCCTCGGATCATACCACCTGGCGCGCACATGCACCAGCCCGCTCGTATCGTCCTGCACCTCGCCGGTGAAGCCGAAGGCGCCGAGCAGCTCGCCCTGGGGCGCGCCCCACGGATCATACCCGACCGTCCCCTGCACTGCGCCGCTGTCGTTCAACGTCATCCGCACACTACCCAACGCATCGCCCAGATACCAGGTTTGGGCGCTACCGTCGTCAGTCAGCAAGCGGTCCATGCCGTAGACGGAGTTCGCGCTACCGTCGTTCAGCACCTGGCTCAGCGGCGCGGCGAGATCCTGGGTATAGGCGGTCGCGCCGCGCTGGACCAGCACGCCGTCGCCATTATACGTTGCAC
>JAKSDJ010000264.1 GCA_022360155.1 Chloroflexales bacterium | reverse complement strand
TTGCGCATTCCACATGTTGACGTGCCGATGCTCCGCTCCATCCCAGTTTGTGATCCCGTTCTTGCTGGGTCAAACGGCTTTTCAGAGAGCTTCTAAGAGGTGAGGTAAGGATGCCAAAAAGTTTTACCAATCTATTCCCGCAGATCGCCAACTTCGAGAATCTGTATGTCGCCTGGGAATCGGCCCGGCGCGGCAAGCGCCGTCGTCCCGATGTGGCCGCCTTCGAACGCCATCTCGAACCCAATCTGCTGCGGCTGGAGCGACAATTGCTCGACGGCGGCTACCAGCCGGGTCGCTACCGCTCATTCTATATTCGCGAACCGAAGCGACGCGAGATTAGCGCCGCGCCCTTCCGCGACCGTGTCGTCCATCACGCCCTGGTGCGAGTAATCGAGCCAATCTTCGAGGCGCGCTTCTCGAATGCATCGTACGCCTGTCGAGTCGGCAAAGGAACTCATCGCGCCGCCGACCATGCCCAGACCCTATTGCGCCGTCACCGCTATCTGCTCAAGGCCGATATTGCCCAGTTTTTTCCATCGATTGACCACAGGGTGCTCGATGCGTTACTGTCTCGCCATATCGCCTGCCGGCCTACGCTCGAACTGTGCCGGCGGATTATGGCCAGCGGTGACGGTATTCTGGCCAGCGAGTATACGTTGCAACTCTTCCCCGAGGATGATCTCTTCGCCGCGCTGCGACCACGCGGTCTGCCGATCGGCAATCTGACCAGTCAGTTCTGGGCAAACGTCTATTTGAATGGCATCGATACACTGATCCAACGTGAGCTGCGTCTGCCCCATGTGCGCTATTGCGATGATATGCTGATTTTTGCCGACGCAAAGCCAACCCTCCACGCTGCGCTCGCCGCGCTGCACGAACGCGCCGCCCGGCTGCGCCTGACGCTGCACCCGGTGAAGACGCGGATCTACGCTGCTGAGGAAGGGGTTGAGTTCGTTGGCTATCGGTTGTTCCGTGATCATCGGCGGTTGCGGCGGGACAATGTGCGTCTGTTTGTGCGGCGGCTGCGCCGGCAGCAGCGGGCGTATCGCGCTGGAAGGCTGCCGGCTGACCGGTTGCATGCCTCATTGCAGAGCTGGATCGCCCACGCCAAACATGCCGATACGTACCGCCTGCGCTCGCGCTTGCTCCGGGCGCACCCGTTTGTGATGGAGCATAGTACATGAGCAGTGAGTCACCGATCTTCGGCCAGACCTATGATTTCTTGCGCTGGCTCTTGCCGCTGGCAGCGAAGATGCCGCGCGAGCACCGCAGCGGGCTGGTGCGACGCATCCCTGAGGCGGCTTTTGCTTTCCAGCATCTGTTGCTCGCCGCCGCCAAGCAAAACGCCGAACCGTCGGCGTTGCTGCGCGAAGCCGATACCAGCCTGGCCGAGCTACGGCTCTTGCTCCGGCTTGCTCGTGACCTGCAAGCGATCTCGTTCAAACAGTACGAGGAAGGGGCGCGGCGCAGCAGCGAAATCGGCCGCTTGCTCGGCGGCTGGTTGCGCCGGCTTGAAGAGCTGTCTCCGGCCTGCGGGCCTTGAGATAGAGGGGCCGTCCGACCCACCTGCGGGTGGCGCGGCGGGAGAGTCTTTCGCCGTGGAACGTGCGCGGGGCGTACCGCAACAACAACAACCCGCGCAACCGCAACAACAACAACGGGTTGCGGGTCGCCAATCATTCGGCGGGTCGCCGGAACCAGCAGGACCGTTGCTTACGGGCGGCGGTGCGGCGCCAGCGAAGAATGACAGGTCGGTCCCTGGCTGCGGGGCAGGCGCTGTGCAGCCAAAGACAAAGCGCCCCTGCCCCGCCAGTAGGCCGACACGAGCCGAACGCCGGGATGGGGCATATGCGCTGCGGTCAGGCGCGCCGCCCCCGCGGCTGAGTCGTGGTAGGATTGGGCAGCGACGAGTGACGCGAGTCCGAGTCTCATCTCTCGTCACTACAATGCGATGAAACGTAAAGAAGAACTCTATACCCTCCTTGGACTCCTGCTAGCCTTTCTCAGTGGTGTAGTCGGCTTGCTGGCGCTGCCACAGTTGCAGCCCTGGCTCGCCGAGCAGCTGCGGAATCCGCTGTTTTTGCCGCTGGTTGGGTTGGCGCTGCTGCTGCTCCTGGCGCTGCCGCTGCTACGCTGGGACTGGATCATTGCCCGGCTACGCGCCTTGCTGCCGAAGCACCGCCTAGAGACGCGCTATCTCCGCGCCGTCAATGACTCGCTGCGGCGTACGCCGGCCCTGTTGGTGATCAGTGAACGCCAAGAGACCCACACCGAACTCGATCTGCTCACCGCCTACAGTCAATTAACGCTTACCGTTGATCCGGACCAGCCCGATGCGCCGGTTACGCTCGCAACGCCTGCCTCCCATAGAGGTGGTTTCTTTGACCTGCGCGAGATGCAGAAAGGGAAGGCAGGGAAGGCCCGATCATTGCGTCGGCGCTTGCTCGATGCGCTGCTCTGGATGATTATCCAGGGAGCGCCGCTGGGCGTAGCGCTGCTGTTGCTGCGCGGACTGATCTGGGCGCCAACCGGAACGCTACGGATAACGTGGAGTAACGCATCACTAGCCCTACTAACAGCTCTGGGTTGGTTCGGTCTGGCTGTGTTGCTCCAGCGCAACCTTCTGCCGCGTCTCTTCACGTACCTCGATCAGCGTGGCAGTTGCTCGGCGCCGGACAATACCCCTGGAGCGGAGATCTGGGCGCATCAGCGTCTGCTGATCATGGGCCACCCAGGCAGCGGCAAGACCACCCTCCTGCGCCATATTGCGGTGGTCTGCGCCCAGGAACGCCTGAAGCTGTCGCGCCGCCGCCTGCGTGATGCTTATGGCTGGCCGTTGTGTCCTTTCCCGATCTACATCCCGCTGCGTGCGCTGCGCGATGCAGCCGTAGCCAATAACCGCCCGCTGCTGGAGAGTTACGCCCAGACGCTGCGCGGAGTGGCGATGCTCGGCGACGTGGTTCAGTCGATCCCAAACGACTACTTCCAGCGCCGCGCCGAGCACGGCGGTTGCATCATTCTGCTCGACGCCTTCGACGAGCTGCGCGACGCTGACGCCCGTCGGCGGTTAGGCCAACTGGTCGTGAACCTGCCGCCCGGTCCGCCCGCCGCACCCAATCGGATTGTCGTCACTTCACGGATTGTTGGCTACGAGGGCCAACTGCGCGGACGAGGCTTTACCCACCGTATGCTGGCCGAACTAAGCCCTGAACAGTCAGAGGATTTTATCCGCCAGCGCTACCGTGCCCTAGCGCTGCTTGGCATGCGCGCCCCCGGCGAGTCGCTTGGCGTAACCTGGAATCCCGATGAACGCGCGCGCCGCCTGCTCCGCCGTCTGCCAGATAACCCCAGCCTGCGCCGGCTTGGGCGCAATCCTTTCCTCCTCTCGCTAATCGTCTCGGTGCATCTGAAGAGCCCGCGTGAGCTGCCACGCCAACGCCATGCGCTCTACAATCGCGCGATGGCTATGCTGGTGGAGGAGTGGGAGCGTTGGAAGGACAGCGAACTCGATCTGGAGCCAACCACAGTCGAGGCGGATCTTGAGGCCGACCAGAAACTACGCCTGCTCTACGAACTCGCCTGGGCTATGTACGAACGCAGCCTTGATCGAGATGACGATCGCTCGCACACCGTGATCACCGGCAGCGCAGCCGAACAAGTGCTCGCCGCCGCCCTATCTGAGTTTCCGGCCATTGTCACCAGCCATGAGAGTGCGCTCCTCGACGCTTTCTGTCGTTCAGAGGCGAAGCGTTGGCTGCGCAACCTGGGCCAGCGTGGCGGCGTGCTCCAGGAGTGGGGCAATGTGGCGGGCAGCGATGAGGTGCAGATCCAATTTGCCCACCAGACTTTCCAGGAGTACCTGGCTTCTCAAGCGATCGATGCGAGTGCGCCGGAGACACAACGCTTGCGCGCAACGCGGGTGCGTGAGTGCTGGGCCGACCCGCGTTGGCGCGAGGTATTGCTGCTCTATAGCTCTACTGCGGCTGATGCTTCACCAATCGTACGCCACCTGCTCGATCAACGCGACTCATATGGCGATCGGCTGGCCGGCGCGACGCTGGCCGAACAGCCGGGGCGCTTGGAACGCTCATTGATCGATACAAGTCTGGAACGATTGCGAACGATGGTTTTGCGCACGCCTGATGCCTCTCCCACAACCGCAGTCGAGGCGCTCAACACATTGGCCGAAACGGGCCTGGCGCCGACACGGGCGATCATCGAGGCGGCCGCACTGAAAGCCCCACGGTTGGCGGCGCGGGTACGCGCGATCGAACTCCTGGCCGGTATGGAGCCGAACCGTCCGGCCCCTAAGCCGCTTGCCCCGGAACTGCAACAGCTCATGCTCCGCATCCTCGCTACTGCTCAGGAGCCGCAGTTGCGTATAACGGCCGGCTTTGCCCTGGCTCGCCACGATCCACGCTACGACGGCGACGGCTACTTGCCCGATCTGGTGCATGTGCCTGCCGGCCCCTTCCTGATGGGCAGCCGCAAAGAAGATAAAGATGCCGTGAGTTATGAGAAACCCCAGCACACAGTGACGCTGCCAGACTACTGGATTGCTAAAACGCCGGTGACCAACGCCCAGTGGCGAGCATTTATCGACGCCGATAGCTACCGCACCCGCCGCTACTGGAGCCGGGCCGGTTGGCGCTGGCTGCGCTGCGGCTGGGAGCCGACCTACGACTATTCCGGGCCGCGAATCATCGCCGGGCTGTTGCTTGGCCCGCTCTTCGATCCGCTGGTTGGCCTGCTGCTGCGGCGCCGACCCTTCAGCCAGCCGCATCCCGAGAGCTGGGATGACCCGAATTGGAATGGAGATAACCAGCCGGTGACGGGCATTTCTCTCTATGAGGCGGAGGCCTACTGCCGTTGGCTGAGTGAAACCACCGGCCATCATTTTCGGCTGCCCAGCGAGGCCGAGTGGGAAAAAGCCGCGCGCGGACCAGACGGGCGGATCTGGCCTTGGGGCAATACATGGGAAGATGGCCGTTGCAATAGCGAGGAGGCCGGTCTGGGCCGCCCTTCGCCGGTGGGCAGCTTTCCTGGTGGCGCAGGCCCTTATGGCACGCTTGATATGGCTGGCAACGTCTGGGAGTGGTGCGCGACGCGCTGGCAGTCTAATCACCCGTGGCGGAAGCCGGATTTTGGCGAACGGATTCTATATCTGGTATTCCAGTGGGTAGGTGCATTTGTGGTACGTGGCGGGGCATCCTTTAATGAACAGCAACACGTGCGCGGGGCGTCCCGCAGCTACGTCATCGTCCCGCGCCCCCGCCTCAACATCGGGTTGCGGGTCGCCAGTCATTCTTCCCTGCCCGGTTCTGAATTCTGAATGCTGTTTGCTGTTGGGAGAGGGCATGCCGAGGCTGTGTGGGTATGGCAAAGGCGTTGGGGGAAGCGCACCGGG
>JAKSDJ010000393.1 GCA_022360155.1 Chloroflexales bacterium | reverse complement strand
TGTAAACCAGAAATGAACTTGCGCCGCGCTGTACTAGTGTCTTCCCATAGGATGGGCGTCGAGACACGGGGTGTTGCCTTCCTCCCTGGTGTCGGAGAGCTGGCGGGGCAGGCGAACCCGAGCATATCTGAGCGATGGAACGGCCCATTCTAGATACAAGGAGTACACGACACGATGAACCAAATCGATAGCTACATTCCAACCGACCTGACTGCGACGGATCTAGAGGCACTGGAGATCGAACTCGCCGAGTTATTGACCCGCCGCCGCTTCATCATTGGGGCCGGCGGGCTGCTGGGCGCGGCGGCGCTGGGCGCGTGCGGCGCAAGTAACGAGACGGCAGATTCCTCGGTGACGACGGGGGCGACGCGAACGTTCACCGATGACGTCGGGCGCACAGTGGAAGTGCCGGCAAATCCACAGCGTATCGTGGCACTGACCGACTCGAATGCCGGTGCGCAGGTACTCTCGCTCGACGTGCCGCTGGTTGGGCTCGCCACTCGCGAAGGCGCCATTACGCCGGGGATCGCCAAGGTCTACGATGTTGAGATGGTCAAGGGCGTCGGCGAATACGGCTCGCCAAATATCGAGGCAATCACGATGCTCAAGCCCGACCTGATAGTTGCCGCGGCGTGGCAGGGCAAGCCAGAGTTCGGCGTAGAAGACGGCGTCAACGCAAAGATCGAAGCCATTGCGCCGACCGTGTATATCGACGCATACACCGATCTCGACCAGACAATGGCGCGCTACGGCGAGCTGCTTGGGCACGAAGATAAAGTCGCAATGCAACGCCAGGCATATGAGCAACGGGTCGCTCAGATCCGCGAAACACTTGGCGACGCCCGTGAACGTCTTACGGTGTCGGTCGTCCTCGCGAATTCCACCGGAAATGTGGATACGATCGGTGAGGGTTGGTGGGCGATCGGCAAGGCGCTCGAAGACCTCGGCATTGCTCGACCAGTGAACCAGGCCAAAGGCAGCACAGCGGGCGACGAGGGCTACGCACAAGTGAGCGTCGAGAAGCTGCCCGAGTTTGACGCCGACGTTATCCTATTCTCGCCAAACGGCTACGACCCACGCGAGAACGTCTTGTTCAAGAACTTGAGCGGCGTACAGGCCGACCAGGCATATGAATTCATCGACGAATATTGGAACGGCGCCTACCCCGATATGCAAAAGGTGCTCGATGAACTGGAGCGCATTCTGATCGCCAACAAGGTCAACGTAGATGTGGTGATGGAATGAT
>JAKSDJ010000016.1 GCA_022360155.1 Chloroflexales bacterium | reverse complement strand
CTCCCGAGGGAGGCCATCTGTGTTATCTGTTGATGCGCTTGCTCTAGAAGCGTTTAGAGCAATCCTTGCGTTTACTAGTGTCAATGCAGGGCAGCGACCGCATTGGCAATCCGCGCCAGGCTGAGCTCGTGGCCCAGCGCGGCGAGGGTCTCGAAGAGCGGCGGTGCGACGGTACGCCCAGTGATCGCAACGCGGATCGAGCCGAAGAGTTGCCCAGGTTTGAGTTCTAGTTCGGCGGCCAATGCGCGTAAGGTTTCTTCGATCAAGCTCTCGTTCCAAGACTCTAGAGCGCTCAAGCGGGCATGTGCAGCGCTTAGGGCGTGCTGCGTTGCCGCGACATCCATTTTTTTCTGGATGATAAGTTTGGGGTCGTAGCGCAGTGGTACGTCGTGCTGCCCGCCTAGGTCGGAGAAGAAGAACTCGAGTAGCTCTGGTGCGTTGCTCAGTTCTTCGAGGCGCTCGTGAATCAGCGGGGTCAGTCGCTCGACATAAGCCAGTTCCGCCTGTGTTGGCGAATCGGAAAGCAGCCCGGCTTCGGTCAGGAATGGGGCCATCTGTTTAACTAACTCTTGCGTGCTGAGTTTGCGGATATAGATCCCATTCATATCCTTCAGCTTCTCTGGATTCCAACGCGCGGGCGAGGGTTGAACGCGATCAATTGTGAACCGTTCGACAATTTCGGTGCGGGTCATGATCTCGGTGTGGTCGTCGTAGCTCCAGCCTTGCAGCGCCAGATAGTTGAACATCGCCTCGGGCAGATAGCCGCGCTCCCAAAAGCGGTTGGCGCCGACATCGTCTTTGCGCTTCGAAAGCTTACCGCGCCCGTCCTGACGCAGGATGGTCGGCACATGGGCGAACACCGGCGCCGACCAGTCGAAAAACCGATAGAGCAGCACGTGATAGGGTGTGCTCGGCACCCACTCTTCGCCACGGATTACGTGGGTAATGTTCATGAGGTGGTCGTCCACCAGGTGCGCCAAATGATAGACCGGCATGCCGCTTGATTTAAGCAGCACAATATCCTGCAATTGATCATTGCTAACGGTGATCTGCTCGCCGCCGCGGATCAAGTCGGAGAAGCTGGTCGTACCTTCCAACGGGGTCTTGAGCCGCACAGTATAGGGCTTGCCCTGAGCTGCAAGCTCTTGCATCTGTTTGATCGACCAGTCGCGCTCTGGTCCGCGAAAACGAAACGCTTTGATGCCTTTGGCCGACGCTTCGGCGCGCATCTGCTCCAGCTCTTCTTCGGTCGTGAACGACATATAGGCATGCCCATTGACCAGCAACTGATCGACGTATGCGCGGTAGATGCCTAGTTCATTGCGCTGGGACTGGACGTATGGTTTGTATGGGCCGCCCACGTCAGGGCCTTCGTTCCACGCGATGCCAACCCATCTGAGCGAGGCGACCAGGTCGTCAGCTGCACCGGAGACATAACGTTTTTCGTCGGTATCTTCGATGCGTAAAATGAACTGCCCGCCATAGTGTTGGGCGAAGAGCCAGTTGAACAGCGCCGTGCGTACACCGCCGATATGCAAATAACCAGTCGGGCTGGGTGCGAAGCGCACCCGTACTGGCGGGGTGATTTCAGCCATTTTCTACCTCTTCAACAACAGATATTCCTTGTCATTATACACGACCCTTCGGCAGGCGCTATCCTCACATGACATGTGTTCCAGCAAGGCAATTGCTTCATCCACACTATTGAAGATATCATAGAGGCGCGTATGTTCAGCTGCGATATAACCTTGACCGACCGCATGTTCAAAGAGTGCGAACAGCGGATCATAATAGTCGCCTAGGGTGACAAAGATAATCAGCTTACTATGATAGCTTAGCTGACGCAACGTCAAGGTCTCAATGGTCTCCTCCAAGGCGACGAAGGCGGGTGCATATTCGCCCATTAGGGCTTTGTGTTGGCGGAGGGTGTCGGTTACGATCAGGTCGCTTGCCTCGACCAACCCTTGCTCACGGTCGAGTGAGCTTTGGGGGATAATGCCGACCACGATGCCGCCGTGATCGAGGGCGCTGCGCGCTAATGTGCCCATTAAGCCGATGCTCCCGCCGCCATAGACTAGTTTCTAACCTCGTTGTGCCAATGCGGCGCCAAAATCGTGTGCGGCTTGTTCACTTGCTGGGTCGTTACCGGAGCGCGACCCGCAGTACACACAGATTGATATTGTCATGTGCTGCACCTCATAGTCAGGTATTACGGATTTTCAGCATGGGTGGCTGGAGGAACATTGCGCCAGATAGATCTGAACACCGAAGTCGGGCGCCAACCAGACGTGCTTGCCCAATTCTATCAGAAGCTGCGGCATGGTGTAGAATTCTAAGCGGAGCTTGCCATGATTCGTCTTGAATGCGCTGCGTGAGGTATGCGAGACATTGCGTACAGATATGACGATACTGCTTCTCAATCGTTATGGCATCGCTTGTCATTGGTATTACATACGATTTCGTGGAAAAATCTCCTCGAATAGGCTTTCCGAGCGCTGCGATTCCTGTTATCATTGAACCGAACGGATTTGCGACTATTGGGGGACTGTACGTATGCGTTATGTGCTGTTTCTTGCTTTGCTGCGAGATTGACCGATCCGAAGAATAAGAGTATCATTCTCTTTCGCCAACGCGATGCGATAGAGCGATACTATCTGTGCTATGATGTACCGACGTTGGAAAATGCGTAGACGATCGCCTGCAGTTGCTGTAAATCTGGAGCTACCCTTGTTTCATTACGCACGCCCGTTCCTGAAGTGGGCCGGCGGGAAGGGGCAGCTATTGCCCGAATTGACCGACCGTCTGCCTACACAGTTTCGGCGTTACCACGAACCCTTTGTTGGTGGAGGCGCCCTCTTCTTTCACCTCGTCAATACTGGAAAATTGGACCATGGCGCGGCGTTAAGCGATTACAATCGGGAGCTGATCCTTTGCTACGAGGTCGTTCGTGATGATGTCGAGGCGTTGCTTGATACGCTCCAAGTCCATGCTCCCCACTTTAACGACCCGGAGTATTTTCTCGAGATTCGCAGCTGGGACCGCCGTCCAGATTTTGCGCAGCGCAGCGCCGTCGAGAAAGTGGCACGCACGATTTTCCTCAACCGCACCTGCTACAATGGTCTATATCGCCTCAATAACAAAGGTCAGTTCAATGCACCCTTCGGTCACTATAAAAATCCGCTGATCTGTGACCCGGTGAATCTGCGTACTGTGAGTGATGCGCTGAGAAACGTTGAGTTGCGGGTGGGTGATTTTGATACGGTGCTGGACTACGCCGAGCCGGGTGACCTGGTCTACTTTGACCCGCCGTATGTGCCGGTCAGCGCCACGGCCTCATTTACACACTATACCGGACAGACTTTTGGCGAGAACGACCAGCGGCGTTTAGCTCAGGTCTTCACGAATCTGGCCGAGCGCGGTTGTTATGTGATGCTGAGTAATTCTCATACCGAACTGGCGCGAGAGATCTACGGCAACTTGCTCAACACCGTTACCTCGATTGTCCACGCTAGCCGTAAAATCAACTGCGATGGCAAGAAGCGCGGTAATGTCGAAGAAATGATCGTGTGCAGCTACCAAGCGAGGCGGAACGGGGTGCATCCTTAAAGCGTACAATGTAACCGCTGATGTCATCCGCATCCGCGACGCGCCATACTGATGTTTTATATAGACGAAACCAATGTCTGGTTATATTGTCAATCTATCTGATAACGACGCCCTGCGGCGCTATATTGAGTTTGGGGTCTATGGTACGCTCATGAAGCGGCCTGAGTTCTCTTCCTGGAGCGTTGCCGCCGAATTAACCCTTGCCGACTATCTGACGATGCGTCCGGGCGATCTGCTCTTCTTTTTTCGTGAGCGAACGATCTATGGGGTGGGCCGCTTGGTAGCGCTTCAGCGCGGCTCGCCAACCGTGGCGTTGGCAAACTACTCCGGCGCGTCTTTTCCCCATGCTCAGCCGCCCGCCAACCGCGATGAACTGCTCTATCGGCAGCACCGCGAAGAAGACATGCGCTGGGTGGTCTTTTTTCGGCCTGACCCGATGTTTTTTACCCGCGGCCTCGATATGGATGAGGTGCTTCAGGGTGACATTCGGGGGGCGGTGCGCGGTTTGAGGGTTTTTGAAAAGCGCAGCTTCATTCAAGTCGAGGATGACGAAGCCCAGGTCATGGTCGACTTGCTGTTGCGGCGCAATGCTGACATCATCGGAGAACTGGCGCGGGCGAACGGCAGAATTTTCCCGGACCAGTCGGCGTTGTATCAGGCTCGGCTCGGCGCGCGCGGTGCAGACTTGGACGCCCACCAGATCGAGATCGATGCCCTGGTCGAGCGGTATGTGCGCGAGAGCATCGTTGCCCACGAGGCCCTGCTACAGGCCTGGCTGGCCCATGCATTGACTGTGCGTCGCCCCGAGGTTGTTGCGATCTTTGGTTCGTGGGACTATGTTGCGAATCAGGTTTACGCCTCGCCGCACAAGCCGGTCATGTATATGGACCGCATCGACTTGTTCGGCTACACAACCCAACGCCTCTCCCGCAGCTTCCCGCCAACTATTATGCGTTATAAAGCGGTCGAACTTAAAAAGGATCTCATTGCCGATATCAATGTGGTCAACCAGATGCTCAAGTATGTCGACTGGCTGGCCCACACCCGCGCCGGCGGCGACTATAGCATGGTCGATGCCTATTTGGTGGCAAGCGGGTATACGCCTGAAGTCATTGCCTACGCTGCTGATGCCGGCGTTCGTGACTACATCGCCCCATACCGCCCCTATCGTAAGCAACAGTGGTCACAGTTGAAGCTGGTGCGCTACATCCCCGCACGGGCTATCCCGGCGCTGCGTTTCGAGCCGGTATCATTGGCCAGTGTTAGCACCTTGGTCTAACAACGACGGCGAACTACGAGTCGAGCACGTCGCGTACCTTGCGGGCCAGGGCGGTTGGGGAAAAGGGCTTTTGGCTAAAATGCACCCCAGGCTTCAACTGGCCATGGTAGACGATGGTGTCGTCGGTATACCCCGATGTGAACAACATCTTGATGTCGGGATAGATCGCTTTGAGTTGCTCGACCAGCGCACCGCCGCCCATCGACGGCATCACCGCTCGTTTCGGCAGTGGAACAATGGAACATGCGTTCCGCCGCGTGGTTGAAGAGGGTAATTCGCTTTTCTGAGTCAATAGTGATAATGGCGTCCATCGCCGAAGCAATGATGTCGGCAAGCCGTGCCTCACGCGTACGCAGGTTTTGCTCCGCCTGCTTCCGCGCGCTAATATCTTTGATAACCGAAATGAAATATTGCGGCTTACCTGCTGCATCGCGCACCAGCGATCTCGTTTGATGAATCCACGCCGTTGAACCATTCTTACAGATATAGCGCTTCTCGATAGAAAGGGTTTGCATCTGACCGGTCATGATTTGCTGGAAGTGTGCCTGATCAAATGGCAGATCGTTGGGATGAATAAGATCGTGAAAGGTGCGTTCGCGTAATTCTTCGTGCTCATAGCCGACGATCTCGCAGAAGCGCCGATTAACTCGTATCCATTGGCGATCGAACGTAATGTGGGCAATGCCGACAGCGGCTTGCTCGAAGGTGGCGCGGAACCGTTGCTCGCTCTCGTGTAGCGGCCCGCTCCATAGAAACCGGTGTGTTCGCCCATCAGCCGTAGCCAGCCCGCCAACAACGGTATGCCGACAGCAACGGGAACAGACGGCGAATCATAACGCCGGTCATGTTGTTACTCACGGCAAGCGCGATGAGACTGCGTTCAGGATACGCAAATAGCATACCGAAGCAGAGCATGATGAACGTTGCGGCTTTGAGCAGAGCTATCGGATTGGCTGGAATAACATTGTAGAGTGGGACAATACCATAGCCATAGATAACAACGGACAGGATTGCAATCAACAGCATTGCCAGCACGAAAGCTTGCACAAGCCGGTAATCCTTGCCTTTGCCAAGCAGGAGCAGTGCTGTGCCAATCAAGAGAAACGAGAGGGCAGTGGCCGGCGCCATAGTTTTCTCGGCAATCGTTGGCGCAAGATTGCTGAATAACCACTGTTCAATACTGAGATCCCATCCGAAAGCATATTCACCAAGGGCCAGCAGCCCAATTATGACGACCAGCGCCGCACATCCGTGTGCAATAGATCGTATCCATAGGCTAGGGTTTGCGTTCCAGATTATCTATAACGCTGTGCCGGATAGTACAAAAGAGAGTGCTGTACTCGCCTGTATTGAGACCGCTCCGGGAATGCTGCGCTCTGTGACTAGAGCGTCGAAGATCCAAGCTGCCAATACCAAACTGTTAATCAGAATGACGAAGATACACGCAACTCGTGAGAGCAAGCGCAGAGTAGCGGCGAATTGAGAGTGCGATGGGCGCATCATCCTGAGCCTTTCAGCAGGCTAACGTGATTTTGCTTCTATAGAGATTATGTTGATAGGGTAAGCACAGAGCGAGTGTCGCCGCATGTGGGCTTGACAGGCGGGGCTATGAAAAGGGCCGAAGTTCATTGTAGCGAGGGGTAGCAGTCAATCAAGGCGGCAAACACTAAACGGGGGCGCTAGTTATAATATTGACCTTGCTAAACTCCCCAAGCCTTCAGAAGGTGTTTTAATGCTAGATTCTATTGCTATACAATTGTCTGGTCACGAACATGATGCCAGATCGTTTATGCGATAGACAGGAATTATAATTCCATTATGTGTATCGTACGTCATACTATTCCAACGATTCATAATACGCAAGTCTGTATTGCTTGTCAAGGATCTCTTTCGCGGCGTGTCGACCGGGATGTCATGAGTATAGCGTATAGACAACGGATGAGAGAAAGCAGACTAAAGGCGCAGAACCTTACACATCTTGTATATAAAAACCCCGTTCCGGCGGCGCTATATGCTGCCAGAACGGGTTGAAGCGATGCCTGACACTGATGATTGCACTATGTAAACAGATATTCTACTCTAAGCAAGGGCCTATAGCTTATATAATAGAATATATTCTGTTATGAAGGTAAATCACCAGTTGCTATATATGAGACAGGGACTAGCGTATCCCTGGTTGTATTCCTATAGGCACCGCTCAAATAAAATAGACTTGACGATTTATTTTTTGAGTCACGGCATTGACGGAATGTAATAATATAGCTGTTGCGCGGCAGCTTAGATGACTCATTCCGCGGTGTCAAGCCAACAAATAATGATTGAACGATGCCCTATCTACAAGGGTGTAACCATGTTTTTGTAGGAGCGAGGTTACCGTAACTGTATGCCCTTGACGATTTGGTGCTGAGTGCGCCTAGCAGTCGCTAAACGCTACCGAAATGGGCATTGACGTAAACCTGATAATTTGATCACACCCTGCTTATAAAGAGGGAATAATCTTGATAAAAATACTATATTATTATGTATAGTTTTTATTGAACTAGCGAAATGATCTGCGGTGATTCGTGTCGTATTGCGTTATCTGCGTTCTAGTGCAGAAAACAGCGGTGTCATTCTACCTGTCATGCCTGACATCCACGAGGACATTTCATCCGTATGCCTCTATGTATGTTGTATTGATAATACTCCCGGATCGCTTCACGCGGATCCTCTTGCGCTGTACGGTCTGGCTTGGTGTGCAAAAACGGGAATCGGAATGAACCCGCGCTGGCGCAAGGTCATCAACGACCTGTTGAGTAACAAGACACGCACGATACTGACCGTACTCTCGATTGCAGTCGGTGTTTTTGCGGTCAGTATGATCGCTGAGGCCGGGGTAAGTATGTCGCGCGGTTTGGCTCAGGGGTACCAAGCCGGCAACCCCTTCAGCGCGGTGGTCTTCACCCGCGACACCTTCGATGACGAATTGGTTGAGACAGTTGGGCGTATGCCTGAAGTTGCCGAGGTCGAAGGCCGCCGAAGTTTGACTGTGCGCCTGAATGCCGGTCCTGATCAATGGGAGACGCTGACCCTCTTCGCCCTCCCCGACTTCAACGATATCCGCGTGAGCAAGATGCAGCCGGAGCGCGGCGCGTGGCCCCCGCCCGAGCGAACAATGCTCATCGAGCGCTCGGCGCTCAGTTCGACCCTCAGCCAGTTTTCGATAGCGATGGGCGACCAGGTGCTGATCGAAACACCCGACAATGAACAACACTATCTCACCGTCTCCGGCATCGTCCACGACCTGAATGTCGCTCCCACGTTTATCTTCGGAACCTACTATGGCTACATTACCCTCGACACCTTGGAATGGCTTGGCGAGCCGCGCGCTTACGACTCGCTGCTCTTCACCGCCGCTGGCGATAACCTCGATCTCGACCAGGTCAATTTTGCCGCCAAGCAGGTTCGCGACAAGATCGAGAAGAGCGGGCGCGTGGTCGAATCGACTTTTATTCCTCCGGAACCTGGCAAGAGTCCGATTGCCTCGTTTGGCCTCGATCCCACTATTATGATTTTGAGCGTACTCGGCGCTTTGTCCCTGGTGCTGAGCGGTTTTTTGGTCACGAATACTATCTCGGCGATCCTGGCTCAGCAGATCCGCCAGATTGGAGTCATGAAAACGCTCGGCGCAAGAACATCGCAGATCGTAATGATGTATGGGGCTTTGGTTTTATGCTTTGGCCTGCTTGGTTTGGCTGTGGCGCTGATCCCGGCGGCGCTGGCGGCGCGGGCGTTTACCGCGTTCTTTGCCGAACTCTTCAATTTCGATCCGGTAGATTATGGGATCGTCCCCGAGATCCTGGCGCTCAATATCGGGGTCAGCTTGCTTGTGCCATTGCTTGCCGCCATCGTGCCATTATTGCGCGGGATTCGGGTTACGGTGCGCGAGGCGATAGACGACCACGGGATCGGCGGTCATTTCGGGGGTAGTTGGGTTGATCACGTGGTGGAGCGGATTCGCGGGTTTTCTCGTCCGTTGCTGCTCTCGCTGCGTAACACCTTCCGGCGCAAGGGTCGCCTCAGCCTGACTTTGCTAACCCTGATGGTTGGCGGGGCGACTTTTATCGCCGTCTTCAGCGTCCAGGCATCTCTATCCCGTTCGCTCGACGAGATTGATGCAACGCTGTTGCGCTACGATGTTGCCATCACGCTTGATCAACCGCAGCGCACCGAGCGCATTGTCACGGAAGCGCTCAGCATACCGGGCGTGTCTGCTGTCGAGGCTTGGGGCGTATCGACGGCGCGGCGCTTACGACCAAACGATACAGAGAGTGAAACCATTGTGGTCCAGGCCTCACCTGCCAACACGCCGCTGCTCGATCCGGAGATTGTCCAGGGGCGCTGGCTGTTGCCGCAAGACGAGAATGCGCTAGTTGTCAGCACCGGCTTGCTCGACGACGAACCCGACATCCGAGTTGGCGAGACGATCACGCTCAAGCTGCGCGGGCGCGAGACAAGCTGGCAGATAGTGGGCGTCTTCAAGTCGCTCGGCTCGAACCTAATCGCTTTTGCCAATTATCCCTACTTTGCCCGTGAACTCGGCGAGCTCGATCAGGCTGGCGCGGTGCGAATTGTAACAACGCAGCACGATGGACCGTTTCAAGAACAGGTGGCCCGCGATCTCGAAGAACACTTCCGGAGTATTGGCTTGCGCATCAGCGAGACGAGCACCAGCGTCGCCGACCGCAGAGAGGTCGAAGAACAGTTTGGGATTATCGGCAGCAACCTGTTCGTCATGGCGATCCTGACCGCGCTGGTCGGTGGCCTGAGTCTGATGGGCACGCTCAGTATGAATGTACTCGAACGCACCCGTGAGTTCGGCGTGATGCGAGCGATTGGGGCGTCGAATCGCTCGGTGTTCCAGATCGTCGTCGTCGAAGGATTGCTGATCGGGCTGCTGAGTTGCGCTTTAGGCGCAGTGCTGGCCTGGCCCATCAGCCGCTTGTTGAGCGACGGGGTGGGTAATGCATTTCTGGGCGCGCCATTCAGTTATACTTTTTCGCTGCGGGGCATGTTGTTCTGGTTTGGTGCAAGCATCGTGATTGCCACAGCGGCAAGCCTGTTGCCGGCCTGGAATGCGTCGCGCTTGGCCGTGCGTGATGTGCTGGCGTATGAGTAAACCTTGCTTGCAGCTGAATACGCGAGGTGGTATGGTGCATACATCAGCTCATCCGGCAGCCGCGTGTTGCGCCTGTTTCGTATATTTGCTTCACAAGCCTCACACAATATGAGCTGCCACGTTGGCATGTTGGCATGTCGCCCCTTTGACAAGTCTGCACGTTGGCGCATTGGCGCGTTGGCGAAATAGCTTGCCACAAGCGGTTTGGTTGTATGCTCGAAAGCGACCTCCTCCGTTCTCGAACGTATGCAACGTGGCGTGGGAAAGTGAGGGATAAAGCTGGGTCCAGCGGCGGACTTGAAGTCGATAGGTTGTTTCTACGCGACCTAAAACAACGAATGTTATAACGAGTATCTAATTAGACAATAAATGAAGGAAAGGGGACAATGGACGCAGCACGGATCAGCCATAAAGGTCTTTCGACGCTTGAACAGGAGGTTATGCTGGACCAACTCCCGGTCCGTGGTACGTTGCCCGCTTGGCTGACAGGAACCTTGGTCCGCAACGGACCCGCCCAGTTCGAGGTTGGCAGCCAAGCTTACACCCATTGGTTCGATGGTCTTGGAATGTTGCACAAGTTTACGTTTCGTGATGGCAAAGTCTCCTACGCAAACAAATTTCTCAAGAGTAAGGCCTATCAGAAGGCGCGCGAAACCGGTAGGATCAGCTATACCGAGTTCGCGACGGACCCCTGCCGCACATTGTTTGAGCGCGTCTTTACCCTCTTTACGCCCAAGTTCTCGGATAATGCCGTTGTTAACATTACCCGCATTGCTGATCGTTTTGTGGCCCTGACCGAAGTTCCCATCGCCCTCGAATTCGATGTCGAAACCCTCGAGACCATCGGGGTCTTCGACTATGAGGATACGATTGGCGGCCATACGACTACGGCTCATCCGCACTACGACCCGGTGTGGCGCTCGGCGATCAACTTCGTGACCCAGTTCTCGCCCGACCGCCGCTACAACGTCTACCGTATCCCCAACGGCAGCGCGCAACGTCGCCTCATCGCCTCCATTCCGGTCAGTGAGCCGGCGTATATGCATAGCTTCGCGATCACCGAGCGCTATATTATTCTAACCGAGTGTCCCTTTGTTGCTGATGTGGATGTGCGCAATGTCATTCTGGGCAAGCCCTTCATCAGCAACCTCAAGTGGAAGCCAGAGCGCGGGACGCGCTTCACCGTGATTAGGAAGGAAGACGGTGCGGTGCGCACCTTCGAGACCGAGGCGTTTGCGACTTTCCACCATGTCAATGCGTTCGAGCACGATGGTGAAATCGTGATTGACCTGGCTGCCTACCCCGATGCCAGCGTCTACACCTACGATTTTTATCTCGAGCAGCTACGCAGCACGACCCAAACCATTGCCTTGCCCCATTTGCGCCGCTATCGGCTCTGCCTGCATGACGGTCGCGTAGCTGCCGAAGCGTTGGCCGCTGAACCGCTCGAACTTCCTTGTATCGACTATGGGCGGTATAATGGTCAGCCATACCAACTGGTCTATGGAGTGAACCTGCATCGTGCTCGCCCGCAGAGCTTCTACAACCAGCTCGTCAAAGTTGCGGTGCAGACGGGCGATACGCTGCGTTGGTATGAGGAAGACTGCTTTCCGGGCGAACCGGTGTTCGTGCGCGCTCCTACCGCCGCCGCTGAAGATGACGGGGTGATCCTCTCGGTGGTGCTGGATGGCAAGACCAATACGTCATTCTTGCTGGTGCTGGATGCGGCGACGTTTACCGAGTTGGCCCGCGCCGAGATCACGCATCACATCCCGTTTGGATTTCACGGCCAGTTTTTTGGCGATATGGTCTGAGTTTGGGCTGTTAGCAGGTTCGCACGTTGGCGCGTTTGAACGTTTGGACGTTCAATCTGCGTT
>JAKSDJ010000995.1 GCA_022360155.1 Chloroflexales bacterium | reverse complement strand
CGTATAAGGAGCAGACGAAGAAGCGATGAAGCGATGAAGCGATGCACGAGAAGCGGCCTCGGATCTGTTCCTGCGCGTGCGCGACGCCGGAAGGCATGCGCCACGGGCCGCTCGAACCGCCACGGGCTCCAACTGCGGGGGGTCACGGGGGCGCCGCCCCGTGCGGGGTGGCGGGGCGGGCCCCGTCCGCGGGTGCGGGACGCGTAGTCCCGTGCGGGCGTCAGTATACTGGGCGCGTTAGGGCGCACCCGGCAAGTATACGCTGAGCAGCGCGATGCCGTCCAGTCGCAGCAGGCATCTGCACGGGCCACAACCATCATCCATGCGCTGGCGCAAGACCTCGCCGACCGCACGCTGCGGGAGTCATTTCTCGCCGCTGCCATGCGCATGGTTTCCCTCAAACGTCAACTGTAATACCAATTCGATACGCCCAGGCGGAATAGACCTATCAGATTGCGGCGTGCGCCTCGACAAGCTCGGCGCGCGGCAGCATGGCTGCCGCACTCCATATGTTTCCCCAGGATCTCACCGCGCGTAACACCGCACCCAACTCCAATCCGTCATCACCTCATTACACCAATTCAACGTACACATGACGCATGTCATGCTGAGCCCTTCCCCGCGAGCCTGCCCCCGTCCCCGCGTACGCGGGGAACACGGGGGCGGGGAACAGCGCTCAGGACAGGCCCCGTGAAGCATCTCGACTCGCTACTGCTGAGACCCCTCGCTACGCTCAGGGTGACAGCATTCAGAGGAGCTAAGTCGAATTGGTATTTAGATATCCATACCGCTGCACTACCGCTGCACTGCACACCGAATCTTGAAAAGAGCCGTCCAATGGCGATCTATCCCCACCCCTCCCCGCGTACACGGGGATCATCGCCCTCGCCTCCGCGAGGGCAGGCTTGGCAGGTTCGCGGCTATGTTCCCACTGACGACGCCCATGACAACGCTTTGCCGACGCTGCCCCTGTACCATACAGCCAGGCTGTGATGAACGAACAGCGAAGGATATCAAGGGCAACCCGATTGAGAACAATGCAGGAGGAAACCCTGCATATATGTCATCAAACCGCATGAAAGGCAGAAGAACATGATAAAGCGCAGCTCAAAACGTCGGAAGGACTGGACGAACCTCATGATAGGAGTATGGCTTTTCATTGCACCGTGGGCGCTCAACACCACCGGCGAGCTGAATAGCTCGTGGAACGCCTGGATCGCCGGCTTGCTGATTGTCGCTACGGCGCTGTGGGCGCTCGCCAAACCGGAGTCACAGGCTGCCGAATGGAGCATGCTGCTGCTAGGGTTCTGGGTTTTTGTCTCGCCTTGGGCGCTAGGGCTTGGGGCGATTGCAGCATCGGCATGGCATACGATGCTTGTCGGCGCGGTCGTTGTTGCAGTGGCGACGCTAGCGATGGCGGATATGCCACGCCCTCAGTCTGGTCGGCGCCACAGCCAGGCACGGCAGGCACGGTAGGCGCGACGCGGGGCTGGTCCCGCGCCGCGCCGCGCCGCGCCGCCCGAAAAATAGCGCTATTTTCCCAACATGCAAAGATAGACTCCCTTATACCAATTCAACGTGAATATGACGCATGTCATGCTGAGCCCTTCGGCTCCGCTCAGGATGAACTCCGCGAAGCATCTCGACTTGCTGCTGCTGAGACCCT
The DNA here is from genome assembly GCA_022360155.1 of Chloroflexales bacterium. Taxonomy (GTDB): domain Bacteria; phylum Chloroflexota; class Chloroflexia; order Chloroflexales; family Chloroflexaceae; genus JAKSDJ01. The sequence goes on along the minus strand of JAKSDJ010000995.1, from coordinate 36 downwards.
TCGCTGCGCTCAGGGTGACAGCATGCGGAATGTTCT
>JAKSDJ010000324.1 GCA_022360155.1 Chloroflexales bacterium | reverse complement strand
GCTTGGTTGTGCGCAAAGCATCAGGATCATCAACTCGACCGGCGCCCATGGTGTAGGGGTATTCGGTTAAGCGTACAAATATGTGGTGGCTTCTCCACCTGTAATGGGCTTGAAACTTGCTCTCAATGTACATCTCCAACCCCTAGCATGATCGTCAGGCATGTGTTATACTTTTGACCATAACGTATGCGCGCCTGCGGTCACAGGCTATGGAAGCTCCGTATCGAATATTTCGCGTCCTGGTCTACACGCCAGAGCGGATCGCTCATGCATCCCACTACGCAATCCGCTCACCGACGGGAACGTCTATGGAGACTGGTTCATTTCCATCTGCACCGAATCTGGCGTTGCCAGCCAATCTGCCGTTATTACGCATCCGCCTAACTATTCGCCTGCTTGAAACAGCGCCGCTGCCGGCGTACAAGGGCGGCTTGCTCCGCGGCGGTTTCGGCTACGCCTTCAAGCGCTCTTCCTGCCCCCAGCCCTGCTGGAACCGCGACACCTGTGCGGTCGAGACGCTCTGCCCCTACCGTTGGGTCTTCGAGACGCCGCACCCGCCCACGATTACGGACCTGCACGACCTGCGCGACGTGCCGCGCCCCTTTGTGATCGACCCGCCAAGCGATCGGCGCACCCAGTATGCCGCTGGCGACGTCGTCGAGTTTACGCTGACCTTGATCGGACATGGGATCGACTACCTAGCCTATTTTCTGTTTGGCTTCGAGCAGCTCGCGCGCATGGGCTTGGGCGTGCGGCGCGGGCGCGCCCGCCTGGAGCGGGCCGAGGCATTGCGGCCCTGGCAACCGATCGGCCAGGTAATATACCAGGATGGGCGGGCGCTGGCCGGCATTGCTGACACCACCCAGGCGTATGCCTACGACGCAGCAACAGTGGCGCGGCAGGCGGCGACGCTGCCCAGCGACCTGCGTATGCATCTGCACACGCCGCTGCGGGTCAAGCACCGCGGCGATTGGCTGCGCCGCATCGACCCGGCAGCGCTGATGCAGGCGGCCTGCTGGCGGATCAACGCCCTCGCGGTGTTTCACGGCGGCGGCCTCTGGCCGGTCGACCACCGCGCGCTGGCGGCTCAAGCGCGCACGATTGCGGTCGAGCGCGAGCAGGTGCGCTGGGAGGACTGGACGCGCACCTCGCGCCATCGCGAAACGCCACGCACCATGAAGCTTGGCGGCCTGATGGGCAGCGCGTTGCTGCGCGGCGTGCCACCGGACATACGCACGGTGCTGCTCTTCGGCAGCCTGATCCATCTGGGCAAGGCCTGTGTCTTCGGGCATGGGGCGTATCGGTTGGAGGCGGAACCTGTCTCGAACAATGCTGGATAAATCGCCATTCACGAGAGGAGATTTTCACCATGGCAAGTCGCCTGATCAAACTTGCGGACGGAACCCTGGTCGAGGTTGAGGCCCATCTCGACGATGTACGCCAGATTGCCGCTTCGGATGCCGCCAAGAAGGTAGACAAGTCCATTGACCTGATCAATCCGATCTTAATCCGCGCCTGCCGCCCGATCATCGCCGCTTGGAATGAGCTGAGCGTGGAGGCGGACATTGAGCATGGCGAGGTGGAACTCGGGCTGAGTTTTGAAGCCGAGGGCGATGTCTATGTAGTGCGTGGTGCGGCAAGCGCCAATGTGGTGGTGAAATTGACCCTCAAGCCCAAGGCGTAGCGTATAGACGTTGATCTGGGGCTGGCGCCTGGGGCGCACGTCTAACAACAACAAGCGAACGTTCACCCAGGTGTGTTTGCGACAAGCAAGGGTATGCCGCGGAGAGAGGAGCGCAGCAATGGCGACACGCCAGCCGATCGCGCATCAACAGACGTTACTCAAGACGGCGCGCGAGCATCTTGCGGTTTTGCTGAAGCAGCATCTCAGTTTCGGGGTGTATGCGCCACCCTACATCGTCACGGAGATTGCGCGCTACCGGGCTGAGATCGCCCGGATCAAGCAGGTCTTGCGCGATGCCGGCGTCCCCGTGGACGATGACCCCAGTGATAGTGCTGCGGACGCCGCCGTCGATCCGGATGCTGGCAGCCTGAACAGCGCGCCGAGTTCCCCGCCAGTGGTTCGGGTTGAGCGCGCGGTCGCCAACCCCCACGCCCATCATGGCGGCGCACCGAACATCGCTTCGTCTCCCGCTACCCCGCGCGGCAGCAGCCGTGAGGTCAGCAAATCGGTCGTGCGCATTACCAGCAGCGCCAATGCGGAGAACACAGCTTTTGGCACGGGCTTCGTGGTTGCCTATGATGCTGCAACGGGTGTCGCCTTGGTGGTCACGTGCGCCCACGTGGTACAGAGCGTCGCACCCGCGCCGCTGATCTGGGATCTGCAGGCCATGGTCGTCGCGATTGGCAAAAGCGATCAGATCGATCTCGCGGTGCTGCGTGTCGTAGGGTTAAGCAACATTACGCCCCTGCAAATGCAGCATTTCGACCGTGAGAACCAGGCAGTTACTATCCCCGGCTGGGCGCGCTATGGCAAACAGCCGCGGCTGCTTGAACTGAAAGCCAGGCTTGATCGCCCAACCTTTACTGACGGCCTT
>JAKSDJ010000595.1 GCA_022360155.1 Chloroflexales bacterium | reverse complement strand
TGACCCGGCAAGAACGGGATCACAAACTGGGATGGAGCGGAGCATCGGCACGTCAACATGTGGAATGCGCAAGCCGTGCGTGCGCGCGGCAGCATGGCTGCCGCATTCCATACCCCTTTTCAGACAGCCTCTGAGCCCTTCGGCTGCGCTCAGGATACACGAAGCGCAGGATCTCCTAAACTTTGAAAGGGGATTTTTCACTTCGCCAATCCTGAGCCCTTCGGCTGCGCTTAGGACCGGCTTGCCGAAAGGTTCAGAATGACATGTTTCGTTGCAATCCTAACACCAGAAGGCTTTTACCCACTCATTGGGCAGGCTATCCACGTTGAAGGTCTTCGACTTCGAGTTGCATCTCTTCAGCGGCCTCGTCCGGAGTGAAGACCTCATCGATGGTCTCGCGCAGAAGCGCCGGCGCCGGCAGGGACTCGTAGATAGCGGCGACCAAGGCCCCCTGACCCTGTGGAAAGCCCCAGCGATTGAAGTTATTGGTCCCCTCGATGAGCAGGCTCAGTACCTCCTCGCCGTAGAAATCCCCCAACTTCCCGCGACGGTCCACGCCGGTTTCTAATTCGCCCCAGCCGTCAACCCACCGCGTCGGTTCGTCGCTTGTTCCCCGGCGCATGGGCAATTTCCCTTCTGGTGAAACGGCGAGCCAGTCGAGGTAGGCGTCGTTGAACCAGTAGGTCAGGAATTCGATCGCAGCTTCGACATCCGCGCTGCTGGTGATGCCCATCAAGCTGATCTGCCCATATTGCGCTGGGCTGCCGCTGGGTCCGGCAAACGAGGGAATAAAGCCCGAGTTCCTGGCCAAGAAGGCCGGATCGCTGGCGCATTCAGGGCATGTCGGCAGGGCATTATCGCGCAACCCGGCCATTTCGTCGAGAATGAACGGCGACCAGACGACCATCGCGGACTGGCCGGCAAAGTACGTTGCCCGTGTGCTCGATACATCGGCCTCCCCTGGCGGGCCATACTGCCGGAGCAAGTCAGTGAATGCGCTAATAGCTTCGACGCATTCCGGCGAATTCAGGGTGACATCTCCGGCGTCGTTGACAAGCTGGCAATTGTTGGCCAGCGCGAAGTGCTCGAACGTCTGCTGGGTGAAGACCTCGCCGGCCTTGGTCGCTGCGGTAATGCCATAGAAATTGTTATCCGGGTCGTTGAGCGCTGCAGCCGCAACCTGGATCTGGGCGAAGGTCGTTGGCGCTTCGAGTCCGGCAGCGGCGAAGCGATCTTGCCGGTAGATCAGCAATTGGCCCCAGCCGTCGGAAGGGATGGCCGCGTAGCCCTCGCTGACTTCGACCAGACTCAAGGCGCCCGCAGAGAAGGTATCAGGGCCAAGCGCTTCGATAGCTTGAGTGGCGGCTGCGGCATCCAGAATACCCTCCTGGTACCAGCCAATGGCAAAATCGATTGGGTGAAAAATGATGTCCGGGAGATCACCGGCTGCGACTGATGTTGTCAACAACTCTGGCAATATGTCCTCGCTCGTGGGAACCAGTTCGACCTGAATACCCGTCTGCTCAGTGAATCTGTCGATAATCGCCTGAGTCTGGTCCACGCGTTCTTGTTCGGTCTCCGTGCTCCAGAACACAAGCCCGCCCTCGCTAGGCGCAGCCTCGTCGACGGGCGCGTCCTCATCGATGGCGGCGCCCCTGTCCCCGTTGGCAGGAGCTTCTGAAGGTGTTGCGGCCTGCTGACCGCAGGCGCTAAGCATGAGGCTGATAATCGCGATGCTTGCTAGCCAGAGGATCGGTTGTCTTCGCATGCTTGCTTCCTTTCGTACAACTGCAATCGTTTTTGTTCAAACGTCAAGCGTCGATTGGCTCGTTTTGTTGATACGCAAAACCCTCCATACTCCAAATGGAACCGTTTCCAAGACGAACGACTCTACACCAGCAGGGTGCGAAGCGGGGCTTTCGTATAGGTTGTCAATCGGTTAGGGTGGTTTGGGAAAGCCGAAGCATTACGCGACAGTATAACATAGAATAGCAGATCGACAGTTGGGGCGTTGGCGCGTTCCAATGTGCTAACCCAAGGGCGTGCTTTGGTTTGACGTGGCTCCAAGAACTCGGTACGATACATTGTAGACAGCAAGAGAAGCAGTACAGATCAGACAGGCGGTTATCCTGCGTACCGCTCGCTTTGACTTCCCATCCGTCAAACATTTCCTAATGCTCGTAGCTGAAGCGCAGCTTTTCAGACATGGCGTTAGGTGTTCGCGGGGCTTCGGTCTGCATTTTCAGTAGAATATTGTATCAAGATAGAAAGGCTTCCATGACACGCAAAGTCGTAATCTATGGCGGTTCAGGCGGCATCGGCTCAGCCACAGCCAGAGCCCTGCACACGCGTCACTATGATCTGCACTTGGTGGGGCGGAGCGAAGAGCGCCTCGCTGCCGTCGCGGGCGAATTAGGGGCAAGCTATACCGTTGGGGATATACATGACGGCAGTCTTTGTTCCCGCGCGACGAAAGAAGCTGGAGAAGCATTGGATGGTTTGGTCTACGCCGTTGGCACCATCAACTTGCGCAGCCTCCAACGCCTCACCGAAGCCGATTTCCTGAACGACTTTCGGGTTAATGCGATGGGTGCGGCGCTCGCTGTTCAGGCAGCGCTGCCGGCGCTCAAGAAGAGCTCTGGAACTGCTTCGGTCGTGCTTTTTTCTAGTGTGGCGGCCGTGCAGGGCTTTGCATTTCATACGTCGATTGGAATGGCGAAGGGGGCAGTAGACGGGCTGACCTTGTCACTCGCGGCTGAACTCGCGCCAAAAGTGCGCGTCAATGCCATCGCTCCTTCGCTCACGCGCACACCGCTGGCTGAAAGCATCATGTCGAATGAACAGGCAGCCTCGTCCATCGCCAGTATGCACGCATTACAACGGCTCGGCGCCCCCGACGATATCGCAGCGCTCGCCGCCTTTCTGCTTTCCCCCGACGCCGCTTGGATCACGGGGCAGATCATCGGCGTCGATGGCGGACGTTCGACGCTGCGCACCAAGGGCTGAGGGCGGCGGGGCGCAGCGCCGCCGCCAAGCGTAACAACAGGCTCGTCTTACCGTTCTGTCGCCCGCCATATAATACGACATAGCTTGTCACCTCGTCCTGGCAGTATCGAAGGAGTTGAGACAGCTCCGCCTGCCGTCCCCGAAAGCGCGGATCGTTCAGGCCGAGTGCTGTTGTTGAAAAAGCCATATAACCAAGAAAGCTCACAGGAACACACGTATGAACCGCACTGTCTGCCAAGTCACAACCGCCTACAGATCTTGTCTGCTACCACACGACTGCTTAGGTTGTTAGGAAATCGATCTTGCCCTAAGCATAGCACCGGTATCGCGGATCGAGACCCCGTGTTTCGGTGAATTTCGCGTTAAGGCGGTGGAATCTGTTCCGTATCGTGGCGATCACTATCCTAACCCTTTCCCAATCGTCTTGGATACGTACATTAGCACATTTCATGGGCTGGTTCACAACCGAGATGGGGTGACTTTATCGGACGCAGCAAAAAGCGGAACGCTGCTGCTTAGCAACATTCCGCTGTGTTGGGGCTTCGTTCGCTAGGCCTCTGTTGTGGCCCGCGCGTGGGTCGTAGCCGTTCACAGCCAGCCAGTTCAAGGCATCACTGGGCGCCAAGCAGTCATGGGGCAGCGTGGCGCGCGCAAACGATGTTGAACGCCACTGGGCCAAGCTCCAACTCGGCCAGCCCGTCGGTGACGTACAAACCCGGCGCCCACTGCAAGCTGCGGTCGATCACCGGATAGCCGCAGGGGGCCAGCGGCAGTTCGTACGCGGCGATAGCGCTGTCAAGCCAGGCGCCGCCGGGGCGACTGCGGGCAAAGCCGGTCGCCAGGATGACATGCTCGGTGTGCAGCGTCTCGCCGAGCAGTTGGAGGGAAATCGAGCCGGCGGCGCCACGCTTGGCGTGGTGCATCGCGCCGCGGCGCACCGTCAGCCAGCCGTTCCGCGCGGCGCGATGGAGGCTGTGCGCCACATCGTTGGGCATGCTGCCGGGGGCGCGCACCGCCTGGATCATCGCACGGTGCCGCACCAGACAAGGCTCGGCGAGAAAGGGCTGCATGTTCTTCGGCCCGGTCCAGCCTGCCGGACTATCGAAGGCGGCGATGCGCAGTTCATGACGCAGCAACAGGGTCACGCTGCCCGGCGTCTCATGCGCCAGGGTCACGGCAACCTGCGCCGCGTTGATCCCGCCGCCGCTTACAACCGTTTGCGCACCAGGTAACAGTGACTCGCGTCGGAAGCCGGGGGTGTACAAGTGTTCGACCAGCACACCCGCCTCGCGCAGCTCCACCGCCCAGGCCGGCTAAGCTGGCTGCTCACTCGCACTGATCGCCAACAGCACCTGGCGCGCCCCAACGGCGCCCTGATCGGAATGATTGGGGTTATCATGCTGCTGAGGCTGGCTCTGCTACACAAAGAGCTCAAGTTGACCAGTTACGACCCGACCTACACCGAGACGATCGGCCTGCACGCCGACCGGATACGCTTACTGTTGCTCATCTTACTTGCGCTGACCGTCGTGACTTGCATCCAGATGGCAGGCGTCATCCTAACCTCAGCCCTGCGGGTCACGCCCGCCGCCGCCCCGCTACTGACGACGCGCCTCACGTGGATGATATTGCTCGCCGCACTAATTGCAGTTGGCTCGGCGCTGGTCGGGCTATACGCCTCGTACTACGCTAATGCGGCCTCGAGCGCGGCGATTGGCTGATTGGCTGCTTCGGTGTGGCATGGCTTGTCAACACGTTTCACATGCGCCGGTTCAGCGTATGACCAGCGAGCTCAGTTCAAGGCGAGACCTCGTCGCATTGAGCATCACAGGCGGCTGACTGCAATATAGATCTCAAAGACAAAACCAAGCAGCAATAGGGGAATTACGGTAAACAGCAGGCCAAAGAGGATGGCTTTGCCAGCCTGCCGGTTGGCGCTGGTCAATAGCACGATGCTCACAACGAACTCTGTCAACAGCAACAGCACAACGCCGCCGAGTATCAGAACAAGCGTCAATCCAGTACCAACTCCCAGGGAAAGCAGCACAACGGCCAGTGTTCCCAGCGAGGCTGGTAACATGACGCCGTTGCCCAAGGCGATCAAGCCGCCAAACGCCCATAGCGGGATCGTTTGCGGAAACGATTTGCTTGTCCCCAAGCGATGTATCGCCTCATCAACGGCTGGGCTGGGTTGGCCCGAGGCAATCAAATGCTGACGTAGAACTTGTAGATCATGCTGGCCGCGATGGCGGAACAAGTAGGCAAGCGCACGTTGAGTACTCGCTTCGATATCGACAAGCGCACCAGGTAAAACAATCGTGGCATCGACGCTGGCTTTTTTCATTGCCTCGGACGAGACCAAGTCCGGTGGATTGGGCAATATCGGCTTTGTTTCGCCCTTATAGCGTTCGAGCGCGGTAGCGACATTCACTGGGTTATGACCAGATGTAATGAGGTGCTGACACAGCAATTCCAGCTCGTACTGGGGATGATTCTGGCGCAAATATTCGAGGAGCTGCTGGACGTTCTGTTCATCAGACATAGCACTGTCGCTCCAACTATAGAAGACGCCAGGCTAGCCCTGGTGCGCCAAACGCCGGAGCGCCAGATTTGAGGATGAAGAATCTACAGACAGAGGTAGAGATATAGGCAAGGTTAAACTGAAACAAAGAGCGCAACACGCACATCTCCAGAATGGTTAGAATAGACGTATGTGCGACAATTATAGCACTACTTCAGCAAGAGGCTAACTGCGGCGAGGTTCGGTCTGCCGGCATGTGCGCGGGAAGGCGCACAATAAAGGTCGATCCGCGGCCTGGCGAGCTGGTCACCGTAATCGTACCGCCCATCATCTCGCAGAAATGACGACTAATGGTTAATCCCAGACCGGCGCCGTTGCGTTGATGGGCAGGTGATCGATCAAGCTGGCTGAACTCCTCGAAAATATACTGGGTTTGGTCTGGGTTCATGCCAATGCCTGTATCGCTCACCTCAAAAACAATGCTCGCTATCGCTTCAACGCTTACTGTCGTTTCAGGCTCGCTCAAGCCGACAGCCATGCACTGTTCTTCGTTCAGTTCACGATAAACACGCAGCGTAATGACTCCATTTTCTGTAAACTTGCAGGCGTTACTGAGTAAGTTGAGCAGCACCTGGCGTGTCCTTGTCGGATCGGCATACAAGACGCCAAGATTATCGAGGCGCTGAACTTCAAGTGTATTATTTTTCTGAGTAGTCAGCGGCATGACGGTCTCGACCAAACTCTCGATCATGGAAGCCAGCTCAATACGTTCTGGGGATAGACGAATCTTGCCAGCCTCGATCTTGGCCAGGTCGAGCAAGTCGTTGATTAAATTGAGCAGGTGTGTACCAGCAGATGAAATACGCATGATATCATGAGACCAGCTTTCGTTACCCTGCTGTTGCGCTTCGCGGAAGAGGAGATCGCTATAGCCCAAGATAGCGCTGAGCGGCGTACGCAACTCGTGGCTCATATTGGCGAGGAAGGAGCTTTTTGCTCGGTTGGCGACCTCTGCTGCCTCTTTCGCTTGGGTTAGTTCGACTTCAGTGCGTTTTCGTTCCACGACTTCTTCTTGCAATTCGTTGTTTGCTGCGACGAGTTCAGCGGTACGTACAGCGACTTGCTCTTCCAGATGGGTCTTGTAACTCTCTAGCGCAGCCTGGACTTTCTCACGCTGTTTGGTATGGCACGTCCAAGCAACCAGCAACACAACCGAAAAAAACGTTGCCAGAGACATCAACCCAACCGCATTGCGGGTCTGGGCGATTGCTCCGGCTGATGCCAGCACCTCCGGCAGGGGCGTCGAGAGGCCAATGATCCACACATAATCGTTTACTTTGACTGGAGTCCAAGCGGCAACTTCGATGCCTTTTTCGGGCAGCCAGACATACCATCCAAAGCCCTCGCGCGCATTCATTATTGAGTCAACCATCTCTGCATAGTGACTCGCGCCCTTTTCAGCCTGTAAGACAAAAATCTCGGCTATGCTCTTGCCTTTGTATTCATCAGGAAAATCAGGGCTCAGATCGAAAACGACGCTCTCGGGGGTATAAGCCCAGGCATCGCCGCTCTCCAAAAGGCGGACCGGTTCAATATAGCGCTGAGAGATTTCATACTCGATCTGCATTCTATCTACATCGCCATAGAGTGCGATTTGACTCGTGACGTAGCTCTCCACGCTACGCGCCATCGCCCGAACGATTTCAAGCTGCGTATCTTGATAAGCATCAATCGTCGCCTCGGTCAGTGAGCGATTCTGTTGAACAACAAAATACCATCCAATAATGGTCAATAAGATAATCAATGCCGGAAGAGTAATATTTTGAATATGCTGCGGTAGCTGCTTTATGCGCATAAAAACACTGCTCGCTCGTTGCTGCTGCGTAGAGTGTAATCTGAAGTTTTCCCAACGCGGGAATTCCATACGTATCAAGTTCCGTATTTACCAAGGCCAAAGCCACTGAGGATGCAATAAAGTATATCACTTTTTAACCAATAGATCCAGCGGTTTTTTTTAAACTATTTTAAACAAAAACCGAGGCTTGTCCTTTATCGGCAAGCCTCGGTTCCAGGGATGCTCTACTGCGCTAAGACGTATACAACAACAATGAATGTGCGCAGTTACACAAGCCGCTCCAGCTTAATTGACAAGACTTATATCAAATCTGGTTTGATCGGGTGCATCATGTCACCCTGAGCGCACGCGAAGGGTCTCGGCAAAAGCACACCGCGATGCTTCGCTGCGCTCCGCATGACATGCATACTATCTATCAAGATTTGATATTACGCGGTCACCGGTCGGCAGGGAGGTTTGGAGGGCGGCAAGCCCACCAAGAATCCTTTTGCTCGCCGCCGCTGCTGTGGCGAGCAGGAGTTTTCGGGGAAGCTGCGCCTCCCCGACCCCCACCACCGCATAAGTTGTGTAAATTGACGTCCGCACCCCGCGCAATCACTTCAACCTCCGCCAAGCTGGCCACCCTCATGCCGTAGAATGTGCCACTCACATCATCGATCTGGATGCGGACGACGCGAGCCGTTACTGCGGGGAAGTTGGCGTCGGTCCCGTAGACCGAGAGCGGACCGGTGGTCTGCCGCGCGACCTCAGATGCGCCGGCAGCATCGCCGTAGAGGATCACGGTTGTCCCGTTGACCTGAATGCTCGAGTTGGCTTCGTCACCCTCGCGCGGGTTGTACAATCGCACCGTGCGGATCGTCACCGGCACAGGGAATGTCAACTCGACCCACTGGTTCGTGGCTCTATCCTGAGCGCTCGTCCAGTAGCGCCAGATCTCGCCCTTCATCACCCGGCGATCAATAACGCCTCGGTTGTAGTTCGGATCGCGCGAGGAGGAAACCTCGACCGCAGCGCCAGGCGCCAGGTTCGACCATTTCGCCTCTTCGGGATCGTTTGGCACTTCCATCATCGAGTGGCCAGCGTGGCAGCCCACACAGCTTGCCATTTGGCCTGGCCGGCCAAAGTTGTGCCCCGCCACATGTGCAGCGCCATCGTTCCCACGCGGCCCGCTCGTTTCAGGAACGGTATTGTCCGCGCCACGCAGTTGCTCGAAGAGCGGGACATTCGCCGGCGCATTGTCGTTGCGCACCGAACCATCGGGGTTGACACGCAACTCATCCAGGAGGATAGGCCAGTCAAGGGCGGGGAAGGAACCGGGGCTGGTGCGCTGATGGTCGATAAAGAAGCGAATCCGCTCGGCTGAACCGACCGCCGGGGCATTGACAATATCAGAGTCCACCGGGGCGTTGGCATAGACATTCAGGGCATTAAAAGTGAATGTCCCGTCTTGATTGAATGGCCCATTTGCCGTCGGCGGCAGCAGGCTGGCAACCTGAGTAATCGTATCAGGAATGATTGGCGGCAGCGGGCGCTGACGAACCACACGAGCCCGCAACTCGGTCGTGCCAGGGTTATCATAGAGCTCGGTTAGCCCACCCCCGTCCGCGTTGATCACATAGAGGCCATAGTCTTGATCGATGCCCTCGGCCCACGAGATCACCAAGCGTCCATCGGGCAAGACATCGGGCTCAGCGGCGTAATTACCGTTATAGATCCCATACGATGTCGGATTAGAAGCATTGACATGATCGAGATCGAGAGTGAGGAGATAAGTGATCCCGATGACCGGAGTGGAGGAACCGGGACCGCGCGCATAGCGGTGAATGCCGCCAAAACCCGCAGCCTCGGTCATGTTGTACATGGGGAAGAAGTTAGCAAGCAGGTCGCCCTCGGGCGTGAACGCGCCGCCATAGATATGATTGCTGGCTTCATCGCGGAATTTTCCACCCCACATCTCGAGGCCGGTGCCATCAGGGTTGATTGTAGCAGCGTGCCAAGCGTTACGGAACATGTCCGGCCCGCCTACGTGGTCATTACGGTCAGAGGTTAGACCATTGTACTGCTCATAGCCCCCGTTTGAACCAAGCAGCATCTGTTGACTATTGGTCGGGAAGCGATGGTTGCGCCACCAGCGGGCGTAAACAATTTTGCCGGTGACCGGATCGATCAAAGGTCGGTCAGCACCGTTCCGCTCGGCGGTGATACGGTGCAGATTGCTCCCATCCACATTCACTACATAGAGGTTGCTCGTTCGCACCCCGCTGTATTGGGCGTAGCTCGGCCAGCGCGTTGACGACAAGACGATCCGTCCATCTGGAAGCCAGGCAGGGTCGGTGTCGTCATAGGCTTTGAGGCCGCCCTCCGCTGGTCCAAACTGGGACATGTCAAGATTTTGGTCGGAGAATGTAATTTGTTTCAAATTGCTGCCATCAACGTTAATCGTGTAGATCCGCCAGGCGCCCAGGTTTTGGACCGGTCGAGCGTCGTAATCGCCCTGAGGAAGCCCGGCGAAAACGATCGTCTTACCATCATAGGAAACATCAGGGGCATTGACATCAATCAGATTGAGCGATGCAGCCGTCGGGCTGGCGCCATCGATCAGCGTACGCAGCGTACCGTCCGTCTCACGCAGCAGCAGCTTGCCAGGCGCCGCAACACGAAAGCGGCTGTGTGGCCCCACACCAGGCATGTCCCTTGGTCTATCCCAATAGATGCTGCCCTCGTCCGGGATCTGCCGTGACACAAAGACGATCCCAGAGACATTCCCATCAACCGGTTTAGTCTGATTATTGGTGACCACCGGCACGAATACGGAAGATGACGCACTCTGCGCATCACCCGGACGGGCAGTTGCAACAATGCTGACAACGAGCGCAACAAAAAGAATCAGGCTGGTCAGGCGCGCCCAAGGGGGTGTATGAAGGAAACGATCCATAGCGGCCTCCTCAAGAATATAAGCAGCTTGCGGGTACGGGTGTTGCAGCATCCATGACGACGGCTCGTTTTCCAAGCCATATCGTCAACGTGGGACGTTTTGCTGCATTCCAATCAACTGTGTCCGATACGATAACAGTGTTACCGCTGTGAACGGCGCTGCGCAAATGACCTCCTGTGATCTTTTTAACAAAAATTTAAGAATTTATCTTGTCAGCTAGTTCTGGTTATATCAAAGAGAGCTGTCAGGCGGAATGACAAAGATGACGGGAAAATTACAAAAAGTACAAATGGCAGCCTCGTGCTGTACGAAGCGCATAGGGAAGCGGTATTGCGACACCAATTTGCGCCGCACTGTAGTGATGTAAGCTTGCATTCACCCCACTGCAAAGATAAGGACGTACTATACATGTTTGCCTACCAAAAAGCCCCCAGAAAAGGGAGGAATAACATTCTGTTCATTAGTTACTATAGTCTTAAAGAGTGCGTTCACGAGGGCTCTGATCGCATATGCGGGGGCCGTACTACATGGCAACCTGCGTTAGACTTGCGGCTCACTGTGCGCTTTAAACGGTCGCCGCCGCTTCGTCTTCTCATTTCCGCCACAGCGCCATCCTGCGCAACACGCGACATACGCGGCTCACTCGCCTTCTGTTGGCGTCCAGCGAAAGATAAGAATAAACTGGTGAACCTGGTTGGAGACAAAAGCGAAGGGATACCCAAAGGGGTAGAGATTCTGGCTCTGATCGTGCCAGATGCGATAACCACGGAAGGTTAGCCCTGCGACGTTGCGCAACTCCTGCACAATGTCGGCGTGGAGCATATTATGGTGGGCGGGCGTAGGTTGCAAATCTTTGGTGAAGAGCACAAGATGACCGTACGGCTTGAGCAAACCCAGCGCTTGCACCAGAACCGCACGGAGCTCACGCAGGAAATCCCAATAGTCGAGATTGCCTAAATCGGCGTCAAAATCGGTAAACGGCGTTGCCGCACTGCGCCCCCGCTTCTTATGTTCGCCGGTTTTCTCTTTCGCCTGCATCTGTGCATACGGCGGATCGGTGAGGATTAGGTCGAAGAGCCGCGCCGTGACTTCGGGATATTCGGTCAGGCGGCGCGCATCACCAACGACAAAGGGCAAACGCGGAAGATCCAATGTTGTGCAGACCTCCGCATAGCAATCGGCGTAGCGCTGTGCCAAATCGACGCCGACAGCCGTACGGCCTTCGAGCGCACAGGCAAGCAACGTACCGCCGACACCGGCAAAAGGATCGAGCACATGACCGCCGGTCTTCGTAAAGAAGCGGACTAACTCGGCCAGCAGTTGCGGTGGTTTGGGCGAGGGGTGGATGCGACGCAATTCATGGGCGTAAGACTCGGCGCCGCTGGTCGGATAGCGTGTCGTAATCACTGAGCGCAGCGCATAGAGCCATTCTCGCCCGGTCAGATCGTTGAGCTTATTGCGCGGATCGGGGGCAGGTGTCGATTCCAGCGATTCGTCGTTCATCTGCAATGTCGTGTTAGTTTGCTTGGCACTCTCTGTTCGAGCAAGGTTTATAGGCTTGGTTCAAGGTCGCTGTCGCTTGTGGCTGAACAGGATACAGCGAAGACCCATCCCCATCACCGCATTATATCCGATATCACTCGGCACTAGCGTCATGCAGCACGTTGCGCCTTCATCATCATCTGGACAAACTCATCGAACAGATAGCTCGCATCGTGCGGCCCTGGGCCGGCTTCGGGATGATACTGCACACTGAACGCAGCTAAGGTGCGATGGTGTAATCCCTCGACCGTTTGGTCGTTCAGATTGATATGGGTAATCTCCACATCAGACGGCAAGCTATCGGGGTCTACCGCAAAGCCGTGATTCTGCGAAGTGATTTCCACTCGCCCGCTGGGCAAATGACGCACCGGGTGGTTGTTGCTATGATGGCCAAAAGGCAGCTTGAAGGTACGTCCGCCCATCGCCAGGCCCATCAACTGGTGCCCAAGACAGATGCCAAAGATCGGTACACGCCCCAGCAAAGCGCGCAATGTCGCCACCGCATAGCTTGCGGCTGCCGGATCGCCGGGGCCATTGGAATAGTAGATTCCGTCGGGTTGAAGCGCCAGCGCCTCCTCAGCCGATGTCGTCGCCGGCACAACGGTAATCCGGCAGCCCCGGTCGGCGAGGCGACGCAGGCTAGTGCGTTTCACTCCAAAGTCGTAGGCAAGCACATGGAACTGGCCAGTTGACGACTGGTCATGCGCATGCACGACAGCTCGTCCCCCTAGATTCCAATCTCTTGGTTGGGGAGTGAATTCATCGCTATTCGCAGTCCAGTGATACGGCTCTGCGCAAGTGACCACGCGGGTGAGGTCCAGACCCTCCATCGATGGGGCAGCGCGCGCCTTGGTCACAAGCTGCTCAATCGATTCACCCTCTCCGGTCGTAATAACGCCCCGCATGGCTCCAACAGAGCGAATGTGCCGCGTCAACGCGCGGGTGTCCACCTCGCTGATCGCGACGATGTTGTGCTCGCGGAGCGCCTGGCTCAGGCTGGCCCGCGCCCGCCACGAACTATAGTCTTCGCTATAGGAGCGTACAATAAATCCTGACACCTGCGGCCGAAGCGACTCGGGGTCGAAATCATTGACGCCAGTGTTCCCAATATGCGACGCTGTCATGACCACCAGTTGACCGCAATAGGACGGATCGGTCAGGATTTCTTGATACCCGGTCATGCCAGTATTGAAGACCACCTCGCCTAGGCGCTCTCCGCTTGCGCCAAACGAGCGGCCAGGAAAGCTGCGTCCATCTTCGAGTACAAGAATCGCGTTCACTTCGTTGCCTTCATTATATGTGACCACGGTCAAACATCGACACCGTGTTACCTTATATTGCCGCCAAACCGCAACCTACCACAATCGCCAGGCTCCAAGCGCTTATTTGACGATACAGTGGACCGCAGGCAGCGCACTATTGTAGCATAGAATGACGGATTGTCGCCGAACAAGCTATAATACCAGCGACGGAGCTATTCGTGCTATGTGCAACCAAGCTGCGCTTGCTGCGCATTATATTCACTCAAGCTATGCATATTCTACACATCTATAAAGATTACTACCCCATCCTGGGCGGCATCGAGAACCATCTGAAACTTTTGGCCGAAACGCAGGCAGCCCATGGCCATCAGGTCAGCGTCCTGGTGACAAATGCGAGCCGGCACACGCGGATCGAGACCATCAATGGCGTGCGTGTGATTTTTGCAGGGCGCCTCACTACCGTTGCTTCCACACCCTTGAGTGTTGAGTTGCTGCTGCACTTGGCGCGACAGCAGCCGGATATCATCCATTTACATTTTCCTTATCCTCTCGGCGATGTCGCCCAGCGGCTGTTTGGCCGACGCGGGCAACTGGTCATCAGCTACCACAGTGACATTGTACGCCAGAAACGTCTGCTCCACTTCTACGCACCATTACTCTGGGCAGCGCTAGCTCGCGCCAAGCGGATCATTGCCACCAGCCCGCGCTACATCACTACCTCACCATTCCTCTCGCGGCATGCCGCGAAATGCAGCGTTGTGCCGCTGGGTATCGAGCTAGCCGCCTTCGCCACGGCAGATCCAGCAGACGTTGCCCAGATCCGTGCGCGATTCGGCAGCCCGCTGATCCTCTTCGTCGGGCGGTTTCGTTACTACAAAGGCCTTACCTATCTGATCCAGGCGATGGCCCAGACACCAGGTCACGCGCTCTTGATCGGCGGCGAGGCGACGACATACCGGGCCGATCTCGAGGCTTGCGCCCACGCGGCTGGCGTAGCCGATCGCCTTCATTTTCTGGGCCAGCAGGAGCGTCATCTTGCGGCGTTTTTCCATGCGGCGGATCTATTTGTGTTGCCTTCGATCGAGCGCAGCGAAGCGTTTGGGATTGTGCAAATCGAGGCTCAGGCGGCAGCGTTGCCGATTGTCTGCACCGAACTAGGCACCGGGACAAGCTATGTCACCCAACATGGCGTCACCGGCTTCGTTGTGCCGCCAGCCGATTCGGCGGCACTGGCACAGGCGATACAGGTATTACTGGCAAACCCTGAACTCGCGCGACGGATGGGCTTGGCCGGGCAGTCACGCGCCCGACAGGAGTTTAGCCACACGCGAATGGTTGAGCGTATCGACCAGGTGTATGAAGCTGTGATGAGGAATTGAGGAGCTGAAGAGGTAAGGAGACGACGAAGTGTGACGAGGTAGTGAGCGCTTCGCAAAGCGCCCACTACTTGCACAGTGATGCCCGTCGCCTCATAGCTGTAGAAAAGCCGGCAGCATCGACAGCGGTCCTTCCAATGCAGGTGGCCAGTCACGGACAACATAGTCACCCATCGTGAGCACAAAAAGGATGATTAACCAGAGAAATGCCGCCCCGACAAAGACCTGAACAAGCCGGCTGTTGAAGCGCACGTGCATAAAATAGAGCACGATCAATACCGTCTTCGCAATCGCAATCGTCAGCGCGATCAGCACATTTACCGTTGCCCCGAAATTGACGAAGCGCGCAGCCACCGTCATGACCATCAACACCAGCAACGCCGCAAAGATCAGATAGTAGGTTCGCTTTGAGATTTTATGATGCTCGATCATCAGTGTCCTATCAGTGAATCAGGTAGAACAACGGGAAGAGAAAGACCCAGACAATATCGACCAAGTGCCAATACAGGCCGCCAATTTCTACCGGATTATAATATTCCTTCGAGAAACGCCCAATCCAGGCCAGCCAAGCAATGACCCCAATCACACTAATCCCAATCACCATATGGACTGCGTGCAGCCCGGTGGCGATGAAGTAGAGCAAGAAGAAGAGTTGGTGGGGGCGGCTCGCCGTAGAAGTCGTTATTGACGTTTCTTCCACTCGCGTAGCTTCTGCGCCGTGCGCGCCCGCCTCCGCCTCACCATGCACACCCGCCTCCGAGGCGCCATACGCGCCTGCAGCAGCCCCTTCTTCCGGGAAGTGGAACCAGCGGCCCGGCACCAAGCACTCATGGCTCGCCGGAGCTAGGCAGTACGAAAACTTGGCATAGTACTCAACCCCTTTGATCCCCAAGAAGGCCAGCCCCAGCACGATCGTGACCAGCAATAGCCAAACCACGGTCATCCGCCGGCCCCCCTCGGCGGCATTCACTGCCAGAGCGACCGTCAGGCTGCTACAGAGCAGCACGACGGTGTTAATCGTGCCCAGAACCATATCCAGGTGATGGCTGCCTTCGACGAATACTTCGGGATAAGCCCACCGGTAGGCGAAGTAGGCCATAAAGATCCCGCCAAAAAGCATGATCTCCGTTGCCAGGAACGACCACATGCCCAGCGTAGCCGACTCCTTTTGCTGTTCAAGCGTATCAAATTGGTGAGCCAGGGCGGAATGATGCTGCGTCACGTTCAGGTTCCTCCGGTGAATATGCATATGCTTCTTGCGTCACAATCGGCGGCGTCGCAAAATTCTCGGTCGGCGGTGGCGAACTGGTTTGCCACTCGAGCCCGGCCGCGCTCCAGGGATTCGGGCCAGCCTTCGGGCCATAGCGCAGCGATAGCAGCAAATAGACCAGCGGCAAGATATAGCCAAGAGCGAGAATAGACGATCCTGCTGTGGAGAGAACATGGAACACCTGGAATTCAGGCGGGTAGACATGATAGCGGCGCGGCATACCCAGGTAGCCCATAATGAACTGCGGGAAGAAGGTCAGGTTGAAGCCGGCGAAGATCAGTATCGCCGACAAGCGCCCCCACACCTCCGAATAGAGCCGCCCCGTGATCTTCGGCCACCAGAAGTGCATGCCGCCCAGATACGCCATCAACGCGCCGCCAACCATAATGTAGTGGAAGTGGGCCACAACAAAGTAGGTGTCGGTTACATGCACATCGATCGCAGTCGAGGCCAGGAACAAGCCGGTCAGGCCGCCAATCACGAAGAGACCGATAAACCCAAGCGCGTAGAGCATTGGCGTGCTATAGGAGATCGATCCTTTATAGAGCGTTGCTGTCCAGTTGAAGACCTTAATCGCTGAAGGTATTGCCACCAGGTAGGTAAGGAACGAGAAAACGAGACCGGCATATGCAGACTGGCTGCTAACGAACATGTGGTGGCCCCAGACCAGGAAGCCAATGACGGCGATGGCGATACTGGAAAAAGCGATAAACTCGTAGCCAAACACACGCTTGCGTGAGAAACACGAGATCAGCTCACTAATAATACCCATCGAGGGAAGGATCATAATGTAGACCGCCGGATGGGAGTAGAACCAGAACAGGTGCTGGAACAAGAGCGGGTCGCCGCCCAAGGCCGGGTCGAAGATCCCGACGCCCAACAGCCGCTCCACACCGACCAGCACGATAGTGATGCTCAACACCGGGGTGCCCAGGATTTGGATGATACTCGTCGCATACTGCGCCCAGATGAAGAGCGGCAAGCGCATCCAGGTCAGGCCAGGCGCACGCATTTTATGAATCGACGCAATGAAGTTGACCGCGGTTAGAATAGACGAGAAGCCCATAATAAAGACGCCGACTACAGTTAAGACAACTTGCGAGTTGGCATAGGTGCTACTATAGGGCGTATAGAAGGTCCACCCCGTATCAACGCCGCCCAGGGCTGCCGCGAGCAGTGCAAAGATCCCGCCGATGACGAAGACATACCAGCTCATCAGGTTCAGCCTGGGGAAAGCCAGATCCTTCGCCCCGATCATAATCGGGATAAGGAAGTTCCCCAACACGGCAGGAATGGACGGGATCAAGAAGAAGAAAACCATGATCACGCCGTGCATGGTGAACATCTTGTTGTAGCCGTCCGAGCTCATCACATCGGCCTGTGGGGTGACCAGCTCGATGCGCAGAAAGGTAGCGGCTGCACCACCAAGCAAGAAGAAGATGTTGATGGTGATCAGGTACAGGATCGCAATTCGTTTGTGGTCCAGCGTGAAAAGCCACGACCGTAACCACGGCCAGAGGCTGTAGTCGACATTCTGATAATACTTCCGTGGTCTAACGACAGGTACTGTGCTCATAAGTATTTCCCGTAGGTATTTCCCGATAGTACTAGTGTAATACATCTAGGCGGCGCACATCAGCAGGATGTTATGGCGTTGATCCATCTGGATTGCCGATGGCCTTGATATAGGCGATCAGTTGGAGCAACTGATCTTCCGTCAGTTGATCTTCATAGGTTGGCATAATCGGCTCGAAGCCGGCCACAACCTGTGAAGCAGGATCAAGGATCGACTGGCGGATATAGTTCTCGTCTGCGATAAAGGTTTCACCCGTATCCAGACGCACCGTCGAGCCATACAATTTTTCCAGCACGGGGGCGCGTACATTCGTTTCGAGGCGGTGGCAACTGGCGCAACCTTGCTGCGCGAAGATTTGTTGCCCAGCAAGCGCCATCGGTTCGAGTTGGACAGGCGTATCTTGCCCAGCCGCCGCCGGACCAATCACGTCGGTCTCCGCGGTTAACCAGCGCTGATAATCAGCCAGGCTCATCGCTACCACCCGGCCAACCATCCGCGAGTGTTCGGTGCCACAGTACTCAGCGCAGAAGAGGTGATATTCACCCTCCTTGGTCGCTTCGAACCACATGACGGTATAACGCCCAGGAACAACGTCCTGCTTAACACGGAAAGCCGGTATGTAAAAGCTATGGATCACGTCCTGCGAAGTCATGATCAACTTGACCGGCTGACCAACCGGCACGTGCAACTCGTTGTTCTCACGTTTACCGCTAGGGTGCTGAGCATGCCACATCCACTGCTTGCCAATGACATAGACTTCGAGCGTATCGGGTGGCGGGCGGGTCATATCCAGGTACAGCCAAGCGCTCCAAAAGAAGACTACTAGGGCCAGCACCAAGGGAATAATCGACCAGGTCAATTCCAGAGAGAGACTGCTATTGACCGGATTCTGGCGGTTGGCCTTCATACTGCGATGATACTTCACGATCAAGTAAAGCATCACGAAGGGCAGGATGCCGGCAAACAGCAAGCTCAATCCAACCAACACGAAGTAGAGCAGGTCAACACGTTGGGCAAATGTCGAGGCTTGTTCAGGAAAAAACGGAAAATCCCACATAGGCTCTTCGTCTCTAGTACGCTAAGGCAAAAGTTCACGGTCGGCATAGGGCCAATACAGTCTTGGCAAACCAAAGTTAAACGTTAGGGGTTCATGAAATCATGCTCACAACACCGTATTGCACCCTTGAACCTTCGTCAAAGCATCATTGTGGCGCTCTCGCGCACCTGATTGCGACGATCTCAAGGCGATAATGATCGGGTTCTATGCGCCAAGCCATATCCGTACAATTGCAGATGACGAGCGGCGCGTAACGAGTAATGAATGCCAAGAATATTTTCACGAATACAGACAAGGTCTAGATCCACCGTACTGTTGGGGCGCGAACAATTCCAGAACGGATCTCCTCACCCCAAGCCTCCGGAACAACATGATCTTAGGAAGGCAAGTGTTGCGTTCCTCCGGGTTGAGTCCGACGGGTCAATGTCGCAATGGCAGCGACGATCGTAAGCACCGTCACGATACCGGCCAACTGCGTGACATTCGTAATGATCCCGCTATACTGACCTGTGGCGGGGTCGTAGTGATAGCAGAGTAACAGGAGTTGATCGACCGGCGCGCCGATTTTGTCAGCTGAAGCGTCCATCAGACCGAAGCGGAGATCGCGTGGTTCGTATTCGATGCCATAGAAATAGCGCGCAACCCGGCCCTGAGGCGTCAGGACGACAATACCGCTGGGATGAGCATACTGATCAATCGCTTCATCATACACGTACCGGAACCCGACCGTGTGCGCCAACTGCTCGATGGATTCTTGGTTGCCAACCAGCAAGTGCCAGCCATCTTCGGCGCCTGGACGATTGTATTCGGCAAGCAAGGCGGTCTTTTGAGCAGCCGCAATCATTGGCGTCTCTTGCGGATCAATGCTGACGTAAACAACCTCGAATTCCTTGCCGACATCAAAGTCAACCTGTTTGAGACTGGTTACAAGTCCGTCGCGCACAATCGAGCAGAGCATAGGGCACTCGTAGTAGCCCAATACGAGAATAACCGGCTTCGTCCCAAAATACTGCCGCAATTCAACCGACTGTCCATCTTCATTGACAAACTGCAGACCAAGCGGCACTTGTGTATCTAGCCGCTGATCAAAGCCAACATCTGTCAACGGATCTGGACTCGATTCTTGGGCATACGCTGGGTTGATCCACGCCAACGCCAGCACACAGCATACGATCAAGCCGCAGCAACGGAGTACGGCTATTGCAGTTGTCTTTTTCCTTGGTTGAACAATCATATCCAGATACATCTATACATACAATCGGTCGGGCGATTATCGCCCCCCTATTCGCTCGGGGTTGGCGTCGGCGTGGTGAGGCCACGTTCGACAATCAGATCCTTGGCGCGGTCGATTGGGATATGGATGATGCCCTCGCGCTCATTAATCCAGCCATAACTCTCTAATATCTCGCGCTGCTCGGACAGCGTTACGTCAACTTTCTGGTCGGGGTTCGCCTGTAAGAGCGGTCCCGGCGGCAGGTTGACAGGCGCTACAGTTGGCAGCGGGCGCATATTCACCGGCTCGCTATTTTGTGGCGCAAAGGCAAAGAACACCACCCAGATCAGGACGAAGGTAAATGCAGTAAGCACGATCAATACAAAGCCTGACACAACCAGGGGGCGCGTCCGCGCATCTAGGGTTTCGTGTTGCACCGCTGCTGCATGACCCTGGCCAGCGCCATCATGCGCTGGCGTCACCGACGTTCCGTGGTCGGAGGGATACTGCACGCCGGAGGTTGTTGGTTGGCTCGATCCACTCATGGTTGCTCCTGGACTGGTCATTGAGATGCCACGTTACCGTGATCAGTACGACGAACGATTTAACGATGGCAAGTATAACATGCGGTCAACGCCGCGACCGATTTAATCTGATATTCCTGCACCAACGCTTGTCCCTGCGCGATCTGGTCAGGCGGCGGCTCCCACGCCATGTTGAACACTTCCTCACGCGGACGGACATAACGCTCCGGCTCACGATGGCAGCCCAGGCACCACCCCATATATAATGGTTGGGCCTTGTAAGTCAAATGCATCTGGTCGACCTGACCATGACAACTCGAACACCCAACCCCTTTATCCACATGGATGCTGTGGTCGAAGAAGACAAAGTCGGGCAAGTCATAGATGCGATTCCACAGGATTGGCTCACCGGTGGCGAAGCTATCGCGCACCGGCTGTAACAGCGGGCTGTTCGTCCAGATCTGGGAATGGCAAGACATACATGTATCGGTCGAGGGAATGCCAGCAAAAGCTTGGCTCTCGACGGTGGCGTGGCAATAACGGCAATCAATCGCCAACTCGCGTACGTGGTGCTGGTGGCTGAACGGAATCGGCTGTTGTTTGGCTATTCCCGCCTCGGTGACATATGGCGAGAGATAGATCATAACCAGCGTTGCAATTCCCCCAACCAACACCAGTAAGCCAATGGCAATACTAACCCGCGCGGTTGTGTTTGCAGTACGAGTAAATATTTGCGCCATGAACAGGCTCTACTTCCCAGGACTAGTGATTGAAGATAACGACTCCGCCGACTGTGCATGGGGCGGGTTTCGGCTTGCCAATTCCACGTTCTGTTGATTGTCAACATTCATTCGACGCCAGGAACCGCGTACGAAAACGCCCGGACCGTTCATGTTATTGACCCTCTTCCAGGTTGGCGCGCTCCGCAGGGTCGACATCCGCAAGCGGCGCGTTTTGGCTCAACTGCAGGGCGCGCACATAGGCCGTGATCGCCCAACGGTCTTCGACTGGAATTCGCGCCGCATAGCTGTACATAACCCCAAAACCGTTGGTGATCACATCGTAGTAGTAGCCAACGGATGCTTCGCGCAAGCGCTGCGAGTGAAAACTAGGCACGGTTAACGGGCCGCGCTGTGCAATCAGACCTTGGCCATCACCAAGGACGCCGTGGCAAGGCATACAGAAGGCATCGTAGCGAGTTTGGCCGCGCTCCATCACCTCTGCCGTTAGCGGAAAAGGCAGTTCGACGGCAAAATCGCCTTCAGCTGTACGCCCAGTAAAATAGACCGAGTCGGTGCGGAACTGTCCAAGAGCTACGGTGTTCGGCACGGGTGGCCGAGACGAGCGTCCATCGTCAAAGAAATCGCTGGGTTGGTAAGAAGTATACTTCGGTTGGTTGTACATATCCTGGTGACATGCCACCAGGAAGAAACAAAGCGCCAACCATCCGACATACATCCCCGAGCGCCGCAGCCAATAGTGTCGCGCATCACGCATCCCTCGATCCTTGCTAGCCTGCTGAAGCATGGCTTACGCCTCCCCTTCGTGCTCAGACGGAGCTTCCAAATCCGGATTGGGGTTACGCAGCCGAGCCAGATAGCTCGTGCGCGGCAGCGTAATCAACTCGTCCAGCAGGGTATAATTGTGCGGCTGAGCCTTGAGTTGGGCTACTTCGCTGTTTGCATCATTGATGTCGCCAAAGACAATTGCCTGGGTTGGACAAGCTTGCTGGCAAGCCGTCAAGATTTCGCCATCGCGGATGGGGCGATTACCATCCGTCCGAGATTGGATCCGCGCATAACTAATGCGTTGGATACAATAGGTGCATTTCTCCATAACGCCGCGGTTGCGCACCGACACGTCTGGATTACGCATCAGTTTCAGGCTTGCTTTGTCTAGATCTGAATATTGGAAGAAATTGAAGCGTCGAACTTTATATGGACAGTTGTTCGAGCAATACTTGGTGCCCACGCAACGATTATAAACCATATTGTTGATGCCTTCGTTGTCGTGGACCGTCGCCGCCACCGGGCAAACCAGCTCACAGGGCGCTTTCTCGCACTGCATACAGGTCACTGGCTGCACATAAGTGGCCGGGTTGTCCAAATCGTCGCCGGCATAATAGCGGTCAATCCTGATCCAGTGCATCTCCCGCCCATTCGCCACCTCAGCCTTGCCGACAATCGGAATATTGTTTTCGGCCTGGCAGGCAATCGTGCAGACGTTGCAGCCGATACAGGCAGTCAAATCGATGGTCATGCCCCAGGCATTGCCAGTGTATTCAAACTCGGGCAACAGCGACTCTTCGGTGTACTTCGGGTCATCTTTGCCGTATTTTTCCTGATAGATTTCTTTCTTAATATAGGCCGGATCGGCGCGGAACTTCTCGATCGCCCCGACCCGAACAATGTCACGCCCGTCCATCGTGTTGTGATTCTGGGTCGAGACAAGTTGATAACGTTCGCCAGTAGTGCGAATCTCCAGGCCAGTATCGAACCAGGGCGCCTCGGAGGTGCGCAAAACATAGGCGTTGAAACCAACACCATTGCCAACTTCTCCGACGATTTGGCGACCATAACCGAGATGGACTGTTACCGCATTGTCGGCGTGACCCGGCAAAATCCACACCGGCATTCGCAATGTACGCTCACGATAGACCAAATCCACCATTTGTCCATTGGCCTGCTGGAGGTTTTCGAGATCTTCCACCCCGAGATTGTTGGGGTCAGCAATATTGAGACCCAACACTTGGTTCGCAGTGCTTGGACTCATCAATGCAGCATTATCCCAGGTCAAGTTGGAAAGCGGTTTGGGCAGCTCCTGCAGCCAGCCATTGTTGGCATAGCGCCCATCCCAGATGGTCGGGTCGGGGCGAAAGATAATTTCCAACCCGACAGTCTCGCCAGACGTAGGCGCCTGGGACGCAAAGCCCGTTTGCAAAGTCACCGATTGGGGCGCTGCGCCAGTATCATTCAAAACACCGTTGTGGAGCGACCCGCGCCAGAAGAGATCGAAATTGTCTTCGACATTCTGCGCTTGCCAGTAAGCGCGCACGCTCCCGTAGCCGGTCGTACCGACCTGCCCAAGCAACAACGACAACAGTTCATGCGCCGATTTGCTGTCATACAAGGGCAATATCAACGGCTGTACCACACTGGCGGCTCCATCATAAGCGCGCAGATCGCCCCATGCTTCGAGGGGATGCGAAGCAGGAATATGCCACGTGGTCAGCGCCGCCGTTTCATCGTTGTACAGACTCAATGAGGCGCTAAAGTCGACATTTGCCAACGCGCCGCCGAAGTCAATATCGGCTGGTGCGGTATAGACTGGATTCGCGCCAATGATGAAGAGCGCCTCGACCTGACCGGCTTCCATCTCGGTCACTAACTCACGTAACTCGGCGAATGGATCAGCCGGGCGAGCGGCCACCGGAGGGATATACTCCACAGTCGCGCCCGCATTGCCCAGCGCATCGTTAATGGCATGAACCAGAGCATGCACAATCGGAGGCTGACCATCGCCCGCAAGCACCAAGCTCTGGCCCTCATCCGCCTGCAGATCGCGCACCACCGCGTCCAGCCATTCTTGATCAGGGATCTCTGCCGCCTGCGCCGTATCAACGCCAAGCTCATTGGCAATATAGCGTGCAATCGCCTCAATATCACTAGAACGCGCCCGGAGGCGATGGTCGGCAATCATGCCTGTGTTGCTCGGCGTGCTTTCCACAACATAGAGGCGGTTCATCTCGGGCTGCTCGGCACGCACCCGTCGAGCATCGCTGAACTCGCGCGCATAGCGCACCCGTCCTGGGCCTTGCGCCAAGAAATCGGCATCAAGCGCCAAGATGACCCGGGCCTCCGCGAAGCGATAGACAGGCTCGACCTCTTCACCAAAGGCTAATTGCGCACCAGCGTACACATTGTAGCGTCCGACCGGATCATACTGGTACCACTTTGCTTCGGGCAAGGCGTCTTGCAATTCCTGTAGTTGACTGGCGAGGGTTGGCGAGGTAATGGCCTCGGTCAATATGCGCAGCCCTGCGCCGCCATTCGCACGTTGGATATCAAGCACTGCTTGCGCGGCGACGATAAAGAGCTCCCAAGTGTTGATCTGGCCAGCACGACGTACGACTTGTGCTCGTTCCGGGTCATAGAGTTGCAGAATTTCGGCTTGAGCGAAGATATCGGTTGAACCGAGACTTGCCGGATGATTAGGGTTGCCTTCAATCTTGGTTGGTCGCCCATCATGACTCTCAACCAGCACTCCGGTTGCATAGCCGCTGAATGGCAGCGACGACGCATAATAGAGCACCTGGCCAGGCATATACTCTACGGGAGCCTGGGCGAAAGGTGCAATCTGCTCTTGCGGCTGGCGAACAGCGCAACTGGTCAATCCGGCCAACGCCATCGACGCGCCCATTAATTTGAGGAAGGTGCGGCGGCTTACTGGGTCAAGGAATTCAGCGGCCCCTTTGGGAAACTCTCGATACAGAAACTCACGGAACACTTCAGTATCGGCAATTGCGTCGAGGCTGCGCCAGAACTGTTGGCCGCGTGATTCGGCGAGTCGAGCACGGACATCGGCATTAAACCGATCTTGAAGGGAGTTTGCAATTTTCATTCGTTAACAGCACTAGACTAACTGTGAAATACCAGTAGGCAGATCACGTAAGCGATACTCGAACCGAACGTAGTGGAGTGAGACGGCCCTCACAAACTATTTCCCACTATCATTTTCATACCGGCGGTATGCATACTATGTTATGGATGACTGATGTATCAAAGTACAATACGTAAGGACTGAAAGGGGAGCCAATGAAGCGGTCCTCTTCGATGCTGCCAACTCTTGCCCTGAACACGTGCATTACTATTGTAGCAAATTTTTTGAAAATATGCACCTTTTTGGGAACTTCCTTGAGTATTTTATCACAATCTTGCAAGACGGCTGCAATCGCGACGCCAGCCCAGTAACTGAGACCGGGCCGTTTGCCACGAACACGTATCGCGCCATCACGCCGATCGAGCGCATTGCCGCACTGCTTGAACCTCATAACAAAGCGGTTCAGGCTAGTATTTCACCCGCCCTGAGGGCGCCACATAGTTGTTCGGAAACTACCGTCTGTGTATATACAAGATATTGATTCAATAGCGAAGGGGTATTAAAATGAGGATTATAGTGAGTACGATCATGCCACGTTCGTTCGACGATCCGAACTGATACTCTTCTGCCTCATTTGAACATCTTTTGCTTTCTCAACTATGGTTTCTAGGCGATCCCAGTGCTATAATCGAAATAAGGTAAACCATTTGCCAATCGAGGAGATACAAGCCATGATCAATCGGGAAGGGACACCCCGTTTTCGTGTCGGCATTAGTACTGGCGGCGGCGACGCTCCTGGGCTGAATGCAGTTATTCGCGCGGTGGTGTTGTCGTCGTTACACCGTGGCTGGGAATGTCACGGTATCCGTGATGGATTTCACGGCATCCTCGCTCCAAAGCAATATCCAAATGGCGGCGTCATTCCACTCTACCGCGACAGCGTCCGTGGGATTACACACATTGGCGGCACTATCATTGGCACAACGAATTGGGGTAATCCACTTCATTACCCGACTACTGGTTCTGACGGACAGGTCTACGAACGCGATCGCAGTGACGAGATAGTCAACGGGCTAGCCGCGCATGGCCTCGACGCCGTGATCTCGATTGGCGGCGATGGTTCAATGACTATCGCTGCCGCCCTGGCACGCAAAGGAGTGCGGATCATTGGCGTGCCCAAAACAATAGATAATGACCTCGATGGGACAGTGGTGACATTCGGGTTCGACACGGCCCTAGCCTTCGCTACCGAGTGCCTCGATCGCCTCTTATCCACAGCGCAAGCGCACCAACGCGTGATCGTCGTCGAGGTGATGGGGCGCTATGCTGGGTGGATCGCTCTCAACGCCGGGATCTCGGGATCGGCTAATGCTATCCTCATTCCAGAAATCCCCTATGACATCAACAAGGTCGCAGCAAAGATTAAAAAGCGCGAGGCCGATGGTCGATGCTATTCGATCGTTGTTGTGGCCGAGGGCGCAACGCCGGCAGGTGGAGACGTTTCGGTAGTAGAACACGAGCTTGGCCGCGACAAGCGCTTGGGCGGCATTGGGGAGCGGATTGCCCACGAGCTCCAGGAACTTACCAGTCGCGAGACGCGCCTAGTTGTGCTGGGGCACTTGCTGCGCGGTGGCAGCCCCACAACGTTTGATCGCCTGCTGGCACTACGCTTCGGCGCCGCCGCCACACGCGCGATCGAAGAGGGGCAGTCCGGCGTGATGGTTGCGCTCGATCCGCCGGGTGTGCGTTATGTCCCGCTAGAAGAGGCCACCAAGCGGATGAAGACGGTGCCGCTCGACTGCGACTCGGTACGAACTGCGCGCGATCTGGGAATTGTCTTTGGTGATTAAGGACAGTCTGCCGCTGTCCATGAAACAGGCACATAGCAAACGCTGCAGCGGAGGGAGGCTGCAGATCCTGTAGCATTTGCGTCTAGAATGGGGGGCGTTGTCGCTCTTTTGCACAACAGCAACGACGCATAGAGACGCAATCCTACACCCCAGCGATTCATTCAAGAGACATACACGAACAGCAGAGCTATATCAACATCAACGTCCTGCACAAGCGTGCAGATGACGCATATGGAACCAGATCCGCCGTAGAACGAAACCAGCGCTGTAAGCCCTTGTCGCCCAATGACATGAGGTCGCACAGGGTCTAGGAAGCAACCTAGCGCCGCCCGTAGGTGATAAGCAGAACACACCTGCGGGCGACGCAACAGCTCGCAAGCGAATTATCCTCGCCAAGACTCCATTCACATCCCAACGATGCGAAACTGTATCTCTTGCGCTGCGCCCTTGTCGGCGAACTGAAGCGAGAGAATACACCGCTCGGCGTCATACTGTGCAGCCGGATGGTCTGCTATCGCCGCCGCATCTGCGCCGTGAACACGTAGTACGATATTTCGCTGTGACGGCGTATACGCTCCCGTACGCGCACCAGCCGCGAAGACAAGGTGTTGTCCATCATAGCGCAGGGCATAGCGGGTCGTGCAGAACTGACCTTGCTGATATGCGAAGCTGCGACCGTCGTCTTCGTAGAGCGTTAACTCACCTTCGCCGGGATACAAATCCAAAGTCAGCGGATCAAGCGGTCGCTCACCGGTGAAACGCAACTCCGGCCCACTGGGGATGATAGCGCCGGCGCGCACATAGAGCGGCATCCGCTCCAGGGGAGCATAGGCCAGCAGATGGGCTGGTCCATTGATGAGCTCATCATTCCACCAATCGTACCACACCCCCGCCGGCAGATAGACATAGCGGTACTCGCGCCCTGGATGATAGACCGGCGCTGCGAGCAACGTTGGTCCAAGCAAAACCTGGTCGTGAATGTGATACGTTGCCGGATCGTCAGGGAAATGATAGAACAACGGACGCAGGATAGGCGCGCCGCGCTGCGCAGCTTCCCAAAAGAGCGTATAGAGATAGGGCAACAGACGATAACGCAGCTTGAGATAGTCACGGCAGATTGCCTCGACGCGCGGGCCAAAAACCCAGGGTTCATGCTGCATCGTATCCGTCGAAGAGTGTCCTCGGCAGAATGGAAAGAGGATGCCGAGTTGCATCCAGCGCGCAAACAGCTCGCCACGTGCATTTCCAAAGAAGCCGCCAATATCTACACCCACAAATGGCACGCCGGACAGACCCATGCCCAGAAGTTGGGGCATCGTCATCTCCAAATGCTCCCACCACGAACTGTTGTCACCCATCCAGCAGGTGCTCCAGCGCTGAATGCCCGCAAACGCCGAACGAGTCAACACAAAAGGTCGCTCGCCGTTCAAGTCGCGATATAGGCCCTCGAAGGAGGCCCGCGCCATATTCGAACCATAGAGGTTATGCACCTCGGCGTGGGTCGTGCGCTCATCCGCTGGTCCCTGCGGCGCATCAAGATCGACGGTAAAAGCTTGGCCGCCGCCTTCGCTGAAGGGTTTGGCAAACACAGTGGGTTCATTCATGTCATTCCAGATTCCGCTGATGCCTTGGTCGATCAAGCTCTTTTGCAGATTGGCCCACCACTGCCGCACTTCGGAGCGCATGAAGTCAGGAAAAGCCGAGTCATCCGGCCAAACATAGCCATGAAAGACCTCGCCGTTGGCCTGTCGAATGAAGCAGTCTTGTTCAAGACCCTGCCGATAGACCGCATAGGCTGGATCGACTTTTACCCCGGGATCGATGATGGTGACAGTGCGAAATCCCTGTTTGCGCAGGTGGGCAATCAATCCAGATGGATCGGGAAAGCGATTAGAATTCCAGGTGAAAACCCGGTAGCCCTCCATATAATCGATATCGAGATGAATGACATCGCAAGGGATATCGCGTTGTCGAAACTCGGTCGCCAAATTGCGCACCGCCGCGTCGGTCTCGTAGCTCCAGCGGCTCTGATGATAGCCGAGCGCCCAGTATGGTGGCATTGGCATGGCGCCAAGCAGCGCGACAATCCCTTCACTCACGATAGAAGGCGTCGGGCCATAGATCACATAATAGTCGATTTCACCGCCATCGGCCTCCATCTGCCACACGTCGGCCTGGTGCGCGCCAATATCGAAGGTACTACGCCAGGCGTTGTTGAAAAAGACCCCATAGGCCAGACCAGGGCGCACGGCCATGAAGACTGGAATCGCGATGTAGAGCGGGTCGGTGCCAGGGTTGTGACCGAATGGCGGATCGGTGGTCCAGTTGACCATACACCGCCCTAGCTTGTCCAGAGCGCCAGTTCGTTCACCGAAGCCATAGAAATGTTCACTGTCGGCGATCCGCTTAGCGCAACTGACACCGCTGTCTCCCCAACGCAGACCCGTTTCGTCGGCGCAGAATATGTTTCCATCGAGATCAACACAGGCAATACGACAAGTGGCGCGTTCGATCTGGATTGCCAACGCCTCTGTGCGCAATGTCAGCGTTGTCTCAGTCTCTTCGATGGTAAAGGATGGCGCAGTGAAGTGTTCATCCGGCGGAGTCACGGCCCAGGAGCGACGCGGCGCAAATATCCCATTCGTGGCGAGACGGATACGGACGATGTTGGCGGCAAGAACCGTCAGCGCAATCTGGGGGTCGCCACAGTCAAGGAGCAATGTTCGTTCGTCACGGGTGAAGGATTGAAGCGGACCGGGGCTTGCGGTGTATCGATCAACCATGAAGCTTCCTTCCGAATAGTTACAAGCGGGTCAACGGAAGGCGATTATAGCATACCGCGCTACACGGCTATACGATGTCGCAGTGCGCTTCAGCAGCAAACGTTCAGTCGTCAGCGGGTTGTGCATAGCGCAGCAGATCTTGGTCACACGGTGCATCAAGCCCCGCCACACTATAACAAATAACCGCCAAACACTGCCGATCAATCAGATCAATACGCTACTGGTGTCAGCAGGCGCAGATCAATATGCCACTAGCGTCGAGCACTCCGCACAGACTCTGATTTCGCTCAGTAGGTGATAAGCGATTATACGCCGTTCCGTCTGACCAAGCGCTGTTTGAACCAGGGTGCGATCATCCCTCTACGGCCAGCGCTGAGAATGCTGCCTGCGCTGCCAATACTCAGGATACCGCCGACGCTGCCGATACTCAGGATACTGCCCGCGCCGCCGACGCTGAGAATACTGCCCACGCTGCCAATACTCAAAATGCTGCCGACGCTACCAATACTCAAAATGCAGTAGCGACTGGCGAAACTTAGGATGCTGCGAGAAGTTGAGTGCGTCAATTCAATGATCATTATTGATATTACCAGTAGTCTTGCAGTTCAGTAGGATGTCCATCGCTCACACGCGATGCGCACACCGAAGAGATGAACATGGCCTTGTAATCAGCTCTATTCGAGATCATTGCAGTATGCGATTGCGTAGTCCTGCCAGCATTATACCAATAATCATTGTGTTACGCGCCGCCAATACACGGGTGTATCGTGTTAGGCGCGACTGTGAGTGCGTCGCTCCACAGATGATACGGGTAAGGCGCATATCAAAATCGGTTGCAGCTGGGATCGGCGATGAGCATTATGCCCCATAACGCTCGCGCAACTCTGGCTTGAAGACCTTACCGCTTGGCGTTCGTGGCAAAACATCCACAAACACGACGGATTTGGGCGCCTTGTAGCGGGCCAGTCGCGCCCGACAATGCTCTAGCAGCGCCGCCTCGCTCAACTCCATCCCCGCACGAACCACCACCAGCACTCGGCCAACCTCGCCCCACGTCGCATCAGCAATACCGATGACCGCACACTCGGCGACGGCGGGATGCTCGTAGATGACATGCTCCACCTCGGCGGGGTAAACATTCTCGCCGCCGGAAATGAACATATCTTTCTGGCGGTCGACGATAAAGTAATAACCGTCCTCATCGACCCGCACCAGATCGCCGGTATGGAACCAACCATCGGTGATCGCCGCCGCCGTCGCTGCAGGATTATTCCAGTATCCGGCGCAGACGGTCGGGCCGCGCAGCCAGAGTTCGCCCACCTCGCCCTGGGCAACGTCCCTCCGCTCGGTATCGATCACCCGCGCGTCGAGATGAAAAATCGGACGGCCCACCGAGCCGGCTTTACGGATTGCATCTTCCGGATTCAGCGTGAAACAGTTCACCGAAACTTCGGTTAGGCCGTAGCCCTGACGGAAGGGAATGCCATATTCCTGGTAGGCTTTGATCATCGGCACTGGGCAGGGCGCGCCGCCAGAGATGAAGAAACGCACGCTTGAAAAGTCGGTTTGGCTAAAGTTCGGCGCGTCAAGCATCGCCTGGAACATCGTCGGAACCGCGAAGAAGACCGACACACGCTCCCTGGCGATCAACTCCAGACAGCGCGTAGGGCTCCACTCCTTCATCAATACCATGGCACCGCCGGCGTGGAAGAGCGGGATAGTCAGCACGTTGATGCCCCCGGTATGGAAAAATGGCGTATGAATGATGCTAACATCATCGCCGTGCAGATCCCAGCCAACATTGGTGTTGAGCGAGTTCCAAACGAGCACCCGATGAGGCAACACAGCGCCTTTGGGCCGGCCTGTTGTCCCTGAGGTATACAGGATCAGATGGAAATCTTCGAGGCCTACCTCTTCGGTAGCCGGGGTCGCATCGACCTGGGCGAGCAGATCGTCATAAGCACAGTTTGCCCGACCTTGATCGGGCGCGCCGCTCAGCGCGATCACGGTCTCAACAGCGGTTTGAGCACGGAGGTCGTCGGCTACTGCCAGGTACTCCGGTCCGGCAATGAGCGACCGTGCGCCGCTATCATTGAGCATGTAAGCTAATTCGCGCGTTACCAACCGCCAATTGAGCGGCACAAGGATCGCGCCGATCTTGCCTGTGGCAAAGAGCGCATCGAGATATTCGATCCGGTTGCGCGCGAGAATCGCAACCCGGTCGCCCTTATTTATGTTCAGTTTACGACGCAGCGCATTTGCCAAACAATTGGCGCGCCCATTGAGTTGACGGTAGGTGTAGCGCAAGCCGGTGGAATCATCAACCAATGCCAACCGCTCGGGGGTGAGCAGATCGCGTTTGCCAAGCCAATCACCGATATACATAGGCCACCCTCCTAAAACATTTAGGGGCGGACAGAACATCGGGGCAAAGGTGCAGTTTGGAGCGTTGGGATACCGCTCGTTTCCCCTACCCCCACCCCCTCGACCAATGGACGACGGGGAACAGAATGTATCAGGCAGCGATCAACTGCGTCCTAACCCTGGGCGCCGTCCGACCCTAAACTAGAAACAATGAGGAAGAACGATTGCAGAGTTGGAAGGTTCTACAGATGCAATCTCTCATCTCATACGCTCTCATCGTCAATCCCTAATCGCTCACTTGCTTAAGAAAAGCAAAGAAAGCCATATTGAACACTTCCGGCTTCTCAATATGCGGCGAGTGACCGCAATCTTCGATGATCACTTCTTGGTATCGACCGCCGTTGGTCACATAACGATCCAGCACCGCGCGCAACTGGCTCACCATCGGTTGAGGCGGAAACACCTCTGGTCCTGGCCAGTCAGGAAAAAGCCCCATTTCACCCAATACCGCAATATCGCGGAGCGAACGGTCGGCGACGATCTGGTCATCTAAGCCGCGGACCCAGAGGATTGATGGTCGCGGGTTGATATCGGCCAGTGCCTGCTGGTTGCAGTATTTCGGCGAGAGCGTATTGCTGACGCCCCTCATCCCTGGGCCAACCCGCGGCCATGAAGCGACTTGCGCAAAGTCACCGGGGTAATTATCTGGCCCGCGTGCGGTGAGCAGCATTTCGTCAAGGAATATATCCTCGCGCGGCGAGCGGAACGGCGGTTTGTACCAACTAGCATTCATCACGTTGCGCGGGGAGAAGGGACTCTCTTCGCTACGATCACCCGCCTGTAAGCGCTTAAGAAACTCCTGGCTAACTAGGCCGCCGCCGCTGCCGGCAAAGTCGAGCGTGGTTGGCGTGCCAACATTGTCGCGCGTGCCGCCGAAGCCATAGGGCGACCCCGCAGCAATCAGCGTCAGCGAGGACAGTGCATCAGGATAATCGATCGCGTACTGGATCACCACATTGCCGCCGAGCGACCAACCCACTAGATGAGGCTTCGGTAAGCCCAATGTTTGCACTAACGCAGCGAGATCATCGCTGAAGTCGCGTAGACCGCGCGTTGCATCAATCGGCTTTGTCTCCGCCCGCCCGTACCCGCGCAGATCCAACGCGATAGTTCGATAGCGTGGCGGGAATGCGATCATTAACTCCTCGAAGGCGCGCGCCGTGGCGGTATTGCCATGAACAAGCACGACCGGTTCACCTTCATCCGGCCCGCCGAAAATGACGCGGGTCGTCAGGCGCGGCGTCGTGACCATCTTTGCGATAAGACCGTCAAGCAATGGAGGACGATGTTCCATAAATTGCTCCTTTTCGAGGCGGTTTGAAGGAGCTTCGCTTGTCTGGAGATTGCTTCACATGAGTCACAAGTTTCTCTAGAACTGCGGACTTCAAACCTCCACTCAAGTTCGCCAGAACCGCAACGTTAGCACGTTGGCGCGTTGACACGTTAAATATACGCTGATAATGCAGAAAAGCATCTGCGGCAATCAGGTTCATCTGCGGCATCAGCGTTCCATTTCAGGCGGATGACGTTTGATTTGAAACGTGGCGCTACTCGTCCGGTACAATCACCCAGTAGTGTGCGGGCATTGCAACCATCAACTCCTCGCTGAAGCGCGCTGCTGAGGCATTGCCATGCACCAAAATCACCGCCTCGCCATTGGCTGGGCCGTGCATCAACGTGTGCGTACGCAAACGCGGGGTGGCGATCACAGTCGATTCCAGTTCATCTCGGAGTGGCGGGTTGAGTATCATCGTCGTTCCTTTCGCATTGCATACCGCAGATGATAGATTGCTAGCGTGGAGATTATCGCTCATGCTGCAAAATCCCCAGGCATCCTAACATTATCGTAAGCAGCTCGTTCGGTTTTGGATCGCATGTGATGACATCGAGACAAAACACCGGGCAGCTAACTCTTTGATGAATGCTCGTTTGTCCCCAACACACCACCGAGCTTGAGCAAAAGCACTAAGGCCATAACGAGCACTGTCGAATTCGAAAGCGATAGCAGTAGGCAGATCTGATTCTAACACAATATGATCGCTAAAGATGCACGCCATACCAATCAATAACGTCAATGCAACCGAAATCTCCTGCAGATAATCGCCTGAAGCCCTTCACCTGCCTATCCTACGCCCTTTGACTTTGATCAGGACAAGCTTCCGAAGAGCGCATGACAGGCTCGGCAAGGGGGCACGGCAACAGCCCGAGGCGCTCCGCTTCTTAGAAACGTATCGTTATTGAGCAAGCTTGTTTCTCGCCGCACCTCTAGACAACGGACCATGTCATACGCAGCGTGACATGTGTGGCATTCACCTTGAACCGATATAAGATACCAAACACCGCACTGCTCTACCGGGTCAGCCCGCTGATACCCACACCGAATAAAGGCAAATAACTCATATTCCAGTATAGACAGTAGGTAAGTTCACATTGTCGCCGAAACCAGCGCCCATTGTCAACTTTTCCATAGGGCTGCGGCAAAATTGGACATCAGCCACTGGCGGGTTGTTGATCACCTGCCAGATTGGATCTGCGGCGAATCCGCACCCATGCGCGCCGCCTACGCGCTCTTGCAAAACGTCGATGGAGTTCTATGTATACTATAGGGCTGCGTCAACGTCGTTGTGCATCGGGTATCATGGTGCAACATCACCAAACGCAGCGGAGCTACCCGATGAATCAAACGCCTTAGCGCCGATGCAGGACGGGCCGCCGCCGCATCCGTCACAGCTGCACGCACGCTGATTGGCGCCCTACAACTTTGACATTGCCCTATATATACTATCGTTGACTGGATGAAAACCTAATGCTATGATATGCTGCACAGCTTACTGGGTTAGTCAAAACACATCATCCGGTTGACATACTACAGCAGGTTTGGATCAAGTCGCCAATCTACGCTCATCACCTTAACGAGAGGAGTACCCCGCTGAAGTGGCTGCGCTATCTTCTGATCTTTGCACCTGTTGCGTTTGTAGCTGAATTCGTTCTTCACAATCCGTTGCTGATCTTTACCTCCTCTTGCATTGTATTGGCGCCGTCGGCCGGTTTTCTGGGCGAAGCAACTGAAGAACTGGCGATCCACACTGGACCAAAAGTTGGCGGTTTGCTCAACGCAACCCTTGGCAACACTGCTGAGTTCATTATCACGATTGTCGCGCTTAGCCAAGGCAAAGTCGAACTAGTCAAAGCTTCAATTACCGGTTCGATTCTGGGAAATCTGCTGTTGATTTTGGGATTAAGTTTATTTCTCGGCGGCTTGCGCCATGGGTTTCAGCGCTTCGATCGCACACCGGCTGGGGTAGGCGCTTCAATGATGGCCCTGGCCGTGATTGGACTGATTGTACCAACACTCTTCGAAGTGTTACGCGAGGTGCAGCTTGGCGAGCTCGACGTTTTCAACACGCTGGTCGAAGACCCGGCGCTTGAAAACCTCAGCCTGTTCCTCGCCGTGATTCTGATCGCGACCTATATTCTGAGCCTGATCTTTACCTTCCAGCAACCGAAACGGAAACCAGGCGGACCATCAGAGGTAGATGACCATTCAGCCGAAGAAGAGAGCCATCAGGACAAGTGGAGCATACCGTTCTCGGTTGGCGTTCTGGCGATTAGCACGCTGGGAATCGTGTTTCTGAGCGAGTTCCTGGTTGGTGCGGTCGAACCTGTTGTTGCCAGCCTAGGCGTCAGCGAACTCTTCTTGGGCGTGATCGTTATTCCGCTTGTCGGCAATGTCGCCAAGCATATCGTCGGTGTCCAGGTGGCCGTCAAGAATAAGATGGATCTCTCGCTAGCCATCTCACTGGGATCGAGCATGCAAATTGCGCTCTTTGTTGCGCCATTCTTGGTATTTATTGGTTTGTTGTTCGACCGGCATATGACTTTATTTTTTAGCATTTTCGAGGTCGCAGCCCTCTTTGTCTCGATCCTGCTTGCGGCTCTCATTTCCGTTGATGGAGAGAATAATTGGTTGGAAGGCGCCCAACTCCTAGCGGTTTACTTGATGATTGCCCTAGGCTACCTATTCACCCGCATCGAAGGAGCTGAAGTAATTCTGCGCACATTTGGCCTCGGCTAGTTTCGACCAACGCTATCTTTCGTTTCCGTCCAAACGACCAGTTATCGTTTAATCCAAGGAATAGCGATCAACGACGAAGACTCTCGTCGCTAGTTGTCCGTCGCTCGTTTTTTTTGCCGGTCATTCATCATTGTGTATTGTGTGGCGTTTGCGGTATGCTGAATACCTTTCATTTGCGAACATTTCTGGCTGTTGTGGATTCTGGAAACTACACTGCCGCTGCTGAACAGTTGCATATGTCACAGCCAGCAGTCAGCCAACACATTCGCGCGTTGGAGGAACAACTCAGTGGCGTCCGCTTGTTTCGGCGAGTAGGTCAGCGCATGGTGCCGACTCACGCCGGTGAGGAGTTGTTGTTAATGGCGCGCGAGCTTGTCGCCTTGGCCGAGCGGGCTGAACAGAGCATTCTGGCGCTCAAAGGTCAAGTGACCGGTCGCGTGACGATCGGTTGCACCCCCAGCAGTGGCGAATACCTCCTGCCGCCTTTGCTGGCTGCGTTTCGCAAACAATTTCCGGCAGTAAACCTGGTAGTCGAAGTGGCGTCGAGTGAGTTTCTGCTCCAGGCGCTTGCCGCACAGCAACTCGTGATGATCTTGATTGAAGAGCAACACCGGCGGCGCGGCTGGGAGGCGCAACTGTTGGGCAGTGAAAGCCTGACCTTACTTGCTCCGCCGGATACCGTTTTGCCGGAGCAAGGCGAGACATCGCCCAACATTCTGCACGAAAAGCCCCTGGTGTTGCCCCGCACCGGATCGCCGCTGCGCCGCACCATCGAGGAGTCGCTACGACGGCGGGGCGTCACCATCAGCGATTTGCAGATCGCGCTTGAAGTGGATAGCATTGCAATGGCGCTACGCGGTGTTCACGATGGGCTGGGGATGGCGTTCGTCCCCAACACCCGGTTGCCGCACGATTGCGACCTGGTCAGCATCGAACTGGCCGGTATTTCGATTCAGCAGGAATGGTATGCGCTACGCCCGCGCGAACGCAGCGCACCGCGCGCCGTCCAGGAACTCTATACCTTCCTGACCGGTCCAGCGGCGCGCACCAAGTTGGCCGAACTAGGACTGCACATTAACCACTAAAAATACATGCAAACGCCGGAAGCGTATTTCACAGGTACCGTGCGAGTGTGACCGGCGACGTTTTCTACCGGTTCTCGATGATCACGTGGGTGGCAGGACAAATGAGGTGCATGATGAAAGGTCGTACAGTTCTCCAAGCAAAACGGTTCGGTACATATCGCTGCAACACGAACACATCACTGTCGCAAGCAGCCCAGAGCATGGTCGAATACGAAGTGAGCAGTATGGTTGTTGTGGACAACGACAACTACTTGGTGGGCATCATCACGCGCGCCGATGTCCTCCGCGCATATCTCGAACATGATGATTGGGAGACGTTGACCGTCGAACGCTACATGCATTGCGAAGTTGAGATTGTAACACCGCATACGCCGCTGATCGAGGCAGCGCGCATGCTCGTCGACCACCAGGCCCGCCAGGTCGTTGTCGTCGAAGAAGAAGGCGGCAAACAACGACCGGTGGCCATCATTTCAGCCACCGATCTGGTCTACCATATGCTCAAAGACTGAGACGCGCAAAAGAAAGCTGTGCGACGCCGCCCGCAACTGCGTTCTAGTTAATCCGCTTCTCGTGCTTGCCCCACTCTTTCTCGCGCAACACAAATTTTTGCACCTTGCCAGTCGAAGTCTTGGGCAATTCACCAAACTCGATAGCCGCCGGGCATTTGAACTGGGCTAGATTTTCGCGACAAAAAGCGATAAGATCCGCTTCCGTTATCTGCTGTCCAGGCTTGAGGGTCACAAAGGCTTTGGGTCGCTCGCCCCATTTCTCGTCAGGTATCGCGATCACTGCACACTCCAGCACAGCGGGATGCCGAGCGATCGTCTGCTCGACTTCGATGGTCGAAATATTCTCGCCGCCGGAGATGATCACATCTTTTTTGCGATCACGCAGCTCGATGTACCCGTCAGGATGCCAGACCGCAATATCGCCGGAGTGAAACCAGCCGCCGCGGAATGCGGTCTCCGTCGCGTTGGGATCGGTGAAATAGCCCTTCATTACATTATTGCCGTGCATCACCACTTCGCCCATCGTTTGCACGTCGCGCGGCACATCCTGCATCTGCTCATCAACGACCCGAACACCATCGGCGATCAGGTAGCTCTGGCCCTGGCGGGAGAGCAGCCGAGCTTGCTCTTCGTCAGAACGCTCGCTCCACTCAAGATGCCACTCGCAGACGGTCATCGGGCCATAGGTCTCAGTCAGGCCGTAGACATGGATAGGCCGGAAATTCAGCGCTTTGAGCTGACCCAGCAGGGTTGGCGAGGGCGGCGCGCCAGCAACCGTCACCGTAATCGGACGTTCGACGCGGTGGGCTTGCGGATGGTTGACCAGGCCGATCTGCACCGTCGGCGCGCCGTTATAGTGGGTGACGCCCTCTCGATCGAACAAATCCCAGATCATGGTGTAGTCAACCTTGCGCAGGCAAACATGGCAACCCCCAACCGCAGTCACGGCCCAGGGAAAACACCAGCCATTACAGTGAAACATCGGCAGCGTCCAGAGATAAACGCTGTCGAAGCTCATGCCAGTCTCGACGACTTCGCCCAGGGCATTCAGATAAGCTCCCCGATAGGTGTACATCACGCCTTTGGACCGCCCAGTCGTGCCAGAAGTGTAGTTGATCGAGATGGTCTCTTCTTCGTCCTCGAGCCAGCTCGGCGCCGGCTCGGGCCGGCCCTCGGCCAGAAAGTCTTCATAGGGATCGCCCGGCGCGCCGGTATCGTCGACTCGCACGACCGTCACGTTTGCCAAGTCGAGCGGCTCGACCAGCGGCTGCAGTTCAGCGTCAACGAAGAGGAATTTCGCGCCGGAGTGGACGAGAATATATTGGATCTCGCTGGTATTCAGGCGGGTATTAATGGCAACCAGGATACCGCCAGCGGCAGGGACGGCAAAGTGGGCCTCCAGCAGCGCCGGAATGTTCGGGCAGAGAAAGGCCACACGGTCGTGCTTCTGCAAGCCGGCGGCGCGCAAGCGAGTGGCCAGTCGATTGACTCGCTGCTCGAACTCGCGGTAGGTATAGCGGCGCTTGTCGTGGACAATCGCGACGCGGTCGGGAAAAACCGCTGCGCTACGCTGGAGAAAACTCACCGGCGTCAACTCGGTACGGTAGACTCGCTCGTCCTGCATCGTCAACTCCTTTGGTGAACTCTTTGCTTCCACTTCAAACCAGGTACACGGTAGCCGTCCCGGCCCGCGCATAACGGCAGGAAGATCGAAGACCGCGCGGCAACGACTCTCATCGCCAGTAGATGATCTAGGCAGTCGGATAGGCTCCTATTGTACCATCATTCGGCATAAGCACATTATCTGCTCTTGTTTCGGCGATCCCTAACAAAAAGAGGCGCGGAAGCAGACGCGCCGCTTCTGCACCTCTCGGGTCAAGCTTGATTGTTATGCCGACTCTTCGCTATGCCAGCGTTCCATATGTTGTGCGTGGGTCTGCAAGTAGGCTCCGGGCTGGAAATGGCGGTCGTAAAACTCCAACTCCAGATGGTGGGCTTGCAGGTAGTTCAGGATGAAGATGCTCGGAACGTGGCCAGGGAATTTGCCGAAGCGGTCGTAGATGTACTGGCACATGAGTGCAACACAGGCCTGAAACTCCTCGCTGTGGAACTGGGCGCTCGATCGGACGCGCGAACTTTCGCGCCATGGTCCCGGCGTCGCGGGGTTGAACGGGCCGCCCGGCCCAAACTTGCGCTGCACAAAGGCGCTGACAGCAGCGCGCATATCTGGGTAGTGCGGCGGGCAGTAGCCCTCGAATACACCCGGCAGCCCTGTCGGGTTGGGCAACGCCCAGAGATCATTGGTGTCGTAGCGGAAGCCCAGACCGGGCACGTTCGGGTCGCCGCTGGCGCCCAGCACCACGTGGCGGTCGATCCCGTCGAACATCCAGCCGCCTAGTCCCATCGCCTGCAGCATCAGCATCCCGGCATAGCAGCTTGTCGCCAGTTCAGCCGTGACTTCGGTGAGCGCATATTGCTCGACGAAGCTCAGCGGGAAGGAGTTGGCCACGTCAACCAGGTCGCCAAACTGCTCCATACCGGCAATCTGTTCGCCGTGAATGTCATCGAAAATGCAACAGCCATTCTGAACCAGAAAACAGAGCGTGGCAATGAGATGTTGGGCGACATCAGCGACAGGAATAACCAAGAGGCTGCCGGAGCGATTGACGCACCAGGTGTTGTGCCCCTCCATATAGGGTTCCTCGGCAGGGATATGCAGCCGGCCATCGGCGAGCTTGCGGATGCGCGCCCGATGGGCCTCCAACAACGCCTCGATATCGATGCTCCCATCGGCGGTCCGCTGCGCCAGGGCCGGCGCGTCGCGGGTGGCAAAGAAATAGACTCCGTTATCATCGGTAAAAAAGACTTCACTGGTATGGAATCCGGCAGCCGAAGGGAATGTGCGTCCACCGGCTGCTGCCGAATAATTCGACAAATGCGGGGCATAACGGGCGTGGCGGGTGATCATATAGTGCCAACCCGTGTTACCAGCCGCCGCGGTCAGAACCATCATCTGTTCGAGTTCGCTAAGCGGCATTGGCTTGTGTCGCGAGGTAAACGCCAAAGGCCCATCGGGCAAAACAGCCCCGCGCGAAAAGCGGCGGGCGCGGCGGCCAAACAACGCTTCGACAAGCCGAAACTCAAGCGCATCGTGAAAACCGGGGGGTAGTGTTTTCAGACTCATTTGGATACACTCCTCAAACCCAAACCTTTCAGGCCTTGAACAGACGCTTGGGGAAGGCTTCCCCAACCTGAAAGGTCTCAAATAGCGCTTATCCGAAAGATATTGCTCCTAAAACAATAATAGCCGATAACCTGATCCTGTTGGAGTGCTGGAACGTTAGAACGCAAACTTAGTCATGTTTTACAATTGACGCTACGTGCTTGACAGATACAACAAGGCGAGGAGGCAATAAGACGCTGATGATTACCATCACACCATTACACTACGTCAAACTGTAAAGCGCACTTGAACTATGCCTTCTTAAAAGTCGTCTGAAAAGCAGCCTAATCGTGCGAGTGCTGCTTTACCGCTCGTGCTTCAGCACCCGCCAGCATGAATTGCGCAATAACTTCATAGGCTTGCTGCCACGCTGCTGCAAGTTCGGGCGTCCAATCG
This sequence comes from Chloroflexales bacterium, assembly GCA_022360155.1. Classification (GTDB taxonomy): domain Bacteria; phylum Chloroflexota; class Chloroflexia; order Chloroflexales; family Chloroflexaceae; genus JAKSDJ01. Next base: position 5,711 of record JAKSDJ010000595.1, on the reverse strand, counting down.
TCGCCTAAATATTGTTCCAACGTTGTCAGCAGAGCCTGGCCCACCATCGAGTAGTGTTGCGGTAAGGCGCCGTACTCGATGTGCCTGGCGCCCAGCGCCCTGAGCTTGTTGGATAACACCTCAGTATTCTGCAAATTATCGATGACCATGCCGAGCGCCTGAAGCAGCTTGTCCTGTTGCTGCACCATATTGGTGTGGGTGAACAGCGGTTTGGCCTGCGGATAAGCCGCAAATAAGTTTTGATAAAAGCTCACGCCAAATTCGCCGAGATGCGGTTTGATATGTGCGAAGCTGGTTCTGAGTAGGTGTACTTGCAATTCCATGGGTATGCAACTCCTCTGACATTCGGTTTGTAGAACAGGGAACACTATTGGTTTAATCCCCAATCTCGACATCATACGAATGCGACGGCACATCGAATGTCGCGATCTTTAGATTCGCCATCCTGACGGGAAATGTGCAGTTGTATCGTGCCAGCAGCGACCTTTTTGAGGGGATAACGCCCTACTGCATCGGTCACACCGCTGGCGACACTGCCTTCGAGCGCGCTACGGTCACACCGTCTGGCAGCAGCCCTGGGTGTTGCGCACCACCCTATAGAACCCCATCAAGCAAGCTGATATCTATGTTCCCACAATAGCATGGCGTCAAGAAAGGCGCATTGGAAGTTCGCTATAATGTGGACTAAGGGAAGTACTTAGGTCTGAAGTTGGTGTGACACTTAGCACCCAGACAGGAAGTGCCGATACCTTCTGCTCGCTCGAAAAATAAACGGACACCCAGATTTGTTGGAGTAAAAACACTCTTTCCGAAGTCTGGGCGTCTGCGTTGTACAAATAAGAAGTTGCTTGCTTTTCTTACCGCTACAACTCCTTCAATTCGATCGCGTAGTATCCGCGGTGCTCCAGCTTGGCCTCGCGGACGCGGAAGCGCGTGCCGGGCACGAATAGCACTCAGTCCTCACTGAGGTGCTGCGAGAAGTCCTTGATCTGCTTGCCGCTCTTCGAGATGACTGTGAACTGCGCACTATCCTCGAATGCATATTCCTTGATGATACTGTAATCTTCCCTCAGGTTGATTTTGACATGAGCTGACCTGTCGCCGCGCTCTATGTGGCGTCGCTTACGGCTCGACGATAACGACGCCAGACATGCCCGTCCCGCCAGGGCTGCCGTGAAACTCACAGTAGTATTGGTACACTCCTGGTTCGCTAAACGTCTGGCTGAAACTATCGCCGTTCTGCAGCGTGTTGCTGTTGAACGAGCCGTCGTCGGCGGTGACCGTGTGCGGGCGCTGGCCCTGGTGGGTCCACACGACTGTACTCCCGACAGGAATGGTGAGCTCGTTATTTGTGAACGTATTGTCGCCAACCGTCACGTTTGCATCGCTGGAGGGCGGGGCGTAAGTTGGCGCTGGCGCAGTAGTAGACGCGGGAGCAGGCGGCGCGGGAGACGGAGTAGGCGACGGCGACGCGGGCGGCAGCGCAGATGATCCATCACCGACGCGAATCACGCCAGACATGCCCGTCCTGCCAGGGCTGCCGTGAAACTCACAGTAGTATTGGTACACTCCTGGTTCGCTGAACGTCTGGCTGAAGCTATCGCCGTTCTGCAGCGTGTTGCTGTTGAACGAGCCATCATCGGCGGTGACTGTGTGCGGACGCTGGCCCTGATGGGTCCACACGACTGTGCTCCCGACTGGGACGGTGATATCCTGACCGTCGAAGGTATTGTCGCCAATTGCAACAGTCACATTGTCGCCTGGGGCTGGGGCCGGCGCATCAGGCTGCTGGTTCGGCGGGCTGGGCGGAAGGACTGGATCGCCAGCCGCGTCGGAGGCGTCCTCAACGACGATGGTCCCCGCCATCCCTTCGCCGCCCGGCCCGCCGTGGAACGCACAGTAGTACGGGAACGTACCGGCTACGGTGAAAGTGAAGGAGAATGTATTGCCATTAGCGAGTTCGCCACTATCGAATGAGCCATCATCAGCGGTGACCGTATGCGGGCGTTGGCCCTGGTGGGTCCACACGACTGTGCTCCCGACTGGGACGGTGATCTTGCCGGGGGTGAAGGTGTTGTCGCCGATCGCAACCTCAATCTCCTGGCCTTCTCCAGAGGTGACTTCCGCCGCGGGAACAGCCTCTACACCTGTACTGGGGGTCAGCGGAACACGCGCCATGAGCTGAGCGTGCTGGTAGGCCGTAATCACCCCGCCCTCGCCAGGAATCGGCGCGACTTGCTCATCGAGATCGATATCAATACCCTGGATGGCTTGCTCGGTCAGAGCCAGAAGACCAAGGACATCCTGCTGCGTGTCGGCAATGCTGCCCGCCGCTGCGATCTTCTCAGCCAACGCGCGGATCTGATCGATCCGGTCTTGAGTGTTTTCGCCTGAAATCTGCACATGGCTGGAATGCAGCTTGATATCATCGGTAGCATCCAGGGCGTCAGCAGCCAGCTTCGCGTGGTCGATCATCCCCTTGATGTAGCCATCCTGCTGGCCGTTTGGCAGCAGCCCAAAGCCGTCGCCGGGATTCTGGACCTTGCCGTCGCCGTTCACATCGCGCGCTTCCGAACCACGAATGATATTAATGATGTGCTCGGCATGAACCTTTTCCAGCCCCAAATCGTTTGCCGTGAAAGCATCGCGCAGGAACTGGGCGTGACGGAAGAGCTCGTCGGTCTCTTGGCGGAGTCCTAGCGCAAAACCAGTTTTGTCCGGCGTTACCGGAATGCTGAAGAGCACATGCCGGATGTGAATCAGCGCTTCGGGCGGCAGCGCACCGCTCATTACCACATTCTCGCTAGCAGTCGTAGCGGCATCCTGCGACGCCTGGGTGATATAAGCCCGGTCGTATTTGCCGAGCAGGTTCTGCTGATCCGGCGAAACATAGTTGAGCGTTGCAATCCCGTTGTTGTCGAAACGCAACGCGCCAAGCGGCAGACTATTCTCGTTGTTCGCCAGCCACGCGGCGTATACTTCGCCGGCGGGCGGTTGAGCCAGACCGGTGATTGAGACGACGATCGCATCACTGCGCAGAATCTGGTCGCGCCAAGCCAGCGCTCCGCTGGCAGCAGACGCACCGACAACTTCCTCGACATCAGAAACCGACTCAAACGTCGGCGTTGGCTGCAACGTTGGCTGCGTTGTCGGCGTCGGATCGGCTGCCGTCGTTGCAGTCGGCGACTCGGCGGGCGGTGAACCGCCGCAAGCGCCGAGCACGAGCGCAACTAGGAGTACGAGCACACCGGATAGCTTCTGGAATTTCATAACCACTCCTGTTTCTCACCTTTCGGAAAACCACCACATCGCCAAAGCGCAAAGAATCTTATTCTGAAACCTGTGAGCCTTCGCGCCTTGGCAGTTCATTGCCAGGCAAATTTGATACAACTAGGGTTGGACCGAGAATAATCCAAACCCGCCAATATACTGGGCATGCTCGTAGGCCGCCAGGCCGCCGCCCTCACCTGGAACCGGAGCGATCTCGCCATCGCCGTTGATATCGACGCCACCCTGGATCTGCTGGCTCAACTGCAGAAGTCGGGTCGCCTGATCCCGCGCCGCTGCCAGGTCGCCGACCTGCACCATCTGGAGCGCCAAGTTGCTCGCCTGAGCGGACCAGCCGCGCATGTTTTCAGCCGCAATACGCACATGCTCGGCGTGGATCTTGATCGCCTCGGTAGCATCCGGGGCATTCGCGGCGGCCAAAGCCGCATCGCTGGTAGCCTGCAGATAGCCCGCCTGTGTTCCATTCGGCAGCAGCCCGAAGCCATCGCCGGGGTTTTGTGAGCGATCATCGCCATTGAGATCGCCGAACTGTGGATCAAGCGAACCGGCAATCAGGTTGTACATATGCTCGGCATGGCGCCTGACGCCGTCCAAATCACCCACGGCCTGCGCATTCGCCGCAAACTCGGCGTGCCGAAGCAACTCGTCGGTTTGCACCCGCAACCCCACAACGTAGCCTTGCACCGTCGGCAGCCCCGCACCGTCCGCGAGCAATTGTAACAGGTGCGGATAGGCTTGCACCGGCAGACTGCCCGCGAAGGCAACTGGTCCAGTTGGTGCTGTGGGGCCGGCGCCACTCGGCTCCTGCGTGATCACCAAGCGATTGAACTGCGCGATCAGGTTCTCGCCGTTCGGCGCGGTATATTCCAAGCGCGCTGCGCCGCTGGCATCGGGTTGCAGGATGCCGATGTTCCGCGCGACGCCGCCATCGTTCGTCGTCAGGAATGCGACGTATACCTGGCCGGCCGGCGACGGCGCGGATACGTTGATATTGACCGCCGCCTGGTCACTGCGGGCCGCGCTGTCGCGAAAGGCCACCGTACCGGCGGGTTGCCCAAGTGGTGCAACCGGCAGCGGCTGGGCGGTCGGCTGAACGGTAGGTTGGGCGACGACATCGGCGGCGACCGGCAACGGCGGCGCTTGATCCGGCGGAACAACGCGGATGGTTCCGGCCATGTCGATCCCGCCCGGCGCGCCGTGCAACGCGCAGAAGTAGGGAAAGACGCCTTCCTGGTCGAAGATGAACTCGAACCGTTCGCCATTCCCGAGGATCTGCGAATCGAACAGCAGCCCATCGTCGGCGGTGGCCGTATGCGGCGCGCTATCCTGATTGACCCAGATGACCTTGGCGCCAACCGGGATGACGATCTCTTGTGGATTGAAAACGAAGTTGGCCATCGGGATGACCGCCTCGTTGTCACCTTGGGTTACGAGGGCACTATCGACAGACTGCGGCGAACCGGCGTACCAGGTCACGTAGACCCAGACGCCGAGCGCGGTTGCCAGCATATACAAGCCATAGGCCGTACGCATGTAGAGTTTGTAGTTGGTGAATTTGAGGGGTTCCGGCATCAGTTCGTTGCCGCGCAGCATGACAAAAGTTCCGAAGCTAAACGCAAACAGCCCAATGAAACCATGCAGCAGCGCAACCCAGTAGTAGGCGTCGCCGACATGCTGTGGTACGCCTGGCAAGACCGACTCGAGGAACGAGCCGACCATGACAGCGAGCACCAGCACGATGTTGAGGATCACACCAATCGTCTGGGTCCAGCGGTGCGCGGTGTAGCGCTTCGCAATTGCCAACACCGCACCAAGCGTCAGGATGAGCGCAACCAGAATGCTCAATACCAGCGTGATATCTGCGAGGAACGAAGCGTTCGTTCCCAGGAATCCTCTGCCTCCCATGTTCTCCTCCTATTGGGCACCGTATGCAATTCTATCATAGCATTTCTGCTTAGTGATAACGATGGGGGATTTCCTGATCTGAAACTAAGGCAATTACCTACGACTTTAGTGCTACAACGAGCCATGTCATTCTGAACGCAGTGAAGAATTTCCTAGCCAACAGAGGTGAGACCTTTCACTGCGCTCAGGGTGACTTCCTTAACAGCGTTCCAACGTGCTGTGTTGAGAAGTCTCATCGTAGTGTTAGATCGAACAGCGCCGGCATATGCTCGGACAATGGCGAGGCGGAGGCGGCGCGGCGCGGAGACGCGGAGGCGGCGTGGTGCGGCGTCTGCATCTGACGTGCGAGTCGCATAGTGTTCGACCCGCAGCGCCTGACGCACCCGGTCGAGCAAATGGGGCTGAGATAAGTCCAAAGATGTATACTGGACCCCATGAACTGCACAGCGAGGTCAGCCAAGATAGGGTAGACTACAAGCATGAAAACATCTTACACTCCCGCCTTCAAAGCTCGGCTC
>JAKSDJ010000255.1 GCA_022360155.1 Chloroflexales bacterium | reverse complement strand
GTGATGTGTCCCTCGACCTGCACCAAGGCATGTTTGGCTTGCTCGGCCCCAACGGCGCAGGGAAAACCACCCTGATGCGGATTATGGCCACCTTGCCGCCGCCCACCAGCGACGATGTCCGGGTTGGCGACTTCTCGATCCGCCGCAACCCGACCAAGATCCGCCATCTCCTGGGCTATTTGCCCCAAAATTTCAACACCTATCCCCAACTCACCGTCGCCGAGTTCCTGGACTATTTTGCGCTGCTCAGCGGGCTGCGCGCCAAGCGCAAAGCCCGGATCGACACCTTGTTGGAGCAGGTCAACCTGACCGAGCAACGTCGCCAGCGCACCGGAACGCTGTCGGGCGGGATGAAACGCCGCCTGGGGATTGCCCAGGCGCTCCTGAACAACCCCCAATTACTGATTGTTGACGAGCCCACCGCCGGCCTCGACCCCGCCGAACGGGTGCGCTTTCGCAATCTGCTGGCCGCCCTGAGCAGCGACCGGATTGTCATCCTCTCGACCCATATCGTCGAGGATATTGCCAGCACCTGCAACGATCCCGCCATTCTCAACCAGGGGCGGGTGCTGTTGCGCGGCGCCCCGAACGAACTCATCATAGCGGCGCAGCGCAAGGTCTGGGTCATCGACGCCGACCAGAGCGAATTGGCCCATCTGCAAGCCAACTATCACATCTTGAGCACGGTCCGGCTCGACGAGGGCTGGCGCCTCCGCATGCTGGCCGACGCGAAGACAGCGCCCTATGCTAGCGCGGCTACGCCAACCATCGAAGACGGCTATATGTACCTGATGCAGGGAGGAGTGCGGGAATGAACACCGTCTGGCATATTGCGACCTACGAATGGCGGATGCAGTACCGCAGCCTGGCTTTCTGGCTGGTCGCGCTGGTGCTCTGCGCCTTTCTGATTGGCGAACTCCTGCCGCGATTTCATCAGAATGCCGTGTATGCAACTTCCGCGAGTGCATCGGCAGGCTGGGTCTTCCCCAAGCTGCTGTTGCTAAGCGTGACCTTGGTGCTGGTCGCGCTGGCGATGTGGCTCTTGCAACGAGTGGGGCGTTCGTGGCAAGCACAGCCTAATGAATTTTGACGACCCAAATCGGTAATAGTGAATGGTTCACGTCGTGCCGTCTGCAGACGATTGCACTGCCATAAAACCGCCTGCAGGCGGCACGACATCCGAAGGTGGATTATATCCACTGAAACAGGCCGGGTGTTCCACTGCGATGTGCCCGAAAGGAGCAACAGCATGATACAGATCCTCCGGCGCTTTGGGCAACGCCTGCGCCGTAAAATGATAGCGATTATCCCGATTTTGCTTGGCTCGGCGGGGCTGCTTGGCGTCGTTTCCTTGCTCATCATGACTCTGCGCCCCTATCTGCCCGGCGCCATGCAGCATATTCTCGATCTGGCACATAGCGGTGATCTCATTGGTGGCCGCGATCAGTTGCGCCCGCTCCTGGAAGGCTATGGTCAGGCGAAGTATGTCATCTTCCTCACCATCCAGGTCACACAGGTGGTGCTGGCGCCAATTCCGGGCTAGCTCACCGGGCTGCTCGGGGGCTACCTTTTGGCTTCTGGACAGGTCTCATGCTTACCATGCTCGGCCTGGCGATTGGCTCAGCGCTCGCGGTCACGACGGGACGCCTCCTGGGAACAGTGGTGGTGCGCAAGCTTGTACCGCCGGCGGTGCTAGCCCACTTCGATGGGCTGGTGAATGAAGCGAACGTGTGGACCTTTCTGTTGATCTTCCTGGCGCCGGTATTCCCCGACGATGCGATCTGCATCATGGCCGGATTGACTCGCTTGTCAATCTGGCAGGTGGCGCTGGTGAGCGTCATTGGTCGGCTGCCCTTTATGGCGGCGCTGACCTATCTTGGCGCAACGGCGGGGCAGCTTTCGGGGCTCATCATCACCCTCATAGCGCTGACCCTGATCGCCGGTGTCATCCTCATTTTGTAGCTTTGCAGAGCCATTTCATAAAGAGGAGCCGAGTCATTCGGATAGGCCCCAAACGATCAAGCCAGATTGAACCATGCCTAAGTACTACAGTTGTACTTGTCTGAAAAATAGCTAGTTGGAAAGCCAAAAAGTTTTCAGACACCATTCAATTCGATGGCTTCCAGAAGCCATATTCTGCCAAGTGCAACTGTAGTATAAGAACCCGTCTGAAAAGAGATATGGTGTGCGGCAGCCATGCTGCCGCGCGCACGCATGGCTTGCGCGCGCCAAAATGCGGCACGCTCGTTCTCTTTATGCACACCCGGCCTTGCTTGTTCGGGCAGCTTTTCAGACAGCTTCCTAAGCGCGGAGTGGCGAGGGTGGCGTCTGTTCCTGCTGTTGCTGAGGGCGGCAACAAACAACAGGCAACAGGTGGTAGAATAGAGGCTGCACCGGATCTAGCAGAGGAGACGATCATGGATCTCCAACATACTCTCGCCGATTATTTTGCTGCCCGCTCCGATATCGCGGCTGCCGTGTTGTTTGGCTCGGCGGCGGCGGGGCGTTTGCGCGCCGATAGCGATATAGACCTGGCGCTGCTCTTCGATCCGGCGCATCTGCCTGATACCGAGGCAACGATGCGTTTGCGCGCCGACATAGAGGAACTGACGCGTCGTGATGTCGATCTCGTCGTCCTCAACCGGACTTCGACGATCCTCGCCTTCCAGGCGCTTAAGACCGGAACGCTGATCTTCTGTCGTAACCGAAAACTGTTCGAAGCATACGTGGTCAGGCTGATCAGCGAGTACGCCGACTTCAAACGCATTCGCCGCCCCATCGAAGAAGCCGTCATCGCACGGAGGATCTATGGTTGACCGCGATGTCGTACTGGCGAAGGCAGCAATCATCCAGCGCTGCCTAGAACGTATTGGGCAGGTGACAGCGCTCGACCCAGCGAGCCTCGATGACATTGACAAGCAAGATATCTTCGTCCTGAATCTCCAGCGCGCCGTTCAAGCCGCAATTGACCTGGGCGCGCATATCCTCGTCACTCAGGAGTTAGGAATGCCCGCTACCCTGCGCGAGATTTTCGTCACCCTGGAGCGGCACGCGCTTATCTCCTCGCCCGTCTCCGCCAAGATGCAGAAGATGTGCGGCTTCCGCAACATTGCGGTCCACGATTACCAGACCCTCTCGAAGGAGATTCTCAAGGCTATCCTCACCAACGACCTGAAGGATCTCGAAAGCTTCTATGCCGAGGCGCTGACGCTGTTGCCGCCGGGACCGTGATCTCTTGCTAGCCAGTCCCGCGCCCCAGAGCATGCTTACGGCGCGACCCGGTCGCCATCCCCGCTGGTTGGCCTGTTCGATCTGCGTGGATGAGCGTTCATCAGCGGCGTCAGCCTGCCATTGTAGGGTGCGCCGTTAGCAGGTTGACATCCTTACGGCTGCGCTCAGGTTTGAACGTTGGAACGTTGACACGTTAGCGCGTTTCCTTGCTTCATCCGCTCCTCGTCTCATCCGCTCGTCGCCTCATCTGTTCCGCGCATCCTTACCAATATGTTTCATTCCGTGTTAGAATGTTAGGAATGCCAAAAGCCTAAATATTCCTGTGAAACCCTATGCTCAACGAACTCGATCTCGATTGTCATATCGACAAGGCCGAGTACAAACAGCGGCTGCCTGAGCTGCAAGCCCGCTTGTTCGAAATGGAGCAGGCGCTCAAGGCGGCGCGTATTCCGGCGCTGTTTATCTTTGAAGGCTGGGCGGGCACCTCGAAGATCGAAACCATCGGTTTGATGACCCGCCGCCTCGACCCGCGCTGGATGCGGATACACGCGATTACGCCGCCGCGCACCTCCGAAACCCTCTATCCCTGGCTCTATCGCTTCTGGCTTAAGATCCCCAGTTATGGACAGATGGCGATCTTCGACCGTTCCTGGTACCGTGAGGTGCTTGCTGCTCGTGCTCGTCACACGCTTACGGATTTGGAGTGGCATAGCCGTTGCGAAGACATTGGCGTGATCGAGCGACAACTAGCCGACGACGGCGCGATCTTTCTCAAGTTCTGGTTCCATATCAGCAAGCAGCAGCAAAAGCATCGCTTTAAGAAGCTTCTGGCCGATCCAGTCACGGCGATGCAGGTGACCGACGAAGATCACTGGCAGAATAAGCACTACAAGCAGGTTCACATTGCTGTACAGGAACTGCTGACCCGCACCGATGCACCCTGCGCACCCTGGATTGTCGTTCCGGCGACAGATAAGCGCTATGCTAATATTGTCGTCTTCGAGGCGATATTGCAGGCGCTGGGGTCGCGTTTGAGCCAGTTCACGCCGTTGCGTGACACCGGCGACAGCCGGATCAGCGATGAGAGCTGGCCGGCGCTGCGCCGCTACGCTCATGCCCGAACCGGGCAGAATGGCCCGGTTGCGCAGCCGCCGGCGACAAACAATGTTCCTGACACCGCCTCGCTCTATACGCCTGGCATTCTCCGCAGGGTCGATCTCACCCAGCGGCTCGATGACAGCGAATACCGCCCGACGCTTGCTCGGCTACAAGCGACCCTGTACTTGCTTGGCCTGCAAGTCTACTACCAGCGTCGCCCGGTCATCCTGGTTTTTGAGGGCTGGGACGCCGCCGGAAAGGGCGGGACGATCCAACGCATAACGGCCAAATTGGACCCCCGCGCCTATGTGGTTCACTCGATTGCTGCACCCACCGGCGACGATCGCGAACACCACTATCTCTATCGCTTTTGGCGGCGTATCCCGATTAGTGGAATGATCGGCATCTTCGACCGTTCTTGGTACGGGCGGGTGCTCGTCGAACGGGTCGAGGGGTTCGCTCATCGTGATGAGTGGGAGCGCGCGTACACCGAGATCAACGAGTTCGAGCGCCAATTGGTTGAATTCGGCGTTATTATCTGCAAGTTCTGGCTCCACATCAGCCCCGAAGAGCAGTTGCGCCGCTTCGAGGATCG
>JAKSDJ010000558.1 GCA_022360155.1 Chloroflexales bacterium | reverse complement strand
CCAAAAATGGGTGATGGACCGCAAAAACAACAAGTTGAAGATATGTTACACAAAATGGAAACTTTGGAACGGAGAGGGGGTCATACTAGAGACGGTCAATGACAGATATATTTCTTCATCGACTATCAATAAATACAACTTTCGTTACACCCTTCAGCATGCCATATAACAAATCGTTGCACGCGAGCGCCCAAGCTGCGTTTGATTGGGGCGAGTGTTTGGTTGGAACTGGTGTTGCCAGCCAAGTTGGGGTAAAATCAAGATGTGTTCGCTGATGGATGGGTGTTTCATGAACCAAGTCACCAGTAATTGCTGCCTTGTTCGTGCGCCGCGTGAACTCGCCTGTTATACTGCCTCAACTCTTGATGGGGATGTGGTTGTGAGTCTTCTGCGTTAGCCGTTAGAGTGAAGTTAACATTCAGCATGGGTGTGAGTTGTGTATGCAAGGTGCAAATCTCGATAGCATGATCGCGGCGACTCGCGGTAGAAAAAGCCAAGAAAAGAGTCTCCGAGCAGAGAATATGAAGTTATTAGCAACCCAAGAAGGCTTACTTCGTGTTTTAGATACTGGTGGGCATAAGCATCCATTGCTGATCGTTCCGGATGGCCCCTGTGTCATTGAACATTATGCCGACCTAATTGATTTATTGTCTCCTGACTTCCGTGTAGTCTGCTTTGACTTGCCAGGATTTGGGTTTTCATACCCATCCTTAAAGTATGACTTTAGCGTTTCCCAAACGACTGAGATTTTAGTTGAGGTTATGGATTTGCTTGATATCAGTTATGCAAGTTTATCTTTCACCTGTGCTAATGGATTTTTCGCCTTAAGCCTTGCTAAAAAATATCCCAACCGTGTCTCTCATTTAGTGTTAGCTCAAACTCCTTCATTTGAGGCGATGCGGCACTGGAATGAGAAAATAATCCCTAAAGTCTTGCATGTTCCATACCTTGGTCAAGCTATAGTAGCTGGATTTTCTCGTAAATTCTCGTCACGCTGGTATGACAAAGCCTTGCCCCGCAACAGTGAACATAAGTCGCCGTTTGTTGAAGTTGCAGACCAAGCATTACGGTCTGGAGGTTGTTTCTGTCTTGCCAGTCTTGTGCAAGGTTTGAAGCCGACAAAAGACAGCGAAATCAATGAGGTCTCAGTGCCCACGTTGCTGATCTATGGAAACAGAGATCGTTCGCATAGACAGACTGACTTCACATCTTTGCGGAGTCATGTGCCAGAAGCAGAAATTATTACCTTTGACGGCTGTGGGCATTTCCCAGATCTTGAGCGTCCCAAAGAATATGCAGAACGTGTTAAGCAGTTTGTAAACACGGCAGTATAACAATCCTAGTGCAGCGGATTGACAGCAAAAAGCCGCCACAAGCCGCCGCGCTTGAGCGCGTGCGGTTAGGCGGCTTGCTCGCAGGGCTTCAGCCAAGACACCGAACGGCAGCGTCGGCGGCGTGTTAGCCGTTGGCGCTGTCCGTTTGGCGCTGCGCTGCGCTCGCTGTGTTCGCGCTGCGCTGCTCCTCGGCGTGGCGGGCGATCTTCTCGGCAATAGCAGCTCGCACGAAATCACTCACGGTCATGTCGGCGTTCGCGGCTGCGACCCGCAACGCCTTGCGTTCTTCCACGCTCAGGTGGAGGGGAAAGCGCGGGTTGCTCATCTGTTCGTCCTCTGGTATAATTGGTACATTGGATACAAGTGTACCATCGCGACGAACATCGGGTGCAGCTCATCATCTACTACCTCGTCTGGACACCCAAGCGCCCCCGCCCGGTGCTTCGTGGAACGATAGCGAGCGACTGCCGCCGCCTGATCGCGGCCACGTGTAGTGAGCCGGGCTGGAAGGTGATCGAACTCGCCGCCCCGCCCGACCATAGCCACTTGTTTGTGCGGGTGAATCCGCGTGTTGCCGCGTCGGATAGAGTGCAAGCCGGCAAGGGTGTTACTTCATTTCGGCTCCGCCGCCAGTATCCCGTCGTGCGCCGCCTGCCCTCGCTCTGGACGCATCGCTTTTTTGCCGCCACAGCCGGGAACGTATCGAGCGACACCGTGCGCCGCTACATCGAAGCCCAAAAGGGGGGGTGATGCGCCAAGCCTTCCTGTACCGCCTCTACCCCTCCAAAGCCCAAGCGCGCCTGCTGGACAGCACACTTGAAACGTGCAGGCGTTTCTATAACGACTGCCTGGCAGAACGCAAGCAAGCGTGGGCAGGCGAGCGGCGCACCGTGGGGAAGGTAGAGCAACTGCGCCGTGTGAAGGAACGCAAGGCCACAAACCCGTGGGCGAAGGGCGTGCATAGCCACGTCCTGCAAACCGTGGTACAGGATTTGGACAAAGCCTTCGACGCCTTCTTCCGGCGCGTGAAAGCAGGTGAAGACCCTGGCTGCCCCAGATTCAAGGGCCGCAATCGCTGGCGCTCGTTTGGCTACAAGGAATACGGCAACGGCTTCAAGATCGCTGGGCGGCGGCTCAAGCTATCGGGCATTGGGCGAATCGCGGTGCGCTGGCATCGTCCACTGGAGAGGCGGATCAAAACACTCCGCATCAGCAAGAAGGCAGGAAAGTGGTACGCCAGTTTCTCATGCATCGTGGCGGACGCTCCTGCGGTCCCTGAGGCTTCGCTTCGGGAAGTCGGCATCGACGTGGGACTGTCGAGCCTCATCACCACCAGCGCGGGCGAAAAGACCGATCATCCGCGCTTCTACCGGAAAGCGCAGCGGAAGGTGCGTGTCGCCCAACGACGGGTGGCACGACGCAAGAAAGGCGGAAAAAACCGGCGTAAGGCGGTTGTGATGTTGCAGCGGCAGCATGAGCGGATTGCCAACCAGCGAAGGGACTATCTCAACAAGCTGGCGCACGATCTCACGACGCGCTACGACCGGATCGCGCTTGAAGACCTCACCATCACCCGCATGGTTCACGGCAACCTGGCAAAGAGCATTTTGGATGCCGGATGGGGCTATCTGGTCCAGCGGTTACGCGACAAGGCTGCAAGCGCTGGTCGTGTGGTCGTCCTGGTAGACCCCCGCAACACGTCCAAAACCTGCTCAGGATGCGGTGCTGCCTTTGAAGAGCTGACGCTGGCGGATAGGTGGGTGGAATGCGCCTGCGGCCTGTCACTCGATAGAGACCACAACGCCGCAGTGAAT
>JAKSDJ010000682.1 GCA_022360155.1 Chloroflexales bacterium | reverse complement strand
GGTCCGGGCCCACAGCGGCCATGCCGTGGTGCTGGCCACCGGCGGCTACGGCAACGTCTACTACCTGTCGACCAACGCCATGAACTGCAACGTCACCGCGGCATGGCGGGCGCACCGGCGGGGGGCGATGTTCGCCAACCCGTGCTACACGCAGATCCACCCGACATGCATCCCGGCCAGCGACGCTTTTCAGTCGAAGCTGACCCTGATGTCGGAGTCGCTGCGCAACGACGGACGGATCTGGGTGCCAAAAGATCCGAACGATAAGCGATCTCCATCTGATATTCCTGAGAGCGATCGCGACTATTATCTCGAAGTGCGTTATCCAAGCTTCGGCAACCTAGTGCCGCGCGACGTGGCATCGCGGGCGGCCAAACAGGTTTGTGATGCTGGGCGTGGCGTGGGGCCGGGCGGTCTAGGCGTCTATCTTGACTTTGCCGACGCGATCAATCGCCTGGGTAAGAATGTCATCCGCGAGCGCTACGGCAACCTCTTCGATATGTACAAGCAGATCACCGCCGAAGATCCCTACGAAGTGCCGATGCGGATCTATCCTGCAGTCCACTACACCATGGGCGGCTTGTGGGTCGACTACAACTTGATGAGCAATATCAAGGGCTTGTTTGTGATCGGCGAGGCAAACTTCTCGGACCACGGGGCGAACCGTCTCGGCGCGAGCGCGCTGATGCAGGGGCTGGCCGATGGTTACTTCGTGTTGCCCTATACCATCGGCGATTATTTGGCCCAGGCAAAGTTAAGCCCAGCGCGGCTCGATCATGTTGCGGTGCGTGAGGTTGAAACGGAAGTAGATGAGCGGATCAAGCGTTTGATGTCGGTCAAAGGGAAACGGACCGTCGATTCGTTCCACCGCGAGTTAGGCAAGATTATGTGGGATAACTGCGGTATGGGACGAAACGAGCAGGGCCTGAAGCAGGCGCTGGAGTGCATCCCTGAACTGCGTTCGGAATTCTGGGAAAATGTTATTGTGCCGGGGGACAGCAGCGACCTGAACCAGTCCCTGGAGAAGGCGATGCGCGTGGCCGACTTCTTCGAACTGGCCGAGTTGATGTGTACCGACGCGCTGCACCGCTCCGAGTCTTGTGGCGGACACTTCCGTGCGGAGAGCCAGACGCCAGAAGGCGAAGCATTGCGTGACGATGATAACTTCAGCTATGCCGCCGCCTGGCAGTTTACTGGGGTTGGCAACAAGCCAGTATTGCACAAAGAAGCCTTGAATTTCGAGTACGTCATTCCGTCGCAGCGTAGCTACAAGTGATATGAACGATGGAGGATGAGCGATACACGGTTCGCTGAACGTTGGCGCTGTCTTATTGTTCATCCTACATCACTGCTAGATATGGAGTATGTATGAAACTGACGTTGAATGTCTGGCGCCAGAAGAATGGCTCATCGCCAGGCCGGTTTGTGACGTACCCGGCGAACCATGTCAGCCCCGATATGTCGTTTCTCGAGATGCTCGACGTGGTCAACGAAGAGTTGATCATGAACGGCGAGGAACCAATCGCCTTCGACCACGACTGCCGCGAGGGTATCTGCGGGATGTGCGGTCTGATGATCAACGGGAGCGCACATGGCCCGCACGCCGGCGTCACCGCTTGCCAGTTACATATGCGCAGCTTTAAAGAAGGCGATACGATTACAATCGAGCCATGGCGGGCCAAACCATTCCCGGTTATCAGGGATCTGGTAGTGGACCGTAGCGCCTTTGACCGGGTTATCGAGGCTGGCGGGTACATCTCGGTGTCGACGGGGAGCGCCCCCGATGCGAATGCTATTCCGGTGTCGAAAGGCAACGCGGATCTCTCGATGGACGCGGCGGCTTGTATTGGCTGCGGCGCCTGTGTTGCGGCTTGTCCTAATGCTTCAGCAATGCTCTTTACCGGGGCTAAGATTGCTCATTTAGGCATGTTGCCGCAGGGTAAGCCGGAGCGTTACCAGCGTGTGCTGAACATGGTGGGGCAGATGGACGAAGAGGGCTTTGGCAATTGCACCAATATCGGTGAGTGTTCGGCTGTTTGCCCCAAGGAAATCAGCCTGGATGTGATTGCGCATATGAACCGCGATTTGATCAAGGCGAGCTTTTTTGCGCCGGCGAATGGTGCAGCAAAAATGGTGAAGAAATAACTTTTGAATGTTGGCAACGTTCAGTCGTGTCGATGTGGCGTCAATTTGGCATTGGGCGCGGGTGGAATCACCTGCGCCCATTTGTATTCTGATCATCGCCCGAAGGTAGCATTGCGCCCGCTCTCGACCACGTTGGTCATTGCTCCGCCTCGCGGCTCGCCGTCCATACAATCAGAGTCTGCCCCAAAATGTATGATAGCCAGATCGCATTGTCGCGGCCTGGAAAGTCTAGATTGCGCAACAGCCGCGCACCGAGCACAAGATCCGAGACGACGAAAAGCGCACCGCCTGCCGCTAGCGGGGCCAGGCTGCGTTTTTCGAGGGCCAGGCCTAATCCCATTCCGGCCATGGTTGCGAGGAGCAACCCGTAACCCAATGCCGCGTAACTGAGGAGCGCCCGCTGATCGTTGCGAACCCAGCGCTGCCATGCTGACACGGCGACGATTGTCGAGAACGCCAGCGCACCGATACTATGGCTGCGCCGCCTGAGATCATGCCTGACCGCCAGGTTGCGTAAAGCCGCCAGATAAGCAATGTGCCCTGCCCCAAAAGCGACCATGCCCGCAGGGACGTAGAGTGAGTCCGGGAGCGGTAGCGCCCGGCCCATAATCAGATCGCCCATCAGACCACAGGCCATGCCCTGCGCCAACCGGCGAGTCGTGCCGGAGTCGCCTTGCAGCGTGTCGCGTCGCCATGCAAGGAGCGCGGCGGTCAGCACGCAGGCCGAGGAGACCAACTCTTCGGGCTTCTGGAGCTTGCCCCGGCCACGGATCGTACTCCAGAGCAATGCGGCGGCTCCTACGCCCAGCGCCGCCGCCTGGGCTCCACGCCAGCGGCGTCTATCTGTGGTCATGTTGTTCACTGTCTAGTAATGCCTGGATCGGCTTAAAGTTGAGCTTGGCATAACGGGCGAGGGCATTGATTCCCTGCGTTCTGATAATGCGACGTGCGGCGCTGTCCAGCGCTCTCATATCCGATGCACCCTTTGGCAGGGCTGCGCCCAGGCCAGCATCTTGCCCAAGTTGGTCTAAGGCGCTCGTAAAGACGGCGCTGGCGAGTATCGATGCGGCTGCAACGCCAACACTGATCGCCTCGGCGTGGTGTTGCTGGATAGGACGTGGCAATCCGTAGCGGCTGAAGGCGTGGTTCAGCCGATCGGTGCGCTGGGCGAACTGGTCGCAGACAATGCTGCGCGTCTGGATCGCCTGCCAGACTTGAGTCGCTGCTTGGGCGTAGATATCGGCGAGCAGCAGGTTGATGTTGTTGTGTTGAGCATACAGCGTATTGTATTGCTCTGGGTCGATGCTCAAACAGTAGCGCTGGCTGGCTGGGACAATCCGCTTGATCTGTTGGGCCAGGCGCTGTATAGCCGATACGGCGAGTTCCTTGCTATCGCGAACACCGGCCTTCTGGAGCGTTGTAAGGGTGTGCGTGTCGATGAATACGGCGGCGACGACCAGCGGTCCGAACCAATCGCCTTTCCCCGACTCGTCTAGGCCGATATGTGGCGCGGGAATCATTTGCGGTGCGTCTGTGTCTGTGCTGTCATCACCGCTCACCCATGCTTGTACTGCTTCCTTGAGCGGCGACGCTGATCCGCCGACGACCATGCGGCCCCGCTTGGGATAAAAGTCTAGGGTTATCTGGTCTGATCTTGCGAAAATGATGATCTGTTCACCGTACGGGATGGTCTTACCCTGTTTCCAAAGCCAGCCCTCGGATTTGATGTATTGCTTCAGCGCATCGAGACGGTTGGTGGTCACAACTCTTGTAGTATCCTCATGCTAAGCGTATTCTAAAAATGCAAGATATTAGTCAATCTTACCATAACCCTCATCGCCCGGATGCATGCGGCGGTGCGCCCCTACACCTTGACTTCTCCCATCCACACCGCGTCCTCACTTCGCGTCATCCTCGCGTACGCGGGGACCGTCGCCTCATTCCATTCGTGTCTCTACAATGAAATGACAGAAATGTCATAGAACTGCGCTTTTTGTCTAACTACTATTCATTTACGTAGTATACTGTGTAGGAAGGTACAATGATGCATATACGCTTGCTCAGCGATAAAGGAACATTCTATGCGTATTGCTCCTGATCATCCTCGTCTTCGTGCTGTGGCCGTCGCTTGTTGGGCGCTCGGCGCTTGGTGGACTGTCCAACTCGGCGTCGCTTCTCTCTACACCCACGCCTTATCGATTGCAATTGCATTCCTCGCGATTATCCTCTTTGCTATTGGTGTGGCTTTTTGGCTGCTCGGAACGGATCGCCGCGCCGGTATTGTGTTTGACTCCAAAGGGTTGATGCTCAACCTGGGCCATTCGGCAGCATTCATTGCATGGGACAATATTGCCGCTATTGGGATTAGCCGACACCGGACGAGTCTGCTAACATTAGGCAGCTCCCGTCAGTTGGGGATCAAGCTGCGTGATCCTCAGGCTTATATTCAAAGCTATGAGGAGCGTTTGCCCGCTTCGACAGGGCTGTTTGCCCAGGGGGTGCGTTTGCTCGACCGCGCTCTCCGGTCATTTGGACACAAGCCGTCGGCGCCGACGCCTGATACACTGGCCCGGCTGCGAGCTCGCACCGGATACGATCTGTTGGTGCCGGAAGCTCTGCTGGGCGGCAAAGCCAAAGCCTTTGCCGAGTTGGTTGCAGTCTATCGCACCGACTTGCGCTGGAACCGTGCGCCCCGACGCTCGGATTGCGATGTCTGAACGCTTATCAGTCGAGTATTTGTGATGGTAAGCAGACAAGAGCATTAACTGCACGAAGAGCTATTGCTCAGCCAGTTTGGCCAGTTCCGCCCAACGCTCAAAGGCCGTCTCCAGGCTGGCGTCGAGTTGGGCCAGATCTTCTGCCAGGCGCTGGTAGGATTGGTAGTCATCGCCAACACTGTTGAGTTGATGGGACAACGTTGTTTTTTGCTCTTCCAGATCTGCAATCCGCTGTTCCAGGTCGGCCAGTTCGCGCTTCTCTTTGAAAGTTAATCGGCGCGGGCGTTGTGGTGTTGTAGCGTCAGTTTTGCCAGAACCGGATGCTCGCGGTTTGGAGGGTGCAGACTGCTGCGCTTGCTGTTGCGCTCGATAGAGCGCGTAATCGCTATAGCCGCCAGGATACTCACGGATCTGCCCCCCGGACTCGAATGCCAAGATATGTTGCACGGTGCGATCAAGGAAATAGCGGTCGTGCGAGACGACGATCACCGCCCCATTGAAGGTTTCAAGATAATCCTCCAGAACGGTCAGAGTCTGGATATCCAGATCATTGGTCGGCTCGTCGAGGAGCAACAGGTTAGGAGCGATCAGCAAGGTGCGGAGGAGATACAGTCGCCGTCGCTCTCCGCCAGAGAGCGCGCCGATGAGCGCCCATTGGGCGTCTGGTGGAAAGAGAAAGCGCTCCAGCATTTGTGTCGCCGTGACCATTGCCCCGCTTGCCCCTTTGACTAGCTCGGCAGCCTCGCGAATATAGTCAATCACTCGCTGGGTCTCATCTAATCCGGCGCTTTCCTGATCGTAATAGGCCAAGTGTATGGTCTCGCCCACATTGATCTGGCCAGTATCGGGCATCAGGCGATCCGCAATCATGTTGAGCAGGGTGGTTTTGCCGCTGCCATTTGGCCCAATGATGCCGAGCCGGTCATCGCGGCGCAGATCGAAACTAAAGTCCTTGATCAAAACTTGATCGCCGAATTGCTTGGCCACATTGTGGAGTTCCAGGACACGTTTACCCACGCGCCGACTGGCAATATCGATGCTGACCGATCCTGCACGATTGTCAGGGCGCTGGTCCATCAGATCATAGACCCGTTGCACATGGGCTTTTTGTTTGGTCGTACGCGCTTGTGCGCCTCGGCGCAACCAGGCCAACTCGCGGCGGAGCATATTCTGGCGGGCTTCTTCTTCTGTGGCGGCGCGCGCCTCGCGCTCAGTCTTCTGTTCCAGGAAACTGGCGTAGTTGCCGACATAAACGGTGACCTGCCCGCGGTCCAGTTCGACCATGCGCGTGACCACCCGATCAAGAAAATATCGGTCGTGGGTCACGAGGATCAACGAGCCGCTGAAGCGGGTCAGATAACTCTCCAACCAGGCGATGGTTTCGGTATCGATGTGGTTTGTTGGTTCATCGAGGATCAAGAGATCGGGCTGGTCGACCAACGCCTGTGCCATCGTTACCCGCTTGCGCTGCCCGCCTGACAGCAACCCGACTGGACTCGCAACGTGCTCGGCCAATCCCATCTGCGAGAGGATCGTTTGTGCAGCAGCCTCGGCCTCCCATGCGTTAAGCGCATCCATCTGCGCTGTTAGTGCGTCGAGTTCTGCTAACAATTGGGAATCGGCGGGATGATGCGCTAGGGCGGCGCTGGTTTGCTCGTAGCGGCGCAAGAGTTGGATCATTGGCGCAGGGCTGGCAAAGATTGCATCCAGCACCGTCTGTTGGTCGTCCAATAAGGGATTTTGGGACAGATAAGCGACCCGAACCCCATTCGCGATCACGACTCGGCCCGTGTCGGGCGGCTCGACTCCGGCAAGCACCCGCAGCAGGGTAGTTTTCCCGCTGCCATTCACGCCGATCACACCGATGCGGTCGCCTTTGTCGAGTCCAAACGAGACATGGGTAAACAGCGGGCGGTCACTATACTGCTTGCTGATATCTTCGACAGAGAGAATATTCATTGGGCGGGAGACAATTTCAGTTGCATATATTGGTGCGCTTCCTCCATAATACCACAGTGTTAAATGTAAACCAATCTTCGCTGTTCTGCCTAAAACCAGCTAGGACATCAAACGAGGGCGAATAGTAGGGATATGTGATCTCGCCCCGTCTCTATTCTTTCGTCAAGAAAGTGTAAGCGTTCGGGTGCATACAACAGGAAGCAACAAAAGGCTAAAAGTCTTTACATATCTTGAGAATGTATCCGACATAATTGTAATGGGGATTTGGTTTTTTGTAACCTAGACACATATAAGTGGATCATATTTGTTCACAATGATTCTAACGCAGTGTTAATACTTAAGGCTATGAAATACTGATGGTTTTGGTATAATTATATAGCAAGAACTAAAGTATGCTCACGTAGATACGACGTTAAACCAGCGATACGTGTGTCGCGGGAAATCGTAATGTAGAGTGTGATGATGCATCCCATACCATATCGAGCAAGTCGAGTACGATATTTCGTTTCTGCTGAAATTCTTGCTCGAACCAGCATGCATGTGCGATTTGTATTACGTGATCCCTTATCAATGAGCGATATAGTTTGTTCATAATAGAGTTATCCGTGGCGATGGCAAGCATCGTCACGATAGAGGAACACAAAGATGCTTCCACGAAATGATCGCAAGCCCAACAATCAGGATTCGGGCGGGGCGAGTTCGCCAAATTGGTTGCCGAGTTTTCGCCTGCTTTTTATACTGCTCGGTGTAATATTGATCTGGAACCTGTTTACCTTTCGCTTCGAGCCGCCAACCCTGAGTTTGCCATATACGGCCTTTTTGGAGCAGGTGCGCGATGGTAATGTGGCTAGTGTTGAAATGGTCGACCAGCAGGTGACCGGCAAGTTTAAGACGCCGATTGAGCCGTCAGAAGACGCAACAGTCAATCCTGGGTTAACATTTGGGCAGGCGCCGGAACGGTACGATGAATTTACAACAGTGGTTCCGGCTAGCGGCGATGAGCGCTTGCTTCCGTTGCTCGATGAAAATCAAGTCGCACTAAGTGCGCGGGTCGAATCGCCGTCGATCTTGCTGACATTGCTCATTTCCTTTGGTCCGGTCTTGCTCATTGTTGCGATCCTGGTCTTTATGATGCGTCAGCAAATGCGTGGTCAGCAGGGCGTTTTTAACTTTGGCCGTTCGCGAGCCAAGGCGCACAATATGGATCGCCCGACGGTGAAGTTTGGCGACGTCGCCGGCGCTGATGAGGCCAAGCGCGAACTGGTCGAGGTTGTCGACTTCCTGAAAAACCCTGAGCGCTATCGACAACTCGGCGCGAAGATCCCGCGTGGCGCGTTGTTAATCGGACCGCCGGGGACCGGTAAAACGTTGTTAGCGCGGGCCATCGCTGGTGAGGCTGGCGTGCCCTTCTTCAGCACTAGCGCGAGCGAGTTTGTCGAACTCTTCGTCGGTGTTGGCGCCAGTCGTGTGCGCGACCTGTTCGATCAGGCGCGGCGCAATGCGCCTGCCATCGTCTTCATTGACGAGCTAGACGCGATTGGGCGACAGCGTGGCGCGGGCCTAGGCGGCGGCAACGACGAGCGCGAGCAGACCTTGAACCAGATCCTGGTCGAGATGGATGGCTTCGAGGGTGATACCAACGTGATCATCATCGCCGCTACAAACCGCCCGGATGTACTGGATCCAGCTCTGTTGCGCCCTGGACGATTCGATCGCCAGATCACTGTGGGCCTGCCCGATGTGCGTGGCCGCGAAGCCGTGCTGAAGATCCACATGCGTGGCAAGCCTATGGCTCCTGATGTTGAACCGATGATATTGGCGCGCCAGACGCCAGGATTTGCCGGAGCTGACCTGGCGAACCTAGTCAATGAGGCGGCGCTGCATGCCGCGCGATGTAGCGAAAAGCGCATTGCGATGAACCACTTCGCCGAGGCGCTGGACAAGATTGTGCTTGGTACCGAGCGGCCAGTGCTGATGAGTGAACATGAGCGGAAAGTCGTCGCTTACCACGAAGCCGGGCATGCTCTGGTAGCTCGTTTACTGCCCGAGACCGACCCGGTCAACAAAATTACGATTATCCCGCGCGGGCGAGCTTTGGGTGTCACCGAATACTTGCCCGAAGGCGATCGATTCAACTATTCGCGCCAATACCTGCTGTCGCAGCTTGCGAGCATGCTTGGCGGGCGCGCCGCAGAACAGGTTGCCATCGGTGAGATTACCACCGGAGCTGAGAATGATTTACAGCGAGCAACGCAATTGGCGCGGCGTATGATCGGGCGCTGGGGTATGAGTCCTGAGTTAGGCCTGCTCTTCGCCAGCGATAGCACTGAAAATCCGTTCCTGGGTCGAGAGATGGCCGGGCCACGCGACCATAGTGAGGCAACAGCGGCGCTACTCGACGACACGGTGCGAAAGCTGCTTACCGAGCGTTTGGAAACAGCAGTGCGGCTGCTGGAAGAAAATCGCCCGATCCTTGACTGTCTGACAACAGCGTTGCTGGAGAACGAGACGCTGGATCGCGCACAGATCGAGGCCATCATCAAGGGTGAGGATGCGAATATCGATCCGCCGCCTGCATCGACCCCGCCGCCGAACGCCCCAATCACAACAAACGAGCGACCGCAAATACAGCCAAGACCGGGTATTTTGCCCGCCTAATGCGCTGTGGAGCGCCACGTACGTCTTAAATAGCGTGTAACATGCAAAGCGCAAAGTAGAGGTTTCTCCCTCTGCTTTGCGCTTTTGGTTTGTATCAGATCTGGTTGATGAGGGGCGGTATCGCGTTCGGTTCGACCGTAGCGCAACGCCCAAGCACGCGCTTGCCATACGGCATACATCACTCGTCACCGGTATGATGCCTTATGTTTGAGGAGGAGGATATGAATTCAGACCGCAT
>JAKSDJ010000836.1 GCA_022360155.1 Chloroflexales bacterium | reverse complement strand
GCGCTTGCTGAAGCGCTTCCAGTCGCGCCTGATAATCGGCTAGCAACTGTTCGGCTTCGGCCTTTTTACCGAGCGCTTCAGCATTCAGCAGCAGGTTCTCTTTCCAGACAACGCCGACGGCTTCACTGAAGACCGTCGGGGCAATCTGCGAAAGCTCATCGTAGATCTCCTCGTGGCGCAGCTTGCTACTGAGAATCAGATCGGGTTGGAGCGCGGCAATCTTCTCTAAATTTGGCTCTTGAGTCGTGCCGACAAGCTCGATATTTGCGATCCTATCTTGCAGATAGTTGGGGAATACACCGTCCTTAGCGATGGCGGTCACCGCCCCGACAGGCGTTATCCCCAGGGCCAGAACGCTATCGAGTTCGCCGGTGTCGAGCACCACCACTCGCTGCGGGCTGTCTTGTACTTCGGTCTCGCCCATCGCATGGCGGATCGTGCGTGTTTCGGCGCCTGCGGCGTTCGTTGGGGAAAGCGTGTTGCGAGGCGGGTCTGTCGTTACAGCGTCAGGCGCTTGGGTCGCCGCTTGGCCTCCGCAAGCCGTGAGGAGGGCTAGCAGCAGCAATCCGATCATGAGTTGTCGTATCGTCGTGTTCATTGATCCTTGCTCATCTTGTTGGAGCGCTGCCGTGCGTCGAATGGGGCGCATGGCAGCAATCGAACCCAGGTCGTGTTGTGGTCGGTCAGTGCCAATACTGGTAGGTTTGCTGCAGCACGGGTAGGATTGCACCGCTCTGTTGGAACCTGCGAATGAAAGCGTGTGCCGGTGTCTCGCGCCGCTCCAGCAGAGCTATGAGCGGCGCAAGATGGCAAGCATCATGATCGTCTTGCAACGCGGTCTGGGCTGCTTGCACGACTTGGCATGCCTGCGACCAGATCTCCTCGTCAGCAAAGCCATGTTGGGCCGAGCGTATACTGAACTCCTCATCGGGAAGCGTTGCGCGACCCGGCAGGGTTTGGTCGAGCGCCAGCCCTTTCAACAACGCCAGCAATCCGGCATAGATCGCTAGATCATCGCAACTATCGCAGGCTTTGAACTCAATCCTTCCCGCCTCGCAGGGGGTGCGCGCCAGCTTGGTCAACGACGGATTGTCGATCAGCATCTGATCATTTTGATCGACAAAGACGCGCACAGCAGGCCGCTGCCCCGTGCGCAGAAACGTGCGCGCCGACAGGCCGTGCCACAGTGCGCCGTTATAGAAGGGCGAACTGTAGCTGAATGGAACGATAAAGGCGCTATAGAAGGTCAGCTTGCGACCAATATCCAGCGCGGCAGTACTCGACAGGTCGCGAACGGAGAAGTTCAGATCAGGGCCATAGGTGAGCATCGCGAAATGCTCGGTTTGCCGATCGGGCTCCGCCTGATGCAATTGATATTCATAGGCGTTGAGCGGCGGATCATACACGAAGATGCTGCGGTACGGGTTAAAGCTGACCAAAACCGGCGTCATACCATAAGCAGCCGCTACCGTGCGCAGCAAGCGGAAACTCGTCGCCAACTCATCGATTGCGCCCTGAATAGACGAATGAATCGTCGTGCGTATTTCGATGCCCTTCGGTACACATGTGGTGAAGCGGCCATCCTTGCTAAACCGCTCCACTCCTTCTATATACCAGCGTTTCACACGAATTCCGGCATCGCCCACGTGTAACTGCGGATAATCTTGGCAATAGAGCGGCAACCGCGCGATGATCTGATCGAATGCCTCGAAAGACGTATTCGCGAAGTCAGCAAATGCTCCCGAACCCTGCATGAAAGCAACCTCGTGTTCGATGCCGAATGTGAACATAGTCGTTCGCCTTACTCCTCGCCATGCACCCGGAATGGCTTGCCCCGCGGCTCTGGAACCAGATCGGGCTGGCTGCTATCCAAAATGACTTCATGCAATTCGAGCTTGTTGGGTCCGGTAAATGCTTCCTTGGGCAACGTGCCCGAGCGGGCATGCCCTTTTACGAACTCGTCCGAGCGGACCCA
Organism: Chloroflexales bacterium; assembly: GCA_022360155.1. GTDB lineage: Bacteria > Chloroflexota > Chloroflexia > Chloroflexales > Chloroflexaceae > JAKSDJ01. Next base: position 589 of record JAKSDJ010000836.1, on the reverse strand, counting down.
TGCCTCGAAATGCGCTCGGGTCTCCCAGAAGGTCAGCACAATATAGGGATCGCCGGAGTTGACTGGCCGCAACAACCGGTTGGCAATAAAGCCAGGCATTGTATCTACCAAGCCTGCGCGGGTGCGGAACGTTTCTTCAAAGCGATCGGCGTACTCTGGGTTGACGAAGATGCGATTAGCGGTTGTAATCATTGTTTGTCCCTTTCTATCGGATTCGATTGGACTCGCATTATAATCTGCTCTGCGCCTGGCTCTGCTAGCGCCATCCGTAGACACGGCGCGCCTGCAAGATCAGCATCAGGAAAAACGGGCCGCCAACGAAGGCCGTGATCAGGCCGACCGGCACCTCGGCGGGAGCCGCGATTGTCCGAGCTAACAAATCTGCCAAGACCAGCAGTATCGCACCGCCTAGCGCACAGGCCGGCAGTAAGCGGCGGTGATCCGGTCCGGCCAGAAGCCTGATAATGTGCGGCACAATCAATCCAATGAATCCGATTGGACCGGCCAATGCCACCGCAGCGCCGGTTGCCAGCGCAGCCAGTAGCACCGCCATGCGTTTCACCCACTCGATCTCGATGCCAAGATGTCG
>JAKSDJ010001022.1 GCA_022360155.1 Chloroflexales bacterium | reverse complement strand
GCGAAGACGGTCTCCAGGATGTTGGTATCAGGCAGGTATGACTGCTCAGTGGCGTACGTGGCGCTGGGCCTGATGCGGAACCTGCCGCCGATGTCCTGGTCGAGGATCGCGGCGAAGACGCTCGGCGAGTCGAAGCGGGGCAGACAAAGCCAGTCAATCGACCCATTGATGCCCACCAGAGCGACACTGTGCATATTACCGATAATCCCGTAGTTTTCGATTGGTTGATAGGGCATAATGATCTTCCTAACATCATTGGATTCAGATACGAATACGACACCGAATGCGAACACAAACTGCCGACAAACGCCAAGTCGATGAGCTGGCAGGCTGCTCTATAGCCTTATTGGAGCGCTGCCGTCGAGAAAACAACATGAAACGGCATACAGTAGATGACAACACTGTTATACTGCGTGAGGTCGGCATCAGTGGGGATCGTGTAATTCTGGTTGCCGACGTTGCCCTTGATCGAGCCGAGGTCAAGATACTCGCCCAGATCATCACGGCTGGTTGGGGTAGGATTCGTGGCCAAGAGAACATGCAAGTCTGGTCCATTGGTTACATTGAAGCTCTCAAAGCGGAGGAGGCGGCTCTGGTCCGGCAGTTCATATATTGTGGCAGTTCCCGACCCTTGATGAAAGCTATCGGCATCCTGGAACTGCCCCTGGCGTAATGCGATAGGGTCTGTCGGGGTTGCCTCATCCATAGCTTTGTCGGGGAGAGCTAGGGCTGCTTTCATAACCTGATCTTCAAGAGCTTGCCGCTCCTCAGCCGACATCTGCGCCATTGCTTCTGGGTTGGGAATAGCGCTACGCAAATTATCTCGCAGCTCCTGGATTTCCGCCTCAGACATCTGGCTCATCGTTGCTTGAGATGGCAATTCAAACGGGAAAGGCTCATCAACTGCCTGACTGATAAAGAGTGGCGACCCGATATACCAGGCTCCTGCAGCAGCGACAATCAAGACAACCATGCCGCCAAAGACGATAATCAAACGGCTCATATAGACTTCACTCCACAGTATTGCGGTTGTGACCGCTTCGAATGCAACTAAACCATGCGCAATGATACCGACCGCCTGTTACAGTAGTGCAGAGAGGAAGAGGCGTTGTGCATTATTGACTTAGAGCTTTTGCGAGAATCAGCTGTCGCTCTAATCTTCACTTCCGCGAAAACAGTAACTTCTGCTGGTGATCATGTACGGCAAAGGACGGCGATTGTTACAATGCACCATCACGGCAGCGGCATACGCAGTCAGTTGGCCAACCCGAATTGCGCCCCCAATACTAACCTGATGACCAGCAGTATAGTCAGTTGGCCAACCCGAATTGCGCCCCCAATACTAACCTGATGACCAGTAGCACAGAGACATATGCGTAGCGTACAATAGACAGATCGTTTCGCTACACCATTCCATAGGATTCACGTGCAGTGGTTAGCAAAAGGAGCACACCATGCCAGATAGTGTGTACAAAGTGATCGAGTTGGTCGGAACTAGCACAGAATCGTGGGAGAAGGCCGCTACACATGCAGTCGAAATAGCAGCCCAAAGTTTGCGTGATTTGCGTATCGCCGAAATTGTCGCGCTAGACATGCACCTGGAAAACGGCAAGGTAGCAGCCTACCGAGCCAAGGTGAAAGTCTCCTTCAAGTTCGAAGGTGATTGACAGATACCCGCGATCAGATGTTGTCGTAGCGGAATAAGCATAGGATCGAGAGTGCGTAGTCACGCGCTCTCAACATTTATGCCAGTACTGCTTAGGTACGCGGCGGTTCAGATCATTCCTACTCAAAGGCGACCTTACAGTCGCGCTATTGGATCGAGCATGCTCTTATAGAGAATCGGCTTTATCGTTTCATACACATAGAAAACCGCGAGGCTTGATCGAGCCTCGCGGTTTTCTATGTGAATATAATCACTTTAATTCTTGCGCAGTTCGTCAATATGAGCATTTAATATTACGATTTTTTCACTCAAATCGTCAATATCATGCTTCGAAGGTATATTGAGCCAGTGGAGTACATTCTCGACACCATGCTCAACCTGCGTACCAACCTTATCCATTTGCGAACTCCGCTGACGAATGTATGACCACTGTTCATTTAACAGCTTTTCCGTATCACGCCGGGTCACTTCACCGCGTTCGACCAGGCGTTTGACAAATGCATCGACTTCGTCCCAGGTGAGCGCCATCGCGCCCAGGCCAGCCAGCCAGGCGTAGCGCAGCCTGTTTGCAAGCTCAACGCTCAACGCAATATGCGCAACCGTTTCAGGCTGTGCTTCAACACTTTTGGTTGTTTTGGCTTCCATTTCTACGATCATTGCACGATCTCCCTTTTCATATCGCGCGCCTCTGCTAAGAGCTTTGAGGCAGTTTGCTGTTTTGTATGTTACAACAAAAAAATGCAGTACATCACAACAAAGTATAACGCAGTGCGTTATACCTGTCAAATGTCTTTCTAAAGGCAAATAGAATGTCTTAACATAAACATGCATAGCGTGGCTGCTGCCAAGGCTCCAGGCCAAGCCTATAGTTGCAGATCGGCATGCGAGCTACGTTCTCATATTGACCAATACCATGTCTCTAACTTGTCCCAGTTTAGGGTTGCAACATGACACAGTTATGTGTATAATAAAATCCCGACAACCAAATTTTAAGATTATGAACCAGGAATGTTCGGCAATGGCTTCTTGGGTTGTAAAAACAGCAGTGAGGCATCAAGAGCCAAGGATAGGCATCGATATTCTCGGCAGCTACACAAAATAGAGCAGCGCGAGCCGGAAGATGCTTTATCCCTCTAGCACTTATGAACGAACCGGTCAGAACTCTTGGATACATTTACAGTAATAATTATAGTATATACTACATCTTAAGAAAATTGTCAGGCTACGACACGATCAATTAACAGATTATCTCATTTACACCTGGCAAAATCCAAACGATATCAAGAGCGCCGTATTTATGCATAACGTATAGTTCAAGAGCGTAGACCGAAAAGTTATTATTGTTTATATCAAGGCTTGTCATTCTAGACCGTTTGTTTCATTCGAGAGTGTACGCTATCAAGAACAACATCCTCTTCTAGCTCCGAGTGACGCATAGAACGCTGCACTACTCAAGCCTCAAGCTTTTTCGTTTTGTTGTTGTACGGTACAAAAACCTATGTCAGATCCAAAACGTTCGCCTGATCGTAGGTAAACTGATTGGATCAGGAGCAACTAGCCCGACAGTACAGGGATCATGCTGACAGGTTTGTTATGCAGCACATGCCAGTATATGGATACTCGTAAGACTTGGAATGGACTAGTCTTTTAGTACAAAGAAAGGAACATCCGGCAATGAAAGAGATGCCCCGCATCGGCGACATTGTCAAAATCAAGACGAACATTGACAGCACGTTCGCAAACGGAACGGGTGTCGTCTTGAAAATCCGCACACGTAAGGACGGTTATTGGATTGCCGCTGAGTTGCTGTTAGAGGGACAGCAGCGCTGGTTCAACAAAGGTGAGATCGACCGCGTCATTGGCCGACCCAAGGGGATCAGCCGTATCGACCAGACCTCGACCCGGACCCACGGCTGGTATGTACGGGTATACAGTCGGAACAAAACCCGCTCACGTCTGTTTAGCGATGGCAAATACAAGGGTATTGGCCCGGCGTTTGAAGCAGCGATGGCTTTCCGTGATGAAGCCGAGCGGCAGCTTCTCTCCGCCGAAGCTGGCGCAGAGGAACAATCATCTCAGGCTGCAGGCGCATCATAGGGCTATTTATAACCCTAATTACAATAAAGCCATAGCCCATCTCCCTGATAACATGTGTTGTTTGGGATCGTTGATCTTTATGTATTTACTCCCTTCAATGCGAACTAGTTTTACCAATATACAACAAGCTGGCGGCAGAACTAAGAACAAATCTCGTTCTGCTGCCATCCTGTTGTTTCCACGTTTGCCATACACAGCATAGGGTGTAATCAAACCACCTGTCCCATCCCTAACGTTATCGCATTCCACCTGAAGAACTCACATTCAGCTGTCACCTTTTGTTGTACTTTACGTACTCAAGGTGACAGCCGAATACTTCGCTGCGTTCAGCATGGCAGAAGCGATCACTGTTCGGGAAGAGGAGAACCCTCTCTCCCTTACGAGAAAGAGGGTTCATATTACAACGAGACTTCCAGACGTACCACATGAGAATGCCGCCTGGGCGCCACTCTGAACCCTTTGGCTGCTTGTCGTGAACCCTTTGGCGAGCCAGTCCTGAGCGGAGCCGAAGGGCTCAGGACCAGCTTGCGAAGGGTTCAGTATGACGCATTTCGATGTAGAACCAAGCCTGAAACAGGCATATGACTCGTTATCCTTATTGTTCTCCTCAGTCGAGGATAACGCTGTCCGACTCGCGCCCTTCTTCCGCATCACGGTATAGGAAGAGCAGTCCGATTTGCGAGGGCGAGTTCACAGCTCCAGTGCTTGGCTGCGAATAGTGCAGCCGATGGCTGCCCTCGGTGCGGACATAGAAAGCAGTCGTTGTTGATCGATATTTGGGCGTTCCAAGCGTAAACGTATGGAAGCCGCCATCGAATGGAGAGACATCCCAAACCGTACCCGTGAAGTAGTTATCGTACGCCGCAACCTGGAAAGCGAATTGTTGTGAGTTCACAATACCGATTGCCGCAGCAGGAACGGGCAAGATCCAATTCTGGGAATTGAAGCAGGTGTCAGCATAGAGGTATGGGCGAGTTGCGCGCGTCCCATCCGCTGGGTTGACATCTTGCACGAAGACCATATTGCGACCGTCGGTGCCTCGCGCCTGATCGGCGTTGAACATAACATAATCGAGCGTCCCATCATTATCCGAGTCAATCCGGATTTCAAACCCAACTGGATAGTTCTGGGAGGCGCGGTATGGCTTGTCGTGGACAGTTAGAGCGAAGTCGATAACCTGGTCGTTGATTTCGCCATATCCTGCAGCGGGCAAACCAAACGCCGCATTGATCCCGGATACGACGTAATCCCGCAAACCCACCTCTTTGAGATCGATCGCGGTCGAATTAATACCAGGCATAATGCCAGGCACATAATCAGGATCGATACAGTTGCCTTCGCTATCCGTCACTTCACAGTTGTTCACGCTCTGATCGAACAACGCGAACACATCGACGTCGCCGCTCTTATGCTGGGCTGCATTGCGCAGGGTCACGCTCCGCGAGCTATGTGAGGAGACATAGGTGGCGGCGGCTTTGCGGGGCAGCACCTGCCAGGGCATCCGTACGATGTTGTCCGAGCCGCCATCGATGGTTAGGAAGCCATCATACTCATAGGCAGTCAAGGTTGGACATTCGGCAGGATTGCTACAATAGATGTTCGTCCCACTCGCCCCATTGGCGCCCGCACTAAGGTACCAATCGCGCAAGTGCTCCGCGTTAATCTCAATCGACACATCGACTAGGCCCGCAAACTGAGCCGGTACGGTAATGCTCGACGGTTCGATGGTCATGCTCACGCCACGATTACGATCATCGTCATAGCGAAACGCAGTACTCAAGTTATAGGTGCGCGCCTCAGTCCCAAAGTTGGCAATAAACACCTTGCGCGTTTCGGTCGACCGATCAGATACGCCATCATAGCCAAACGAGATGCTGCCTGTCGCCGCGTTCCAGGCATTGAAGAAGTCGTTGCCATAGGGGTAGCCGGACAGACACGCGTATGAGCCATTATAGAACTCGGGCAGGATCTGGTGGGTCAGCGCATTCGTCGGCGGCGTGCTGACGGTGCAAGGCGTCCCGCGGTTCGGATCGAAGATCCAGCCATAGAGATCGGTGACGTCGAGCGCCACGGTACCCGAATTGTAAGCCGCCAGAGCATCCACACGACCAGCGCCTTGTAACGTGATCGGCGCTAGGAAGCCACTGCCATCATTAAGCGCGCTGCCGCCAATGTAGGTGTTCGGATTGGCGGTGTTCATCAACATAGCTTTGACCAGGTTGGTGATCGAGATGCCTGGGACAACCACACCGGGGTTAGCATCGCGCAAAATGCCGCGCTCTTCGAGCGCCTGAACCATCAGCGCTGCCGCGCCCGAGACCATCGGCGCCGCGCCGGAGGTGCCGCCAAAGGCCGATTTGCCATCGCCGCTACCAGCAATAGCCGAGATACTGGCGCCAGGGGCGGCAATATCCGGCTTGATCGCACCGTCCGCGATGCGCGGGCCGCGCGACGAGGAAGCAACAATGTCGTCAAGAAGAGCAATAAAGCTGGAGGGCGCAACCGAGGCGGTCTGGCCTAAGATTGTCTTCAGGGCGGCGCCTTCATCCAGGGTGATAGTTAGGCCCGATATGGTAATGTCACCACCGCCAAAACCGAAGGAGGGCGGGGTGTTCGAGAATTGGTTATTGGCAACGATGGCAAGTATCGCGCCGGCAGCTTCGGCGTTGGCGACCTTCCTGCTTACAGCGCAGGCGCCGCGATCCATCAGCACAACCTTGCCCATCAGCGGCTGCCCCACCCACGGGCTGTCACCGTTGGCATTGCTACAACCGAGCCGCGTTGCACTGTTGGTCGTGTCATACGCCAACGCCCCGGAGACCTCGCTTATCGGTGCGGACCAGGGTTGCAATAAACCGCCAACTGTTTCACTGCTCAGAGTGACCTTATAGAGCCGGTCGGTTGGAACGGTGCTTTGGGCCACGCTGATGGCCCCGGCTGCCGCTGAGGGAGAACCAACAATGTACGGCTTGTCGGCGCTGTTGCCCGCCGACGCGACAACCACCGAGCCGTAGTAGCTGGCAATGTTCGCAAAGTGGGTTAGATCATCCTCTGGCTGACCATAAGACGAGCCCAGCGACATATTAATCACGTCAGCAGGGTCGAATGTGGTACAGCCTTCATCCTTGAACGGCGTACAGGCCCCGTAGTCCGAATTGTCAAGATCGAGCGCATCATCAACTGCCAGGAGCAGCGCCAGGCCATTACACGATCCCGCAACTGCGCTACAGGCTTTGAAGGCCCAGATATTCACATCTGGCGCAACACCCTGGTCGCCCATCCCCGGCGCCGACTCCAGGCCGCCGATGATATCCGCAACGTGTGTGCCATGCCCCTCGAGATCAATTGGGTTGGCGTCAGGCTCGATTGTGGCGTTGAAGATCGGCCATCTTTCGCCAACCCAGTCGTAACCGCCGACTACCTTGTTGCCAGGACCAAACAGAGCCGGATCGGCAGACAGGGTATGGGCGTTACAAGCCGGATCGGTCGGGTCAACGGCAATACTGGCATCGCCACAGTAGGCTTCGGCATAGGCTGCTTCGGTGCCAGGGCCGCCCATCTTCACATGCGTGTAGTCCACCCCCGAGTCGATGACTGCAACATCGATACCGGCGCCAGTCCACGGATGCTTGCCGGTCACACCAAGTTCTTGCAGAGTTGTACCACCAATGAAAGGCACTGTCTCGGTGAGATCGAGCTGGTAATCCGTGATCCGATTGACCGCGATCACATTGCCTAGAGTCTGGAGATCGTCGATGCGGCTACGGTCAATCGACACGCCTAAGCCGGTCGAAGCCTGAGTAAAACGCCCGACAATCGTCCCGCCCATTGCTTCGATCTGCGGAATAATCGTGTCTTGTTCGGCGCGGATTTTTGCGACATAGTCCAAACGCTCTTGATGCGTCCAGAACTTTCCAACCATGGCCAGCGGCGCTAGGTTGATATGAACCATTACATTTGTCGGCCCGGTCAACTGAGTATCCGGCTCTTGCGACCAAGTCTCGGTGTTCGAGCCGGGAACAATATCGGTATACCACGGCAGATTGAGCGGTTGATTCGCTGCAGCTGGCGTTGGAGTCGCCAAGCCGCCCGCTGTACCCGTAATAAGGGCGAGGCTAATTGCTCCCCCAGCAAACTTTGCAAGGCGTGATAGCACGTAATCCTCCTTCGAATAAAATCCAAGATAGTGATGTTCGTTATGCAGATTCTTCGTTTCTCCCGAACTAGATTGTTATAACAAACGAACGTGAACCTCCTTTCCCAGGCAGATCGCAAAGCCTATTACACGTTATGTCATATACTATGTGTATTCAACCGCAAACGATCAGCGGATTGTCTATGTCGATTTGGTATAAGATGCACTATGAAATGTTCCTGTTTGGCAAACGGGATATGACGCTCCGGAACGATGGCATGGCGACGCACACGCTCAAGCAGAGCGCACAGTAAAGGAGAGAAGAGCCTTCATCTTCAAGAGTTTGTATTCCCAGCGCCATTCATTCCTAACAGAAAAGGGCGGTCTTATTGAGACAACAGGAATCCAGTAACACCGAGGTTACCCCAAAACTCAGGCAAATGTGCGATCATGGCATGCTATTGTTGTTTTGATGACAAGAAAAAGTTAAGACGTACACCGAATCCGCACACACTGTTTGTGTGACGATGATATCGAAATAAACAACTCCTGCCAGATCCGCAGCCCAGGAATGCGAAGCAAGCGACGCTATACCTGTGGCATGAATACGGCTCACCGTAAAGTGTACATATCCATCCAGAAGGGGGCGGAATGGACGAATGATACACTTACAGCGCTATAGTCTGGTAATCTATTGTGAAATGGCGTATGGTATCAACATACTACAGGCATGGGCCCCATGTCAATTTACAGTTTTCTAATCTTCTCGGCTGTCTGAACAGAGTTAGGACATACGAGAGCCATGCTGCGGCTCAGCAGCATGGCTCTCATACGCCATAATTCGACGCACCCGCAGATCAAGGCCCATGCGCTTCATGCGCTGGTTGATTGCTTGGATAGCCCTTTAGACAGACTCTCGGGAATGCTTCACATCGCTATTGATCATGTTATATTCGCCTTTCGTGCGGAGATAATCTGTAGGTCATCACGCTCTCGCTCCATCCAGACAACGCGAGGAAATCATAAGACTGCTTGGGCGGAGAGATAAACAAGACTTCACGATACCCCGCTTTGCTCTGGGCGAAAAAGCTCATCATAGAATTGCTGTCGCCCCAGGCGCTTCAGAGCTTCTAGCTTTCTCCGCTCGTACCAATTGTCGGCGGACCCGCGGTGAAAATACCACACGCAATCAAACAAAATGCTCAACTTGTACACATCGTACAAGTGATGCTGTTCAAGCGGGGAAAGCGCCCGATGCTTCAGATACTCCTGCACGACGCTGCGCGCTTTTGAGATATCGAGACTATCAACGGTATGCGGCCATGCCCAACACTCCACCAAGCCCACAAGATCGAACTGGAGGAATGTATGGTTCGCATCATCAAAATCGAGCACGGCCACCAATTCATCCCCGCGAAAGAGCATATTTGAAAAATGAAAATCACAATGGCAAATCCCCTTCGGTAATGACGGCGGGAGATCAAGAGCGGCCAACTCGCGCATAAGCCATACATATTTTGCGCGGGCGCTTGGCGTATCGATTCGCGCAGCTTCCGCACGTGCCAGGGCATGACACAGATTAGGGCCATAGTTCCAGCGATATGGAGTATATCGTGAATAATAATCCTGCATCAGCGCCTGCAATTCGGCGGCTTTTTGCACAAGTTGCCGCCAGTGCTGGGCATTGGGGTGTTCGATAGGGTGACCTTCAAGGAATTCAAACAGCACATACGGTTTATTGCGATACATCCCGACGTAGGCGCCCTATTTGTTTGGAACCTGGGGCGGGCGCGGGTAGTGATGTGCGCTGAGATACGTAAGCGCATCACTCTCGAACAAGACCGATTCTCAGGAACGATTCTCATAGTAGCGAAATACAAACGTGCCACGGGTCGTCCCAAGGACGTAGTTTGTTTGCACAGCGCCGCGCTGAAGCGCCACCGAACAGGTATAGGCGCCCAGATCATACTGGGCGAGCACAGCGACAAAATCCGTGTGTGAACAGCGCTTTGACGCCATCGTTGCCCCATACTTATTGCCGGATAGTTTCAGTTGCTGTAGATCCTTCGCCATATGTTGTTCAAGCAAGCCAAGCGAGCAGGAATCAGCCCCTGGAATTGCTAAACCCCTTGCTTGAATTCTGGTTTCGAAGCATGACATGGAGCCCGCCCAAAATCATCACAGCGCTCAGCCCCATAACTCCGGTAATTGGCTCCCCGAAAAAAGCCCAAGACAGCACAGCAACGAAAACAGGCACAACGCTGTAAACAAACCCCGAAGTTTTGGTCGGTCCAATATTGTTGATACTGAGGTTGTAAAAAAGGTAGCCGAGGCCCGAGGCTCCAATACCCATATAGAGAACAGCATAGATAGAAGGTATGGATATACTGCTGAGCTGTCCGTAGAGGTTTTCGCCGGTCGCTAAGAGCAAGAGCATACAAACGCCATACAGCGTGGCATAGAAAGTAATAGTGAAGCCGTGATAATGTGCAGAGAGAGATTTGACAAGCAGCGCGTAGGCGACCCAACTTATGACCGAGCACAGCATGAGAATATCCCCAAGGGCGAAGTCAAAGCTGAGCAAATTGCTCAATTGTCCTTTTGTAAGCAGTAGAAGCACGCCCATTACCGCGAGACCTACGCCAAAATAATTCCGGAGCGTCAAGCGCTCGCGAATAAACAAGGCAGCCATGAGTCCAGTAACTACAGGGCTAAGGGCGTTGATGATGGCTGTATGAGCAACTTCTGTGTGTCGGAGAGCGAGAAAAAAGAAATAGTGGTATCCGACAATCCCCGTAATGCCAAGGCCGAGGAATCTGGAAATATCGCTGGGTGATGTTCGGAGCTTCGAATACCCGAAGCGCGGCGCTAATATCCCCAAAAAGATGAGGGCGACGAGGTATCGTAAAAAAGACGTTGTGAGTGGTCCCAGATCACGTGTCGTGTATTTTCCCGCAATAAAGCTTCCGGCAAAGAGCAGGCTCGTCAGGAGTGGAGTTGCAAGCTTTGGCATCACCTCTGATTGTCACCCCCTACACTGTTCCTTTTGCAGGGCAATCTGCTAGTCCTCGACCTCAGTGAAGGCAGCCCACTGCAAGGGCTGTTGCTGGATGACAAGGCAACACAGATTATGCGGACAACCTTTGAGGAGGACTG
>JAKSDJ010000876.1 GCA_022360155.1 Chloroflexales bacterium | reverse complement strand
TGGCCAGAACCGAGCGGGAACTGAAACGGCTCGCCACTGTCGAGTGGGCTGTCGAATTTAGTGTTGTCGGTGAGCCAGCCGGTGTAATGGACGGTCACATTCTGGCCGGCTGCGGCGGTTGCGCCGTCGCCGACCTGGAGGTCGTAGTATTGCAGACCGCTGGGCGTAGTGGTGTACTGTCCTGCATCGACCTGGATTGGGGCAGCGGGCGCACCGGCAAGGATGTCGACCAACTCCACATCGAACGTGAGCGTAGCGCCCGGCGGGATCGCATTCCCCGCGCCCTGGTCGCCATACGCCAGAGCGGGCGGGATGATCAAGCGGGCTTTGCTGCCCTTGTTCATGAGCGCGATGCCTTCGTCCCAGCCAGGGATGACCTGGCCGGCGCCGAGCGGAAATCGTATCGGCTCGCCGCGCTGGTATGAATCGTCGAACACCGTGCCGTCGTCGAGCGTGCCAGTGTAGTGTACGGCAACAACCTCGCCCGGCTGCGGCTGCGGCCCGTCGCCAGCTTGGACCTCGATATATTGCAGGCCGCTGGGGGTGGTGATTGCATCCTGGCTGGCGAGTGGAGCGGGCGCGGCTGTACTTGCTCCGGTATTCGTTGCAGACTGGGCTGGTCCTCCCGTAGCGCTCGGCGCGCCTCCGGTGGAGAACTGGCCGCAAGCGGCGAGTGCAAGCGCCAAACTTGCACAAACGACCACAGGTTGCCAGGCTTTTTGGATCGTAAGCATGTAATCTCCTAACAATAAGTTCTGCATCGGTCTGTTGCATTTTGGGATAATCCAAACGTGCGACAGTTGGACAACACTATAGCACACCTAAACGACCTGACGGCGTAGATGATCGTAGCTTACTCGTTTAGCGTCGCCATCCTGCAATAGCACGCTGATGGCGCCAATGGACTCGGATTCGCCGCAGATAGAAATCGATTGCTTCGAGCTTTGAGAGTGGTATACTTGCGATACGCTCAATACAGTGGTGGCAAGATAAGAAGTATTATTCGTCGACGCGCATTATCGTCGCGTCATCGCGTCATCATATCACCGCATCGTCGTAGAGCGTGTTTTCGCAAATTACTTCGCCCTTCAGCGATAAAGATAATTGAGGAGGTACAGCTATGGGACGTGAACATGTGCTTGATAAAAGCAAGATCCACCACAAATGGGACAACAGTCTGACCCCGGCCATCGAGATCGATCCGGGCGATATCGTCCATTGTGAAACCGACGAAGTCACAAGCGGGCAAGTTACGCCGGGTTGTTCCGCCGATATTTTCAACAACCTGAACTTCGACCTGCTCTACCCGTTGGCCGGCCCAATCTATGTGAAAGGCGCAGCGCCGGGCGACTCGCTCGAAGTCGAAATCTTGAGAATGCAGACGCTCGATTGGGGCTGGACTGGGCTCATTCCTGGCCTTGGTCTGCTCGCCGATGATTTCCCCAAGCCTTATATCCGTCACTTCGATTTGAGCAATGGCCTTACGACCGCCCTGCGCGACGATATCCATATTCCGATCCAACCCTTCTGCGGTACGATGGGCGTCACCATCGACGAGGCGGGTCAGCACGCGGTCCTGCCGCCGACAAAGGGCGGCGGTAACATCGACACCCGCCACCTCAATGTTGGCGCAAAGCTCTACCTGCCAGTCTATGTGCCAGGCGCTATGTTCTCCGCCGGCGATTGCCACGCCGCGCAGGGCGACGGTGAAGTCTGCGTCACCGGCATCGAGTGCCCGATGCAGTTTAGCTTGCGCTTCAACCTGCACAAGGGGCGCAGCCTGCGTCCTTGGAGCTATCAGTTTGTCACGCCGCCCGGCCCACTGCAGCCCAAGTATGACGAGCAGGGCTACTTCGCCACCTCCGCCCTCGGCCCTGACCTGATGGAAAACGCCAAAAACGCGATCCGCGATATGATCGGCTGGTTGGTGGCGGAAAAGGGGCTCAGCCGCGAAGATGCCTACGTCCTCTGCAGCCTCGCCGTCGACCTGAAGATCAGCCAGATTGTCGATGCGCCAAACTGGGGCGTCTCGGCCTACTTGGCACTGAGCGTGTTCCGCAGCTGATGGATGGGCAAGTTCGCAGGTTGGCAGGTTAGACATCGATCAACATCGATGAAATGTTCAAACCTGCCAACTGGCAATGGCACACTGATGGCGCCAATGGACGCTGATCAACGCAGCTCGAACGTGCCAACCTGCGAAGGCATGGTTCGGCGCGGCTTGAGTGTTGTCCGTGCAGTGTGAGCCGCATATTACGTCGCGCTCCACAGGGGAACGCCAGCGCGGCTGCAAGCCGCGCCTACAGAGTTGCCAACCTGCTAATGTTATGAGGTGTCGCGATGTCGTTCTTTGCTACGCTTGTTCTCGATCTCGGCCCCGCCATCGGCAAGGCGCTGCTGAGCGTGCTGCTCAAAGATCATCCGCTGCTGGGCCAGCTTGCGCCCGACCTGCTCGACCACTTGCACGATAAGGCGGCGGCGGAACACGCCGGACGCAAGGAATAGCAGCGCATCGCTGAGATCGGCGCGCTAATCGCTGCGCGCCTCCGCCCGCTCTTCGATGCTGCGCGCCTCCCCGACGACGAGCGCGCCGCTGTGCTCCGCGAGTTGGCGCTGACGCTCGATCAGGCTGACGTGAGCGCCGAGCGCCTGGTCGAAGGTCGCCTCGACGCGCAACGCCTGGCCCGTTGGCTGTACAGCACACGACCCGGCGCGACCACCACCCTCTCTGCCGCTGCCGCCGCGCTTTACGAGCGCATGCTCAACGAGGCGTCGCAGGCGATCACAGGTGTCGCCGCCGAGTTCTCCGGCTACAGCGGGCTGCGTGATGCCGCGCTGCTGGACGATCACGCGCAACTGCTCGGGATGGTGAGCGCCCTGCTGCGCCGCCCCGATCAGGCCAGCACCCAGTTCGAGGCCAAGTACCGCGAGGTGCTCCAGAAAAAGCTGAACCAGTTCGAGCCTTTTGGCGTGCGGCGGCTCACCGCCGCCGGCAAGCGCCAGCGCCTGAGCGCAGCCTATGTGACGGTGGAGGTGGACCACAGCCGGCGTGCGCAGAATGAATCAGACCGGCAGGTGTTCCACGAGGCGCTGACCGACGTGCTGCGCCGCGAGGCGCGTTTTGGTGGAGCGCCGCCGTTCCAGCCCAATCGACGATGTGCTGGCCTGCGAGCGCCGGATCGTCGTGCGCGGCGAGGCTGGCTCCGGCAAGACGACGCTGCTCCAGTGGATCGCGGTCGCAACGGCGGGGCGGGAGTTTCGCGGCCCGCTCAGCCTCTGGAATAACACCGTCCCGTTTTTCATTCGGCTGCGCCAGGTGGTCGAGCAAGGTTTTCCTGCGCCCGAGCAGTATGTGGCGCTGATTGCGCGGGATATCGCCGGGGGCAGACCGGCAGGCTGGGAAAACGAGCAGCTTGAGAATGGTCGCGCCGTTGTGCTGATCGACGGCGTCGACGAACTGCCGGAGGGCAAGCGCGAGGCGTTCCTGGAGTGCCTGAAGGAACTGGTCGACAGCTACCCGCACGCCCGCTATATCATTACCTCGCGCCGGACCGCGGTCAGCGAGCGCAACTGGCCCGATTGGCACGAGTGGATGCACGACCAGGGCTTTGCCGAGGTTGCCATCCAGCCGATGAGCAATACAGCGATTGCGGCGTTTATCGACCAGTGGCACCAGGCCTATGCCGACGGCACGCCCGACCCCGACGAGCGGGCCGATGTGCTGCGCGCCCCGGCAGGGTTGAAGCGGCTGCTGCCCCGGCGGGCTGGATTGCGTCGCCTGGCCGCCAACCCGCTGTTATGCGCGATGATCTGTGCGCTGCACTACGAAAAGCGCAGCCAGTTGCCGGCAGAGCGGATCAAGCTGTACGAAGAGTGCATCGATATGCTGCTGGCCCAGCGCGATGCCGGGCGCGGCATCCAGCACGAGGATTATCCCGACCTTAGGGTCAAACAGAAGCTCGCACTACTGCAAGACCTGGCCTACCGCATGATGCGCAATGGCGAGAGCGAGCTGCCACTCGAGACTGTGGATGATCAGTTGGGCGGATTTTTAACCCGCCTGGGCCTCGATCCGGGCCAACCCGAGCGCATCCGGGCCTTCTTTGTCGAGCGCAGCAACCTGCTCCGCGAGCCGATCGAGGGGCAGATCGGGTTTACCCGTCGCACCTTTCAGGAATTCTTCACTGCAAAGGAGATTGCCAACGGCGGCGAATTGGGCTTCCTGCTGAAAAAGGCCAAGAACGACCAGTGGCGCGAGACGATTACCCTCGCCGCCGGCCTGCTGCGCCCCAAGGAGAGCGAGAAGTTGCTGCGCGGCCTGCTCTATGGCAAACAGCGCGCGCCGCAGCCGGGCGAATCCCGCCAACCGGCCAGAGATCCGAGCCGGCGCGAGTTGGTGCTGGCCTGTCTGTCGATGGCCGTGGAGATGGGCGTTGTGATCGATTCGGCGCTACGTCAGGAGGTGTTCGCCGCGGTGCAGGATCTCTTTCCGCCATTCACGCGAGAGCAGCAGCAGGTCGTTGCCGCCGCGGGCGAACAGGCGATTCCCTATTTGCGGGCCGAGCGCCAGCCGAATATTGCGGCTAAAGTTGCCTGTATTGAGACACTGGCGCAGATCGGCGGCGCGAAAGCGCTGGCGGCGATCACAGAGTATGCCGCCATAGACCACAAAGCTATCCAGCGGGCGATTGACGCTGTCTGGTCCGGCTTCGAGCCCCACAGCTACGCCCAGAAGTTGCTTGCACAGCGGACCCGTATCCGCATCCGCGAGCCAGAGTTGCTTGACGCAATAGCATGCTTGCCGAACTTGCAGTCGCTCGTCCTTTTCAGCATCCCAGTGACGGACCTGAGCATTCTGTCCCAACTGCCGCGCTTGCAGACGCTGGACTTGATCGGCACGTCGGTGATGGACCTGAGCGTTCTGGCCCAGCTGCCCAGCTTGCAGAAACTCAACCTGAGTGGCACACCAGTGACGAACTTGAGCGCCCTAGCCCAGCTGCCCAGCTTGCAGACGCTGGCCCTGAGCGGCACGTCGGTGATGGACCTGAGCGTTCTGGCCCAGCTGCCCAGCTTGCAGACGCTGGCCCTGAGCGGCACGTCGGTGATGGACCTGAGCGTTCTGGCCCAGCTGCCCAGCTTGCAGGAACTCAACCTCAACAGCACGCCGGTGACGGATTTGAGCGCCCTAGCCCAGCTGCCCAGCTTGCACACACTTCGCTTCTTCGACACAAACGTGGTGGACCTGAGTGTTCTGGCGCAGCTGCCGAATTTGCAGGCGCTGACCCTGGATGGCACGTTGGTGATGGACTTGAGCGTCCTGACCCAGCTGCCGAACTTGCAGAAACTCGACCTCATCAACACCCAGATGACGGACCTGAGTGTCCTAGCTCACCTGCCGAACTTGCAGTCGCTGACCCTGCGCGGCACCCAGGTGGGCGACCTGAGCCCCTTGGCTCACCTGCCGAACTTGCAGTCACTGGACCTGAGCGGCACGTCGGTGATGGACCTGAGCGTCTTGGCCCAGCTGCCCAGCTTGCAGACACTGGACTTGATCGGCACGAAGGTGACGGACCTGAGCGTCCTGGCCCAACTGCTCGACTTGCAGAAGCTTACTCTCGTCGGCACGAAGGTGACGGACCTGCGTGTCTTGGCCCAACTGTCAAAACTTGAACGTGTTATTATCGTTCGATGAAGGAGCAGCCAATGTTCCACGCCGAGATTTCATCAAGGCCTACACGACGCGGGGATCGCCAGGCTGCTGTGCGTGGGAAACGGAGCACCATCACCTAATCCGGTCCTCAACGCATCACGTTGCTCCCTGTCGGACCATTTGCCGAAGGGCGCGAACAAAAACCGGCGCTGGGGCGTCTATCCTAATGAAATTTGACCATCAACTGTGGTCATGTGACGTAGTGCCGTTCCCCATAACCGGTTTTGATCGTCAAAATTGATGAGGCGGATACGGTGTAGTGTCATCGCGCAGCACTTGTACTGGCATTGGATGATAACGAGACGGCTAGGCGCGCCGGGTTGGAATGCCATTTCGTAGGCGCGGAGAACGATATGACGTGCAGCTCCAAGCCGCACCTACACTGATCGCGAGGCTGCGGACCAGGTCTGAAAGCCTGTCTGAAAAGAGATATGGCGTGCGGCAGCCAGGCTGCCGCGCGCAAGCATGGCTTGCGCACGCCACATGCCGACGCGCCCGTGCTCCGCTACATCAGAATCTTTCGTTGCGAACAAACCATTACGGAGACCTGAAAACGGCGCGTCCTGATTTACAAGGTCTGGCTGGTGCGATAGACAGTCTAGCTATGCATAGAAGCTCTGCTCGCGTCGCGGACCAGCATCCTTATCTGCGAACCAGCATTGCTTGATGCGTTGGCATTCTTGCCAAACTTGCAGATGCTCTCCCGCAGCGGTACACTGGTAACAGATTTGCGCATCTTCGCTCGACTGCCAAGCCTTGAATGTGTTATACCAATTCAACATGAACACCTCGCATGTCATGCTGAGCCCTTCGGCTCCGCTCAGGATGAACTCCGCGAAGCATCTCGGCTTGCTGCTGACGAGACCCTTCGCGGAGCCGGTCCTGAGCCTTTCGGCTTCGCTCAGGGCAGGCACGCCGAAGGGTTCAGGGTGACAGCATGCGGAATATTTCATCGAATTGGTATTATCTTTATAATGAAGGATCAACCAATGTCCCACGCTGATCTCGCAGCTGACTATCAGGCGCACGGCCTCGCTGGACGGGTCGGCTTTGGCCAGCGCCCGGCGCTGCTCGTCGTCGATTTCGTCAAGGCCTACACGACGCCGGGGTCGCCGCTCTACGCCGCGCCCGGCGTGCCGGATGCGGTGCGCGCCAGCGTGCCGTTGCTGGCGACGGCGCGGGCGCACAACATTCCCGTGTTCTACACCACCGTCAGCTATGCAGCGGACGGGCGCGATGGCGGGATGTTCGTGCGCAAGGTTCCGGCTCTGCTCCAGCTCATCCGCGACTCGCCGCTGACCCAGATTGTCGACGAGCTGACGCCGCACGAAGGCGAACTCGTGATCGAAAAGAAGTATGCCAGCGCTTTCTTTGGCACCCATCTCGCCGCCACGCTGACCACGCTGCGGGTGGATACGCTGATTCTGGTCGGTTGCTCGACTAGCGGCTGTATTCGGGCCAGCGCCGTCGACGGCATGCAGCACGGCTTCCGGGTGATCGTCCCGCGCGAGTGCGTGGGCGACCGCGCACCCGAACCCCACGCGGCGAACTTGTTCGACATCGACGGCAAGTACGGCGATGTGGTCAGCGTTGCCGAAGTGCTGCCCTATCTGGAACGTTGGAATGTTTGAACGTTAGCAGGTTGGAATGTTTGAACGTTGGCGTGTTCGATCTGCGTTGATTCGGTATCATCTGGGTTATCTGCGTGCCATTGCAGGTTAGACGGTTGACACGTTAGCAGGTTCGCAGGTTGGAATGTTTGAACGTTGGCGTGTTCGATCTGCGTTGATTCGGTATCATCTGCGTTATCTGCGTGCCATTGGGTTCACAGCAAGCTGCTTGATGCCGAACTTGCCACCACTAATCCTGTAAATCCTGGTAATCCTGTCTCCAAATTCTCGGTTGCAAACTCGCGCGCTCTACGCTACAATGCGCCTCGGTTGAAGCTGCAAGTGACATGGACCAACAGGTGTGCGTCACATGTGACGTTTGACGTGATTATGAACAACAGCGGCGCGCTCTATATCGAATATCATGACGCGGCGGTCGTGGCCGGCGCGTTGCGGCATTATATGCTTGCCCGCGGCTACCGCGAGACCGAGCATAGCCCTGACGAGATGAGCGGGCGGATTATGATTCCCGACAAGCGGCGGCGGCTTTTCTTTGTCATCCCGCCGAAGAATGACTTCGTGACCATCTGGGAAGATCCGCGCTACTTCGCCGATCGCTTCCTGGCCCAATATCTGGCGCGTACGCTAACCACGCATGCGGTCTGGATAGAAGTCAGCGGCAATGAAGTGGGCTGGGCGCGCGGCATCTATGCGGGTGAGATCACGCTGGAAGAGCGTTTCGAAGAGATGGATACCACCTTCTATGGCGAGTACGGTACGATTCACTTCGCCTTCGATATCGAAACGACGCCGGAAGATTTGATCACGCGCTTACATCTGCCCTACGCCGACCTGCACTACGAAGCCGTACTCGCTGGCGAACTGCCATCCGGGGCCGGGAAACCGCTCCATCTGGCCTTCGAGCGCTCATGAGCGGGGGCAATGTGCGAGGCCAAGAGCGAAGCCTCCACCACATTGGTGTCACGCCAAATCGTAAGACCTGAGTAAGCTGCTCTCCGCGAAATGTCCCGCTGACGGTGCAGTTGCCAAGAATATATGACACGAAAGAGCCGCGTTTGCCATATACCATCCTCATGATCGCTTCGACCAGTTTCTTCTCCGACTACGGCAACCATGTACGAATCTGGGAGGAAGCGAAGGCGATCCAGAAGCTTAGCCATCGGCTGGTCCTTTCAACCTATCACAACGGCGATGATATGCCGGGGATAGACATCCGCCGCTCCTGGGACGTACCCTGGATCAAGCGTGCGATTGTCGGTTCGTCGCGCCACAAGCTCTATCTCGACCTTGCGCTCTCCTGGCGCTGCTTGCGGGTTGGGCTGAAGTTACGCCCCGATCTCATCCACGCCCACACGCACGAGGCGGCATCTATTGGCGCTGCGCTCAAGCGGTTGCTCGGCGTGCCGCTGCTCCTCGACTACCAGGGGAGCATGACCGGCGAGATGCTCGACCATGGGTTTATCAAGAAGAATAGCCCGCTCTACATGCCGCTGGTACGCCTAGAACGCTTCATCAATCGTCAGGCCGACGCGGTCGTTACCTCGACCCACAATGCCGCCGCCCTGTTGCGTCGCGACGGAGCGATTGATCCTCAGCGCCTCCATGCGGTGATCGATAGCGTCAACACCGAGCGCTTTCGGCCCTTCGACGGCTCGGCGCAGTGGGAGGCCCAGCGCCGCGAACTGCGCGCCCAGCTTGGCATCCCGGAAGGGCGACGAATTGTTGTCTATATTGGCCTGCTCGCGCCGTACCAGGGAACGAATGTGCTCATCGATACGGCGCGGCTGCTTGCTGCGCGGCGTCCTGATGTTCACTTTCTGATTATGGGCTATCCCGACCCAATGAGCTATCGCGCCTACGCCGAGGCGCAGGGCGTCGCAGGCCATGTGACCTTGCCAGGCCGCATTCTGTACAAAGATCTGCACAGCTATCTCGCTCTTGGCGACGTTGCGGTCGCTCCGAAGATGAGCCTGACCGAGGGTAATGGCAAGATCAGCAACTATATGGCCATGGGACTGCCGGTTGTCGCCTTTGACACGCCGGTGAGTCGCGAGATACTGGGCGAGACCGGCATCTTTGCTCAGTTTGGCAGCGCCGAAGATCTGGCGAAGCAGCTCGATCTGGCGCTGGAGGATCGCGAGATGGCCGCGCGGATGGGCGCTGCCGGGCGCGTCCGCGCCGTTACCGAATTCTCCTGGGAGCGGGCCGCGCATCAGTTCGAAGCGATTTATGACACGCTGCTGGCTGAGTCGCGCAGCGCCCGCCACACCCAATCCCCACGCGAAGTTGCGCCGCTCCCTACCGCCGCGCGGGAAACAATTCAACCTGATGTGGAGGATTGCGCAGAAATCGTTGCACCGGCAGCGCTGCACAACGGTGCGTCGGAGGATTGCGCAGAGGTTGTTACGCCGGCTACCCGTACGGTGGGTGTCGTCCGCAAACGGAATCCGCATTAATTCGCGTCATCACGTCCTAGGGGCGCACACAGGCGTGCTCCCCTCTGCGTCACCGCCTCGTCATCCTCATCGTCCCATCACTGTCTCGTCGCCTTGTCGTCTTCTCGCTTCCTCGTCTCTTCATCCCCACGCTTTGTCGCCTTATTTTTACCCCTTGACATGATCGCCTAACTCAGCTATACTCATCCGTGGCTGTGCAAGCAGCTTATATGTCGATGCGTCTGCTGGCGCGGTTTTGCGCGCACACGCGAAGAACCAAGGTCACTGGGACAACAGGCGACGCCGCCTATGCCACGGACCTGCTGGAGACGCTTTCCAGTCGGAGCTATGGACGATTATCATCAACAACTGATCAACTGTGATCCGAGTCGTTGCGTACAACTAACTGTATGCTACAGCTGGGTTACAGGCGTGCTTCGATTGAGGTGCTTCTCCTGGTAACACTTCCCGCATAAGCGCTCCTGCCCCCGGCTGTATCAGACCGGGGGCTTTTTATGTCCTCCATTTGTTTTGCGTAGCGACCGGGTCTCCAAAGACACTTGCCTGTCATGGGCGCCCTGCGTCCATGACCCTGTAGCACATGTGGAGGTAGACCATGATCGCAATTCGCACCACTGCTGAGTTGGATGCGTTCCGCCCTTTTGTCGCCCGAATGTCCGATCTTCCGGTCGAGACCAACGACACCCGCCTAAGCTATGCGCCAGCTCTGCGTTTCCCGCAGCATGCCACGGCGCAACAAGCCATCGAAGCGCTGCGCCAACTGCAACCTGATGCGCACAGCGTCTATTATCTCTTTGTAACCGATGCCAAAGATCGCCTGGTTGGCGTCGTTGGCCTGCGTGAACTGGTGACCGCTGCGCCAGAGACCCGCCTCGTCAAATTGATGGATCGGCACGTGCAGACCTTGCCCCACGACGCTGATTTAGATGCGCAGGTCGATATCCTGACCGATTCGGGATTGCCGGCGCTCCCAGTTATTGATGACGATGGTCGCCTGGTTGGCGCGATTGACGCCAGTGACCTGATTGCTGCCGTTGAGGAAGAGGCGACCGAAGATATGTACCGGCTGGCCGGTGTCAACAAAGACGAAGAGATCGAGCGCCCGCTGGCTCGCGCCGCTTGGGATCGGGCCTTCTGGCTGATGATCAATATGGCGACGGCGTTCTTGGCGGCTTGGGTAGTCAGCAGCTTCGAGAATGTGATTGCCCAGGCAGCGATCCTGGCAGCGTTTATGCCGGTGGTGGCAGGGCAGGGCGGGAATGCTGGAACACAAACATTGACCTTTATCGTGCGCTCGTTGGCTCTGGGCGAAGTGACCTTTACGAACGCGCGCCATACACTAGCACGTGAATTGCTCATTGGTATCAGCAACGGCTTGATCATTGGTCTGCTGGTCGGCGGGTTGGGCTATGCCTGGCAGGGCAGCCTGGCGCTGGGGGTGATTGTCGGCTTTGCAATGCTCGGCAACCTGTTTATGGCGGCGCTGGCGGGCGTACTGGTGCCGCTGACGCTCAAAGCTCTGCGGATCGACCCGGCCCTGGCTTCGTCGATCTTCGTGACGACGGTGACCGATGTGTGCGGCTTCTTCTTCTTCCTTGGACTAGGCGCGATGGCTCTGCAAATGGGGTATCTGTAATCGCCCGCCAAGACGAGCCTTCAAATAAAAATGATATCATCGCTTACCTGCACACAGCCGCGGAGGATCACACAAGACGTGATCCTTCGCGGCTGTTGCTGTTGGATATTCAGCATGTCCGCCTCTGTACTGTGTGCGAAGTGAGGCTCGCGGCGCTGCTGCGCTGCCGTCGAGTCGTTGCAAACTCGTTACTCCCCGCCGCCCAGCAATTGCTGAACCTCGTTGAGCGTCTGCGTCGCTTCATCTAGCAGCGTAAGGCCTTGGTTGAGTTGTGTTAGGTCGCCTAAGGCAACGGCTTGCTCGGTCGTTGTGGCGAAGTCGTCGAGGGTCTGGATTACGCCGAGGTAGCTCTGATGCACCGACTCAAGCGCGGGCGGCGGTGTCACTTGGCGCGCCTCTTCGGCCAGCGTACGTAGCGTTGCAATGTCGTTGGTGATGGTCTCGCGCCATGCTGCGTCAGCGAGCTGCGGTTCGGCGGCGAGGGTCTGGATGCTGTTCACCGTTGCACTGGTACGCTGCATATGATCCAACATCGTCGAGGTGTAGCTTACTTTCGCATCCAGAATTGCGCAGCCGGTCAGTGTGAACAGCGCAAGGGTAATAAAGAGAGATGCACGCAGCCAATATCGTGATCGCCGTAGCGACAGGGTATTCTTTTGGGCCAGCATTGGGTTCCTCCATATAACTCAAACAAAACGTGGGTATAAAAAAGCAAGACCTCCCCGACACAACTGTCGCGGAGGTCTCGCCTATCGTATGTACGATTACGGATTGCCGAGAGCAATGCTCTGTATTGACGGCTTGTCCGACCCGCTGCCGCGGGTGGCTACTCCCACTCCTCTTCCTGGAACACATTATAGCAGCGCGTCTGTTCGTTGGATAAGTGATATTTTTCCCTACATAGGATGGGAAAGTTTCACTAGTAC
Source organism: Chloroflexales bacterium (assembly GCA_022360155.1). Taxonomy (GTDB): domain Bacteria; phylum Chloroflexota; class Chloroflexia; order Chloroflexales; family Chloroflexaceae; genus JAKSDJ01. The sequence continues at coordinate 8,345 of JAKSDJ010000876.1, read as the reverse complement.
GACAACGAGACTTCCCGGCGCACCGCGTTGGAATGCCGTTTCAGGTGTTACCCTGAGCGAAGAGAAGGGTCTCACAACCGTTGGCAAAGAGATTCTTCACTGCGCCGGTCCTGAGCCCTTCGGCTGCGCTCAGGATCGGCTCGCCGAAGGGTTCAGAATGACATGTCTCGTTGTCGTACTAGTGTCGGTATGTCCGTTTTGCTCCTCCCCTTTGGATTTCGCGAAGAGCGCCTAACCTGATAGCGCTTTCATTTGACTTTCAGCCAGACGCCTCCAGATACGATGCCGCTGTGACATTGCTTGCATTCAAATCGTCTTACATATGGGGTACAGTAAAAACCATAAGGAAGGCAAGAATGTACAAAACATCTTCCCAAAGACATTTTATTTATTGATATGACAAAGGAGGAATGTATGAAACTGAAGGGATGGTTGCTGATGTTTATGTGCGTTGCGCTTGCTGGGATGCTCATCCCGCAAGCGAGCCACGCACAGTCGCGGACACGCTGTTTTGAGGAGACGGGTTATTGTGTAAGCGGGGCGATCCTCGACTATTGGGAACGCAATGGTGGTCTGGCTGTCTTTGGCTATCCCATCACCAATTTGCGCACTGAGACAGTCGAGGGCGTCTGGACCGGACCCGTGCAGTGGTTCGAGCGCGACCGTTTGGAAGACCACGGCGCGGAAGGCGTGCTGGCTGGGCGTCTAGGCGCGTCGATCCTGGAACTCCAGAATCGACCGTGGACCACCTTCCCCCAGATCGATCGAGCGCCGCGCGGTTGCCGCTATTTCGCCGAGACCGGGCATAGCGTGTGCCAGCCCTTTATCGGCTATTGGGAGCGCAATGGCGGCCTGATGCGTTTCGGTTACCCGATTACTGAGCCAATGAGAGAAAAGATCGGTGATTGGACTGGCACAGTGCAATACTTCGAGCGCCGCCGCATGGAACACCACCTGGAAAACCGCGGCACGCAGTACGAAGTGCTTCTGGGGCTGCTCGGCAAGGATGTGTTGAACTTTGGCCAACCGCCAACGGCGGCTTGCCAGACCCCAGTTGCCGAAACGCTGCGTAGCGCCTATGATCGGATTGAAGGTTTCCGCGATCAGATGGGATGCCCGGGTGCGGTGTTCACCGACCGTCCGGCATCAGTCCAAAACTTCGAGCGTGGTTTGATGCTCTGGACCGACTTGGGGGATGGAGATCGCCGTATCTATGCCTATGTGCGTGGGTATCGCCAGTACACCGACACCTGGCAGGAGGGTGAACCCGATACGCCGGATGTGATGGCGCCGTCGGGCTTCTATCCGCCGCGGCGCGGCTTCGGCAAAGTCTGGATCAATGACCCAAGCCTGCGTGGCGATATCGGCTGGGCTGTGGAACAATTCGAGCGAGTTGAAAATGCCACCGTCCAGTTGTTCGACAATGGGATCATGATCAAACTCCAAGGCGCGAATACCGTATACGTTTTCGGCCCTGATCGCTGGAACGCGCAAATTATCACGCCGTAGTGCTGGCATAGAAAACCGATTGGCTGAGAGGGCAGGAAGAAGGTCGCCTCACCTGCCCTCTTTCTGATCCTCGCTTTTTGTACCGCTTCAGTTTCTTCCTGTTGCTCATACGTCCATGCTTGCGTCACATAATGCTCTTCATAGAAACGTCGCGCAGTACGTTACGCGCTGCCCGATCCTGTTGGAATCGCCTCGATGCAGTGCATAGTGATAGATGCACACGCTTTGACATTTACAAGTCTCTAGCGTATATTGAGAGCTGCTAAATGACATCGATATCATATATGGCTATATAGCCAAAACATTCTCGCAACTGTAATTAAGCGCAGGAGGAGAGGTTATGTCTAAGAAGTGGGTCTATCTATTCCGCGAGGGAGATGCCAGCATGCGCGAGCTGCTTGGCGGCAAGGGCGCGGGTGTGGCGGAGATGACGCGAACGGGGGTGCCGGTTCCACCGGGTTTTACCATCACAACAGAAGCGTGTAACGCCTTCTATGATAGTGGTCGACAGTTTCCTGAAGGGATGTGGGATCAGGTTCTGGCGTCAATGAAAGACCTCGAGACGCAGACTGAGAAGCGATTTGGCGATCCGGCCAACCCCCTCTTGGTATCAGTACGTAGCGGCGCCAAGTTCTCGATGCCAGGTATGATGGACACGGTCCTCAATCTGGGCCTGAACAAAGCGACCCTCGACGGATTGGCCAAGCTAACCGACAACCCGCGATTTGCTCAAGACGCCTACCGCCGTTTCATTCAACTTTTTGGCAAAATTGTGCTGGGGGTCGAAGGCGACAAATTCGAGCATGTCATGGACGAGACAAAGGGCCATGGCCAGCGTCAGGATACCGATCTGACCACTGAAGAGCTGGCGCAGATCGCCGAGAAGTTCAAGCAGATCATCAAAGATTCCAAGGGTGTTGAATTCCCTGAAGATCCGTATGAGCAGTTGCGCCAGGCGATTTCTGCGGTCTTCAACTCGTGGAACGGCCGGCGCGCCGTCGACTATCGTCGAATCAACAAGATCCCTGACAACCTTGGTACAGGTGTGAACGTGCAGACGATGGTCTTTGGGAACATGGGGGGGGATAGCGCTACCGGCGTTGCCTTCACCCGTAACCCGGCTACTGGCGACTCGGAGATCTTTGGCGAGTACCTGATCAATGCCCAGGGCGAAGATGTGGTTGCTGGTATCCGCACGCCGCAGCCGATTAGCAAGCTCAAGGCAGAGATGTCGGAAGTCTATGACCAGTTCCACACGATTGCCAAGCAACTCGAAGCGCACTATAAAGATGTGCAAGACGTTGAGTTCACCATCGAACGCGGTAAGCTCTGGATGCTCCAGACCCGGACTGGGAAGCGCACCGGCGCAGCAGCAGTCAAAATCGCGGTAGATCTTGTGCATGAGGGCGTCATTGATAGAGCCACAGCCGTTCAGCGGGTGGAGCCAGCGGCGCTTGACCAGTTGCTGCATCCTATGATCGATCCAGACGCGCGTGACAAAGCAAACGTGTTGACCAAGGGCCTGCCCGCCTCGCCAGGCGCGGCGTCCGGTAAGGCGGTTTTCGATCCCGATGAAGCCGAGCAAATGGCTCAGGGTGGAGAGAAAGTGCTCCTGATCCGCGTCGAGACTGCCCCCGAAGACTTTCACGGTATGGTTGCCGCGCAGGCTATCCTCACTGCGCGCGGTGGGATGACTTCCCACGCGGCGGTGGTTGCCCGCGGCATGGGTAAGCCGTGTGTGGCTGGCGCGGGCGACTTGCGGGTTGACTATGCCAGCCAGAGTGTGAGCGTGAGCGGAATTACTATCAAGAAAGGCGATTGGGTCACCCTTGATGGCGGTTCGGGCGAGGTTTTTGCGGGACAACTGACCACAATCGAGCCGCAGTTGTCTGGCGATTTCGTCGAGTTGATGACTTGGGCTGACGAGGCTCGCAAAATGGGTGTGCGCACCAACGCGGATACGCCGCACGATGCCCGTGTTGCGCGTGAATTCGGCGCGGAGGGTATTGGCCTCTGTCGTACCGAGCACATGTTCTTCGAGGGCGACCGGATTGATGCGATGCGCGAAATGATTCTCGCCGACACCGAGGATGAGCGCCGCGCGGCGCTGGCGAAGATCGAGCCGTTGCAGCAGAGCGACTTCGAAGCGATCTTCTTGGCAATGGCGCCGTATCCGGTAACTATTCGCACGCTCGATCCGCCCTTGCACGAGTTCTTGCCGCACACCGACGATGAGATCCGGGATCTGGCGAGCAAGCTGGGGCTGGATTTCAAGCGGGTCAAGAGCCGGGTCGAGAGTCTGCGCGAAGCCAACCCGATGCTGGGCTTCCGGGGTTGCCGTCTAGGCATCATCTATCCCGAGATTACCGAGATGCAAGCCCGCGCTATTTTCAAGGCGGCAGCTGCAGTCAAGCAGGCAGGCGTTGATGTTCATCCCGAGATCATGATTCCGCTGGTTGGCGGCGCCAATGAGCTGAAATTGCAGGAAGCGCTGCTGCGCAAGGTCGCCGACGAAGTGCAGCAGGAAACCGGCGTTCAGGTCGACTACTCCGTTGGCACCATGATCGAACTGCCGCGTGCGGCCCTGGTCGCCAATGAAATTGCTAAGATCGCCGAGTTCTTTAGCTTTGGCACCAACGACTTGACCCAGACGGCGCTGGGACTGAGCCGCGATGACTCGGGTCGCTTCCTTCCGCTCTATGTCGAGCGGAAGGTGATGCCTGATGATCCCTTCCAGACAATCGATCAGGAAGGTGTTGGCCAGTTAGTGCAGATGGGCGTCGAGCGCGGGCGGAACACCCGTTCCGATTTGAAGGTCGGCATCTGTGGTGAACACGGCGGTGATCCTGCTAGTGTCCAGTTCTTTCACAAAACTGGGCTGAACTATGTGAGTTGCTCCCCCTACCGTGTGCCAATTGCGCGCCTCGCGGCGGCGCAGTCGGCTCTGGGTGAGTCCACACGCGACAAGTAGGCGTCGTCAATGCAATGAGAGATTGGCGCCGATATCAGCGCCAATCTCTCATTGCTTAATTATGATTGAAGGCATTGCGCTGTTTGACAGGTGCAATGAGACGCAGGCGCGCCATCGTTGCCTCTCCTCCTCCTGGTCTCCCGTCTCTGCGAACCATCCGTCAAGCTGAAACGGTCCAATCTGGCTGATGCCGTATCGATCATATCTCTTGAAGTATGCCGATGATGCATTCACTATTACCGGCCCGGCAACTGTTTCGTCGCCTGATCCGCCAGCCAGAAGCGCAACTCTCGCTGGCACAGGCTGCTTTGTGTGTTGCTTGGGAGGACCGGGGCGGGGCGTCGCCGCTCCAGGCGTTGTCGCAGATCGACGCAATGGTTGCCGCACTTCGTAACCGGATTGCTGGCCTGTGTGATCCATACCAGATTGTAGCAGCCATCAATACCTATCTCTTCGACGAGCAGGGCTTTCGCGGCAATACTGCGGACTATTACAACCCGACGAATAGCTATCTGGACCAGGTGCTGACGACGCGTACGGGCTTGCCGATCATGCTCTCCGTGATCTATCTGGAGTTGGCATGGCGGCTGGGCTTGCCTGTTTTCGGCCTGGCCTTGCCTGGTCATTTTATGGTGCGTTATGCCGCCGTCGACGCAGAAATTTTCATCGATCCCTTCAATCGGGGGCGTCTGTGGAGCCGCGACGATTGTGAGCACCAGGTGATGGCTATGTATGTAGACGCCAACGCGGCGATCCTCCAGCAGGCTATGGCGCCGCCCTCCAAGTGGACAATTCTAGCGCGAGTGTTGCGAAACCTCAAGCTAGCCTATATCCGCCTCGATGATTTTCCACGCGCCCTAGCGGCAGTCGAGCGGATTCTGTTGCTGGAGCCTGCGAATGTATATGAACTGCGTGACCGCGGTTTGCTGAACGCGCAATTGGGGCGATTGCATCACGCTCTGGACGATCTCGAACGCTACGCGCAAGTGGTCGAGGGCGCGCCAGAGCTTATCGAACTGAAAAGCCTTGCTCAGACTCTGGCAGCGCAAATTGCCAAAGGAAACTGACATTCATGAGGAGACTCGATGATGAGTACACGAATAGCAATTGTCACCGGCGCCGGTAGCGGTATTGGCAAAGCTGTCGCCGAGGCATTGGCGCAACAAGGCGACCGAGTCGTCGTTGCCGATCTCAACCAGGAGCAAGGTCGCGCTGTAGCTGCGGCAATCGATGGATATTTTGTCGCGACTGACCTCGCGCAGCGCGCCGACTGTCAGCGGCTGGTGAATGAGACGTTCGAGCGCTATGGCAAGGCGGATATTCTTGTCAACAATGCGGGATTTCAACATATAGACGCCATTGACGACTTCCCAGAAGAGACCTGGGACACAATGATGGCGGTCATGTTGACAGCGCCGTTCCTCCTGACCAAGTATGTCTGGCCCGCGATGAAATCCCAGCAGTGGGGCCGAATCATCAATATCGGCTCGGTTCACAGCTTGCGCGCCTCCCCTTTCAAGAGCGGTTATGTCTCGGCCAAGCATGGGCTGCTTGGCCTGACTCGCACAACCGCTGTGGAAGGCGGGCCGCTTGGCATCACGGTCAACTGTATCTGCCCTGCCTATGTACGCACGCCCATCGTTGAAAACCAGATCGCCGCTCAAGCGCGTACGCGCGGTATCCCGCCCGATGAAGTGATCGAAAAGATCATGCTCGAACCTGTGGCGGTCAAACGGTTGATCGAACCGGAGGAAATCGGAGCGATGGCGGTCTTCCTCTGCTCGGCAGCGGCGGCTTCAATCACCGGTGCGACCCTGACGATGGATCTCGGCTGGACAGCGCACTAACTGGTAGGTCATAACCCGCAGTTTCTTGCTGATCGCTGCTGATTGTTGAATTTCATTAGGCATTATCGAATATAACGCTGTGTGTGGCGGTGTGCTTGCGTTATGATTAAAGCTTCGCCACACTACAAATTTGTAGAACCCGCTCGAAGGCTTTTCATTCGTACCGAGGTGAGGTGTCATATGTCTGAATTTGCTCAAGGCCATGCATTAGTGATAGGTGTTGGCGATTATCAGGATGCAAAATGGCGCGCACCTATCACCGTAAAGGATGCCGAAGGTATGGTCAATGCCCTGACCGCCCCAGGCGTTAGCGGCTATCCTGATCGGCAGGTGCTGCGCATGTACAACGAGCGAGCGATCCGCCAGGGCATTATTGAGGGCCTACAGCGACTCGCTCGTGACGCGCAGCAGGATTCCACTGTGATCATCTTTTTTGCCGGGCACGGCGCTCTTGGTGACGATGGCAGCTATTATTTTGCAACGCAGGATACGGTTTTTACGCCAGACCAGAAGATTCAAGCGGGGACTGGGCTGTGCAGCTCGGAACTGCTCGACCTGCTCCGGGCGATAAAAGCGCAGAAATTGCTTTTCATTATCAATGCCTGTTTCTCCGGGCATCTCCAGGACTTTGCGACGCTGGGAACACAAGCGAGCTTGGGTGCGCCGCCATCGTCCAGCTTCAATGCCGCTGTCCTGGCGACAGGCGAAGGTCGCGCGATCATCAGCGCCAGCCGCCCATCGCAGTTCTCTTATTACAAACAAACAGCGGACTATACCTACTTCGGCCAGGCGCTGATTGACGGTTTACGTGGTCAGGATGTGGCAAATAGCGATGGATATATTGGTCTCTACGAGCTGTACCAGAAGATCTACCGGCAAGTTACCGCAACGGTTGCAGGGATTGGCGGCGCCCAGGAACCAGTGCTAACCATCCTGCAAAATGTTGGCCCTTTTCCGGTTGCTCACTATCCTGGCGCTGATCCGAGCGGTCTGGGTGCGCCGAGCATCCGGCAGACCCCGCCCGAAGGCATGGCTGTCGAAGTGGTGGAGCGCACCGTTGTGCAGGCCATTGGTCAAGGTGCGCTGGCGATCAACACTGGCGCGGGCAGTGTGGTCAATGTAAGCCAGGGCGGCGGGCTGATCAACTTTGGCGCTGGGAACAAGATGGGCAATATTCAAATTGGTGATGTTGCTAGCGGCGATATCATCAAGACAACCATCACCGTAACGGGCGCCGCCGCCGCTGCTGTGGAAAATAAGCCGGCGCTACTCGACCTGATTGGTAAGGTCAAAGATGATGTCTCTCGGCTGAGCGGCGTGCCAAAGGGCAAGCGCGAAGATGCTGAAGATGAACTGCGCAAAGCCAGAGAGGCCGGTGTGGAACACGACCGCGAGCGTATGGTCGAGAAACTGGAGTCGGCTCAAAAGTTGCTGATGACGATGGGGGGCAGCGCCCCCGATGCGCTCAAGTTGGGCGAGACGGTGGGCACGCTGCTCCAGCGGGCGCGGTCGTTGTGATGCGAACAATGCTCGCGCTCGAATCATGGTTGCTCTTCGAAGAGCGCTACATCACGCCCCAACACCTCTTCTTCGGTCTCGCGCCGTTGGATGATCCGCGCCATGCCGTTGTTGAGCAGCAGCAAGGCTGGCCGCGGCATCAGGTTGTAGTTATTGGCCATACTGAGTGTATAGGCTCCAGCTACTGCAACCGCCAGTTGATCGCCGGGACCGGCAGGCGGTAACAGCGCATCGCGCAACAATACATCGCCCGACTCGCAGTAACGCCCGGCAACGTTGACCCGTTTGCTTGGCGTTTCGGCAGCGCGGTTGGCGAGCAGCGCCGTGTAGCGCGCCCCATAGAGCGCGGGCCGAAGATTATCAGCCATCCCTCCGTCGATGTGAACATAATCGACGCCTGCTTGGGCCAGGCTATCTATTTGGCTTGTCGCAACTACAGACTTGCTTTTGGTCGCAATGACCGTGTAGACCGCGACACCGGCCCGCGCGATGATCGAACG
>JAKSDJ010000629.1 GCA_022360155.1 Chloroflexales bacterium | reverse complement strand
CCCGCGCTGATCCGTGGGGCCCGCGTGATCCGCCGGCCTTGCTGGCGCCCCCCCGCACCGCAAAGCGCGGGCCCGCATACCGGCAATCCGCCCGCCGCGGGCGGGTGTCACCCAGGCCAGGCGGGCGCCGCCAGGCGATCCGATCGTTCGGGGTGCCTGGGGCCGCTTCGACCGGACCGGTCGCCGGATGGATGCGGAGCACCACGTCCGCGTGCTGGCGGCAGGCAGCGGCCCCAGTGCGTCGCTAGCCAGAGCCGCCAGCGGCCCCGACGCTAGCGCCTGGCTGCACCGCGCAGTGGGCGAGCTGGTCGCCCGGTGGCTGATTGGGCACCACGCCAGCGGCCAGACCGCCGGCGGTCAGGTCAGAGGCGGTCTGGATGCGCCAAGCGTCGCCCGGTCCGCCGATCTGAGCCAGCCGGGTGGCAGCACCCAGCAGCACGCGGCGTGAACCCACCGGTTCCGGCAGCGGCGCGGGATCGGCAGCACGGAGTGTGGCGGTCCGCCGCCACGCCCGCCCGGCGCTTGGCGCCCGCGCCGCGGGCGCCAAGCGGCCGCCGAGCGATCCGCCAGGCCGATGCGCACGGCCCAGGCGCCCCAGTGGCGGACCGCCATGCCGCGCACGACCACGGCCCGCAGCGCCCGCAGGAGAGCGCTGGCCCAACGGATGCCGCGCACGCGCGGGAAGGCGTTCACGGCACGGGCCTGGTCATCCAGATCCGGTGGCAGCATGGGCACGACCGCGGTCGCCCAGGCATCCTGGCCATGGGCAGTCAGGTGCGTGCGTGGCCGGGACTCAGGAGGATGGCGAGCCAGCGATAGACTCCTGCGGGAGGATGGACGTGTGGTAACGCCATCCTCCCGCAGGAGTCGGTCGATGTCAGATGATATCGTTAGAACGGTACATACGTTAAGTTCGCGCATATGGCGGGGAAGACCACCCTTGCGTTGCATCTGGCCGTCGCTGCCGAGCAGGATGGAAAGCCAGCGGCGGTGATCGATCTTGACCCGCAGGCGCGTGCGGCGAGTTTGGCGTGACAGCCGTGAGCTAGACAGGCCGGCGGTCGCATCGGCCCAGGCCTCGCGCCTGCTGCATGTCTTGAAAGCGGCCCAGGAGAGCGGGGCGGAGTTCGTCATCCTTGACACGGCGCCTCACTCAGAGAATACGGCGCTTGCGGCGATGCGCGCGGCGGATCTGGTGCTCATTCCCTGCCGTCCGGCTATCCTCGACGTGCGCGCGATTGGCAGCACTATTGATCTGATTCGCCTGGCTGAAAAAACCGCCGCAGGGAGGCACGCTGACCCTCGGCAAGACCGCACAGGAATACGAGCCGCACGGGAAGGCCAGTGCCGAAGTGCAGCAGCGCTATCGGCGGCTCTGTCAGATAGTCTACCGGTAGACACGTAAGATATTATAAGTGTATACTCGTAGCTATGTAGACAGGTAACCGCGTAGCCACGTAGATGTGTCAACACATAGATATATAGGAGTGTATGCTATGCAGAAGAAGCCAAGTCTCTCCGCTGCGCTCCACAAAGCGAGCGGGAAAGAGCCGCCGGGTGTCGTGGTCGAAGCAGCGCCTCCGACTCCATCGGATGGTCAGGCGCAATCCAGCCGTCAGGGGAAACGGCTGATTGGCGGGCACTTCGATCCGGTGGTGGCGAAGGAGTTGAAACGGCTGGCCTTGGACCATGGTGTCACGGTCCAGACCCTGCTGGCTGAGGCGCTGAACGACCTCTTCGTCAAGTATGGCAAACCGCCGCTGGCGTAATAGAAGGAGCAGCCGATGGTCACCGTTGAACGTTGGACCACTGCCGATCTAGAGCGGTTTCCCGATGCGGACGATCTGCGCTATGAGATTATCCAGGGAGCGTTGCACGTGACGAAGGCGCCGAACATTTACCACCAGATCGTGGCGAGCCGGATTGTCGCTGGTCTTGGGGCATGGTGCGCAGCGCACGGGCATGGAGATGCCATCGCAACACCGGGGATTATCCTCGACGACGATGACAACCTGATCCCCGATGTGGTGTGGGTCAGCGCGGAACGGCTGGCGACGGCGCTGCGGCCTGATGGCAAGCTGCACGCCCTGCCGGAGCTGGTGATTGAAGTCCTCTCGCCGGGCACGGCCAACGTGCAGCGCGACCGTGTTGAGAAGCTGGCGGTCTACGGTCGCCAGGGAGCGGCGGAATACTGGCTGGTGGACTGGCCGCAGCGCACGCTGGAGGTCTACCGCAGCGACGGCGCGGGCGCCTTGCAGCTCGTCGCGACCTTGACCGAGGCCGCGACGGTGCAGTCGCCGCTGCTCCCCGGCTTCGCGCAGCCGCTGGCGGCCATCTTTGCGGGGATACCGGCTGATGCTGATGGCTGGTGATGGCCGGGCGCCCGCTATGGTAGGCGCATACGGGCATCCTCGCGGCGGACGGCGTAGCGAAGCGCACAAAGGAACTCTTGCCCCCTTTGAAGCGGCCCCACCGCGGCAGGCAACGCCGGCAATGCGACAAAACGCCCGCCTCCAACGTTTTATAATAGGAGCAAGCCCGTTCCTTCCCCTGCTGGGCGCGCCAGGCAAGGCCAGCGTCCATCCATGCCACGCCGCGGCGGGTGGGGCACGGGGCGAGACCAAACGCATCCCCACTGCGACTCAGCCCGATCCTGCTCGATGGGTGGGGAGCAACCACCCGCTGCGCCGCCCGCCTGCCCTCCGCGCAACCACATCCGAACGACCAGTGGAGCGGAGCACCCGGAGGAGGACTGATGCCAACACCTCAGGAGATCGAGAGCCAGCTCCGCGCGGCCGTGCCCGGTGAACTGCAGCGCCACCTGCCGCGCCTGGCGCAGCTGCTGGCTGACGCCGCCACGGGCGCGCTGGCGCCAGCGGATGCGCTGGCGACGTTGCGTGACCCGGCCCTCAACCCCCTGCTGCACGCCCTGGCGGGACGCCAGGTGCAAGCGGCCCACACGCTGCTCTCCTTCGGGGCCGGGAATCGAATGGGGAACGTCACGATTCGCGATGTCGCCGGCGGCCATATCATCACGCTTAAGCCGCGGGGCGATGTGGTGTTGGGCAACAAGATCCTGCCCCTTGGAGTGAGCGCGTCGCTGGTTCTGGTCATCGGCCTCCTCGTCGCGTCAGTGATCTGGAATATCGGCCCGCTCAGCCCCATCGCCCAGGCGGTCTGGGTGCGGTTCGTCCCGCCCTTTCCGCCGGCCCAAGCCGGCGAATCGCTGATTATCGTGGCGGATTTCGCCGACGCCAGCGCTGGAACGTATGATGGGGTCGACCCTGACCAATACATCTACCGCGAACTCCGCGCCCGGATTGAACGCGATGGGCTGGACATCCGCATCGAACGGCTGTCCAGCGTGTTGGACAGCACCACCGTGCGGCAGGCGGGCGAAGCCTACAGCGCCACCCTGGTGGTGTGGGGCGCGTATGACGCCGTCGGGATCACCCCGTATGTCGAACGCATTAAGAAGATCAACGCACGATACACCAACGAAGAAGGCCAGAGTATTTTGGTTGACCCGGAACGGATTCCGTTCAGTGTTGTAACCGACCTGCCGGCGTTGAGCAGCTACCTTGTGCTGTTTACCCTGGGCGCTGACCTGCGTATCAACGAGCAATGGGACGTGGCGATTCCCTATCTGACCAGTGCGATTGATGCCATTCCCGTCGACCCGGTCACGGCGCAACCGGACGAGGCCTATTTTGAACGCGGGCTCGCCAATCATGGCATGGAGCGTTATGGGGATGCCGCGTCTGACTACACGCAGGCGATCGATCTCGGGTACGAGCCGCGAAGCTGGCCTTACAGCAACCGAGGCAATGCCTACGCGGATCTGGAACAGTATGACCAGGCTATCGCCGACTACGATATCGCTATTGCACTCGACCCTAACAATGCCCTCGCCTACATCAACCGTGGTTATGTCTATGCTGACCTGCACCAATACAAGCAGGCCATCAGCGATTACGACACCGCGATCAGGCTCGATCCCCAAGACGCTATCGCCTACAACAACCGGGGCATTGCCTACGCAGGCCTGGAACAGTACGACCAGGCTATTGTCGACTATGACCAGGCTATCAATCTCGCCCCCGACTTCGCCCTCGCTTATAACAACCGCGGCAATGCCTACGCAGACCTGGAACAGTATGAGCGGGCCATCGAAGACTTCGACCAGGCCATCGCCCGCGACCCCGACTATGCCCTCGCCTATGCCAACCGAGGGCATGTCTACACGATACAGGGACAGTCTGCCCAGGCACTGGAAAACCTTAACCAAGCCATCGAGCTTGCTCCTGGCCTTGCCCTCGCCTACACTTACCGGGGGGATCTCTATCGTTCCCAGGAACAATACGCTCAGGCTGTCGCCGACTTCGACCAGGCTATCGCCCTTGACGCCACTGATGCCAGCACCTACTTCAACCGGGGGGATCACTACCTTGCCCAAGGGCAGTACACCCAGGCTATCGCTGACTTCGACCAGGCTATCGCCCTTGACGCCACTGATGCCGACTTTTACACCAACCGGGGCCTTGCCTACACGAATCTGAAGCAGTATGACCGGGCCTTCGCCGACCTCGACCAGGCTATTACGCTGGACCCTGACGACACTGCCTCTTACTACACCCGAGGCTTGGCCTACGCCGCTCAGGCCTTTGCCGATTTTGCCCTGGAACAGTACGACCAGGCCATTGCTAATTTCGCTCAGGCTATCGCCGACTTTGACCAAGCTATCGAACTCGACCCTGATTTCGCCCTCGCCTATACCAACCAGGGCGTTGCCTACACCAGCAGAGGCCTCGTCCATGCCAGCCTGGAACGCTATGACCAAGCCATCGAAGACTTCGACCAGGCCATCGCCCGCAACCCCGACTTTGCCGACGCTTACTATCATCGGGGCCTTGCCTATGATGAGCTGGGCCAGCACGACCAGGCCCTGAATGACTACACGCACTACACGGTGTTGCAACCCGACGATCCCGATGGGTGGAATAAGGTATGCTGGTGGGGCAGCCTATTGGGTTCTGCCGAAAATGTTCGCACCGCCTGCGAGCAGGCAGTCACCCTGGCGCCTGAGCAAGAAAAGGCGTTTTATCAAGACGCTCGTGGCCTTAACCGGGCGCTACGCGGCGATACTGCCGGAGCCCGTGAAGACTTCCACGCATTCGTAGCATGGGCGCAGGCCCGCCCCAACGGGAACGAATCATTCGTCGCCCTGATTGCCCGCCGTGAAGCCTGGATCACCGCCCTCGCCGCGGGCGACGACCCGTTTACCGATGCGGTGCTCGCAGCGCTGCGCACCGAATAAAGGCGCCCCAGCGCAACCATGCGGCGGTGCCGCTGCTCGCACCGCAATGCGGTTCAATGATGATCGCTGTCACAAAGCGGGTGAAGGGCGCCACGGTCTCCGCCACGCCCTTCACCAATCCAGGGGGCAGTTTAAAAGCGTGCAAAGGGGCGTTTGCTGCTTTTTACGCTGACTCGGTGAGGAGCATTGTTGCCTTATCTCTGTATTTTATCTGCACTCCATGCGGTTTCATCACCGACTTTTATACGATGTCTGTACCTTTTTTTTCTAAACCTGACTGCACCAACTTTGCAGACGACTTCAAAGTTTTCGAGCACATGCTCAAAATTAGCTTGAACACTTTGTCTCTGTGACACTCCGCACGGGCTCAAGCCCCGCGGCTTCTTGGCCCAACTCGCCTCGTGGCGAGCTTGACGACCAACGGACCTGTCCGGCCCGGTTGAGCATGTTGATCGCGGCGTTGTGATCCCTATCGCGGGAGAGACCGCAACGAGGACAATCAATCCATCGGTCTGCTAACGAAAGCGTCTCAAAGACATGCCCACACCCAGAAGAGCACAGCTTTGACGTATGCCGAGGATCGACCAGGAGAATGACCCGACCGGCACTTGCAGCCTTGTCTATGAGTCGCTGAACCAAGTACCCCCATCCGGCGTCCAGAATGCTCTTGGCGAGGTTCCCGTGAACCATGCGCGTAATGGTGAGGTCTTCGAGCGCAATCCGATCGTGGCGCTCCACCAGATCGTGAGCCAGCTTGTTGAGGTAGTCCTTGCGCTGGTTCGCGACCCGCTCATGCTGCCGTTGGAGCATCGCCACGGCCTGGCGGCGGTTTTTCCCGCCCTTCTTCCGCCACGCGACCCGGCGCTGGCACACCCGCAGCTCCCGTTGGGCCTGGCGGTAGAACCGGGGATGGGACACCTGCTCGCCTTCACTCGTGGTGATCAGGCTCGCCAACCCCATATCAATCCCCGCCTCCTTGCCCGTCGCAGGCAACGGCGTGGGCGTAGCGACCAGGCACGAGAAACTCGCGTACCACTTGCCGGCTTTCTTGCTGATGCGGAGGGTCTTGATCTGGCCCTCCAGCGGGCGATGCCAGCGCACCGCAACCCGTCCAATACCCGACAGCTTCAAGCGCCGCCCGTCGAGCCGAAAGCCGTTCCCGTACTCCTTGAAGCCAAACGAACGCCAGCGGTGGCGGCCCTTGTCGGGTAAGGGGACGGCGTCGCCGCCGCCACCCTCCCCTCAGAACCGTGCATGACCGTTACCCATCACACGGCTCAAGCTCTCTGCATCTCAGTGAGGCTTGTCCACCATGAATATGCTTGTGACCTTCGAT
>JAKSDJ010000612.1 GCA_022360155.1 Chloroflexales bacterium | reverse complement strand
TGGCGCGCGACTTCGGCCTGTACTGCCGCCGCCAATTCCGTCGAGGGTGTCAACAGAATGGCGCTGGCTTCGTAATGCTCGGCTTGCGCCAAGAGATCGGCTGCGACGTAGCGCGGCTCCGCCTGAGCATCAGCGATCACCAGGGTCTCGGTGGGGCCAGGCAGACTCTCGATGCCAACTGTGCCAAAGACGGCCTTCTTGGCCAGAATGACATAACGGTTCCCCGGCCCAACGATTTTGTCCACCTTAGGAACGGTTTCGGTCCCATAAGCCATTGCGGCAATCGCCTGCGCACCGCCGAGCGCAAAGAGCCGCTGCACTCCGGCGACATAGGCCGCTGCCAGGATCACCGCGTCTGGCTCGCCACTGGCGCGCTGTGGCGGCGCACAAACCACGATCTCGCCCACGCCGGCTACGCGCGCCGGGACAGCCGCATGGAGCAAGGACGATGGTAAAGGCGCGGCCCCGCCTGGCACATAGACGCCTACGCGCTCGATCGGAACAACGAGTTGACCCAATGCTCCTTCGACGTTGAAATCGACCCAAGAGTTGCGAACTTGGCGGCGATGAAAGCGCTCAAGTTCGTTTACCGCGACATGAAGCGCATTGAGCAGGTCCGGGGCTAGGCTTTGGGTGGCCGCTTCCCAACGTTCTCGCGGTACCTCGAAGCGTTGCAGATCCACGCCGTCGAAGCGTAGGGTCAGGTCGTGCAGTGCGGCGTCGCCATGCTGTCGCACCGCCTGGATCGTTGCCTCGACGACTTGCATCACGGTCGGGTCTTCGTCCAGCGCGGCGCGGCGAAGCACCCCGGCGCGAGCAGCCTTCAGATCTGAAATAATCGGTATGGTCATTAGTCCACCTTTGCAATCAAGTGTTCGGCAAAAATATCCGCAATCTCTGGCGCCCGCGTGAGGGGAAAGTGCATACTGCACCAGATCTTTCCGATTTTGATCGGACTTTCCGGCCCAAGCGCATGCTGCATGTTTTGCAGAACAAGATCGAGATCGAGGCGATTGTGCAAGACATCTTTGCGAAAATCGGCAAAGCCAAGGCGCTCTTCCCCACTGCGGGGTACAGCATTGAAATGACAAATAAAGACAAGCCCGATGGGTGTCGGTTTGGAAAAGCTGAGGCCGCCCTTGCCGATTTTGATGCTCAGTGGTCCGTCGCGCATCAGGCGGTCGCAAAATGTCCGGTAGACATCACGAGTCGATGGCGCCCATGTGAGGGCGAACGGATCGGTCTCGAAAAGTTGGTCGACCGTCATCCAATCCTCCGCACTCCAGTATGGTTTTCGGCGTAAAAATCGTTATGCTGTTTCAAAGCGATGAGAGAGAAGGTTCGAAGCCACACTGGCAGCGTCACCCGCCTTCATAGGACAGCGTGAAGTTGGAATGGCCCGCTCCTTCCCTCATCATTCGATTGTTGAGCATTGCCTTAGTATTATAGCGCTTCTGTGGGAAATGGGGGAATTTGCACCGTAACATGTAGGGCTGCGTCAAAGTGGGGTATCAAGCGTAGTTAAGCTGTGGATTACCTGCACGATTGGCCCCGATCTGCGGTGCATCCGGATTCAGGTGTGCGTTCTGAGCCCTATCACAAGAATTTGATCGCGCCCTTAAGCATAAAACGATTGACAGTCGTTCGCTCATCTCGTATGATAGGTTCGCCTTATTACAACCAGCAATGACGTAATATGCATATGCGAAGACGCAGGATGTTAAGACGCATCCGGATTGAGGGGATGGTTATGCAGCAGATCAGACGGCGACGAACGTGGGTCATGATCACACTGGTGTTTGCACTTGTCTTGAGTGGGCTTCCGACATCGACCAAGGTAAGCAATGCGCAAGTGCGGATTGCTTACTTCTCACAGACCGGACACTACCTGCGCGGAGCGTTCCTGGCTTTCTGGGAGCGACGCGGCGGGGTCAGCATCTTCGGCTTGCCGATTACTGAGGAGTACATTCGCCGCAGCGACGGGAAACTCGTTCAGTACTTCGAGCGCGCCCGCTTCGAGTTGCGCGGCGTCGGCAACAACCAAGCGGTTGTCGAGTTAGGGTTAATCGGCGCTGAGAATTTGCGGGCGCGCGGCCTTGGATTTCCGCGCATCGCTCCGTTCCGCAGCACCAGCGCGCAGCGCTACTTTCCTGAAACCGGACATAGCCTGCGGGGAGCGTTCAAGACTTTCTGGGAGCGACGCGGCGGTCTAGAGATCTTCGGGTACCCGTTGAGCGAAGAGACGCCGGAGTTGCTCGCTGATGGTGTGCAACGCACGGTGCAATATTTCGAGCGCGCTCGTTTCGAGCTCCACGGTAGCACGGTTCGTCTCGGCTTGCTCGGTTCTGATCTGGCGCCCTGTCAGTTGCGGCCTGGTTTACCGCCCAACGCAGCGCCGCCTAATCCTTTGCCCGAAGGCGATAGCAGCGCCTGTGCCAGGATACCCAACGCCGTCGCGAACGGACGAGTCTATCCCGATGTCTCAGCGCCGGGAACGACGCTGGGCTTCGAGGCGCGCAATTATTTGCCGAATGAGCTGATCAGCATCTGGCTCAACCTTCCGAACGGCACGACGCGGGCATTGCCCTATCAAGCGGTTGCCAACGCCGATGGCGGGGTCTTGATCGGGTTCCGGACCCTAGAAACCGATCCTGTAGGTCAGTGGAGTTTGGTCGGACAAGGGACGCGCAGCGGGCGGGTAGTATTGATCGGATTCCGCTTGCAGTACTAATGCCCGTGATGAGGCGATAGTCCCCGCGTACGCGGGGTTTAGGGGCGGACAGCGCCCATGTTCGGAACGAGATGCACCGCGTCCTGATGCAGCTTGTTCCTTCTCTCCCTCACCCCCCGCGTGTGGGTTGAAAGGGGGATGGGAGAACTCTCAAGTGTAGACTTTTTTGACAAAGCGCATTCTGATGCGGAAAACATCTCTGGCGTACAAGTCTTCATTTGCCGCG
>JAKSDJ010000907.1 GCA_022360155.1 Chloroflexales bacterium | reverse complement strand
GGCTTTACCCCATTGCCGCCCCGCCCTGATGAACCCGAGCAGTTGCGGATGTTTTAAGCGCTTATATTCTGATCCATAAAAACCTCCGCAGGGAACCGTCGCCTTGAGGCGGCGGGGGCATGTGGCCAATGCCACCAAACGTTACAAATCGCTGCACTTAGTGGTACAATAAAACCCATGGACGTACAACGCACGATAACGATACGCATTGCTGATGACCCTGATCTACGCGCAACGCTGGCAGGGTTTCAGGGCATTCAGCAACGTATCTCGGTAGCATGCTATAACGACGGCACGCCGCTGTCGGCCCTTGCGCTGCATCGCGTGGTGTACGAGCAGGTTAAAGGCACGATCAGCAGTCAACTGACCTGTACCGCCATTCGGCTCGTCGCTGGCGCTTACGCCAGTGCAAAGGCAAACAAGAAACCCGCGCAGCGTCCGTTTCAGTTCAAGCGTCTCATGGCGCTGTTTCTGGTCGGAACACGCGGGCGTGATGCCCGCTTCTGCGCTGACGGCACCCGCTCGATCGGGACGATAGCCGGACGCAAGCGCATCGCCTACCGCGTGCCGGACGCCTTCACGCAGACACTTGCGGAAGCGGTCGAGATTGATAGCATGACCGTCAGCGAACGCGACGGGCGCATGCTCGGTCGCGTGGTCATCACGCTGCACGTGCCCGACCCAAAGGGCGTGCATCCCGTTGGGGTCGACCTGAACGAGACCAACGCCCTGGTTGCGGTCGATCCGGATGGCAACACCCTCTTCGTGAGCGGGCGGGCCTTCAAGGTGCGGAACATCCGTACGCGCAAAACCCGCCGGCGTCTCCAACAGGTGCTTGCGACCCGCAAGGCACAGCAGCAGGATACGCGCGCGGTGCGCCGCCGGCTGAAACGGCTTGGTTGCACGCAGCGCAACCGCACGCGCACCTGCTGTCAGCAGACCGCCGCCAAATTGGTGCAGTGGGCGCCCGCCGACTCGGTGCTGGTATTCGAGCGCCTGACCATGCCGCAGCCATCCAAGCAGGTGCGGGTGCGGAAAGGCACACGCCGAAGACTCAGCCAGGGGCCACGCCGCTTGCTGCGCCAGCGGGTCACGAACGCCGCCGAGCGGCGTGGCTTGCTGGTCGATGAGGTCAATCCAGCCTACACCAGTCAGGATTGTGCGCGTTGTGGGTTGCGTGGCGTGCGAAAGCGCCATGTCTTTACCTGTCCTCATTGTGGGCACGAAGCCCACGCGGATGTCAATGCGGCGACGAATATCCGCCTTCGCTATACGGTTCTCCGGAGCCGTGGGTCGCGGTCAACCGGCCCGGAAACCCTGCTGCCCGTTGCGGACAGTGAGGGCAAGCCGCCGCCTTCAGGCGTGCGGTAGTTGACATAACTAGAAAGGATCACTCCATGCCAGACGTAAAGCTTGGCGCAACCGACATTGTTATCGAACCGCTTGCTGCGCATCCTGAGGTCTTGCCGTTGCTGCGCGAGTGGTTCGAATCCGAGTGGCCGACTTACTACGGCGCCGGCGGTCGCGGCAACGCGCTGCACGATTTGCAGACCTATTCGAACGCGGCCACGTTGCCCATCGGCCTGGTCGCGTTCAGCCAGAACGGTGTTTGTGGCGTGACCGCGCTCAAGGCCGCGTCGATCAACAGCCATGCGCATTTGTCGCCCTGGGCGGCGGCGGGTCTGGTGCATCCAGCAATGCGCGGGCAGGGGATTGGCGGCAAACTCCTCACGGCGCTGGAGGAGCAATCCCGGTGTCTCGGTTTCAGCTGTATCTACTGCGGCACGAGCACAGCCGAGAGACTGTTGCAACGTTGCGGTTGGCACCTGTTCGATCGCATCATTCACGAGGGACAAGATCTGGTTATCTACAGCAAGGCGCTCTAAACTCAACTGCAATCGATAGCTTGGTCCGTCTAATCTATATTCGAGGGAGGGAATATACCCTATGAAGACCATAGATCTGACAACAGTTGCGCAACAGGTAGAAGAACTGCTTGCGTTGGCAGATACTGAAGACCTTCTGATCCGGTTGCCAAGTGGAAAAATTTTTCTGCTCGCTTCCGTCATAGGCGAAGATGATAGTGACGAAGATTTCGCTGATGAAATCACACGCACCCGTCACAATGCCGCCCTCATGGCGTTACTCTACGAGCGTTCCTACGAACAGAAGCGCTTAAGCTCCGAAGAAACACGCAAACGGCTAGGTATTGTGTGATGTGCAAACAGCGCTGTGTCCTACACGACTACTTGCTGGGCGAATTGCATTTCATGCACTATCTGACCGATGTACGAGCGCCCGAGTCACGTATCGTGTAAGGAACGAGGGAAGACACTGCCAAGCTCGTAGCCATTGAAGCCAACTCGAAGCTATGTACATCAATAGTCATGCGCATGGTGCATATGCTAACGAGTCACACACAATTTATTTGATAGAATTTATTCCACTACTATCAAAAACGGTTGGATAGCGTGTAACCACCGCATCCACGACCGCTTCTCCCAGCGCCCAGAACCCTCGGGCTGATTGCAGTGTCGTGCCGATCCAACGCCAGTGCCAGCGGCGCTGTTCATCTTGCCGGATTGCTAAGCCCTGGCTGCTTAACTCGTCCAATATCAATCCGATGTGGCGGACGAATGTGTAACCGACGCGCACTGCATCATAGGAACAGTACGGTGTATCTGGTCCAAGCATCATACCTTTGTAGAAGAAACAATGCTGGTGTGCAGGCAGGAATGCAGCAGCCAAGCTAGTGCATG
>JAKSDJ010000203.1 GCA_022360155.1 Chloroflexales bacterium | reverse complement strand
GTAATCAGTGTTAGGTGCGGCTTTCGGATCAGGGCTGCGCCTCAAAGGGTCTAAGAGCGCACTCGTTTCGTGCTCCATGCATGCGTCCTCCTTCTGGCGTGCGTCACGTATTGCGTCACTAATCATGTCGCTCTTCGCATCAGTTTGTCACGCAGGATTTGTGTTCACCCATTCACATATCGGAGCATTATCTCCTACCGATGACCGACGACCGGCGATTGGCGACCAGCTATACTCACAACTAGATTTCCACGCGGCGGCGTCGTACACTACGATACAAAACAGGCGAGAATGTGCTAACCCGCTAACGTGCCAACCCCTGTCCTGAGCGCCGCCGAAGGATGCTAGCGTTATAGAGAATCTACTTATGAGATCTACATCACTGACCCTGATCATCATCGCCTATATCGCCTTTGTGAGTCTGGGCTTGCCCGATGGTCTGCTGGGCGTTGCCTGGCCCTCGATCCGCACAACGTTCACGCAGCCGCTCAGCAACCTGGGCTTGTTGATGATCGCGCTCTCGGTTGGGTTTCTCACGTCGAGCTTCAATAGCGGGTACATCGTGTCGCGGCTTGGGGTCGGGCGACTCCTCTTGGCCAGCAGCGTCCTGGTGACGATAAGCTTGTTTGGATATGCGCTGTCGCCGGCGTGGTGGATCCTCGTCAGTCTTACCGCACTGCTGGGGATGGGCGGGGGCATGATCGACGCCGGGATCAACGCCTATGCTGCGGCTCATTTTAACCCGCGAAATGTGAATTGGCTCCATGCTTGCTATGGATTAGGCGCTATGCTTGGCCCGCTCGTGATGACAGCGATGTTGACGAGCGGTCAATCCTGGCGCTGGGGCTATGCCCTGGTTGGCATTGTGCTGATGAGTATGACCTTCTGTTTCATCTGGACGCGCACCCTCTGGGAGGATGGCGCGCCAAGCGAGTCGACAGACGCCCAGCCCAAGGCGCCCGTTGCGCCGGCCAGCATAGGCGCCACGCTCAAACACCCGCTAGCCTGGGCGAGTATTGCGCTCTTTTTCATCTACACCGGCCTGGAGGTGACAGCCGGACAATGGGCTTATGCTTTGTTCACCGAGGGACGCGGGATCAGTCCGGGCACGGCCGGCATTTGGGTGAGCATCTATTGGGGCAGTTTGACGCTAGGCCGTATTGCTTTCGGCGTTGCCGTCGAACGCTTCACACCGCGGACAATCCTGCGCACAAGCATGCTTGCGGTGCTGGTTGGGGCATTGCTGCTATGGCTCAACATCACCCCGCTGCTGAGTTTTCTCGGCCTAGCTTTGATTGGGTTTATGCTCGCCCCGATTTTTCCCCTGCTCATCGCCCAGACGCCCGCTCGACTCGGTGCGGCGCATGCCGCTAACGCGATTGGTTTCCAGATTGCTGCGGCCAATCTCGGCGTGTCCTGCCTCCCCGCCCTTGCCGGTGTCCTGGCCGGCGCCATCGGTTTGGAGGTAATTGGGCCATTCATGCTGGCAACAGGCTTGCTGCTGTTGCTGCTCCACGAAGTCGTCCTGCGTATGGAAACCTTGCAGCCAAGGAGCGTTCCAGCGCCTGTAGAGCAGGGGCATCAGAGCTAAGCGGTGCGTTGCAGATCCGCAAAGCGCTATCTCATAACTCTTCGCCTCCGCCTCGTCGCTCCTCGCCTCTTTGTCTCTCCTGCCCCTCTGCAGATGACGTAAACGGCGCGATGAGCAATGCAAGCGACGCAAGTGGCACGATGGTCGTGATGGTACTGTGGGCAACGCAAGCGGCGCAATAGTTATGTCTATCATCGTCTGTGAATAGGAAGAAACAGGTATGTCTTCCGAAACCTGCTCCACAGGATTATCCAGATAGAGCAATCCTATTTACGTTCGCAAGACATCTTCAGGCAATACCTGCTTATGAAGATGTCTCGTTTACCGCACATTTTCTGCTGTTCGTACGTACGAGCATGGCATCACACCGGCTGCCTTGGCTGATTGTCTTGCGGCGGCGAACGTGCGTTTGTTTTGGCATTGTGATGAGCTAAACCCTTACTGCTTGCTGTGTGGTTCTGCACACCGGATTTTACGGTATACTATGCTTCTGAACTCGTTAGATTGTCGCGGAGGACTCGATGGAGCTCGACCCTGCAACGCTTGCACAGCGTGACCTTTACAAGCTGATGATTGGCTGTATCGTGCCCCGTCCGATCGCGTGGGTGTCGTCACAGAGCAGCAACGGCATCAATAACCTGGCGCCATTCAGTTTTTTCAACGGAATTGGCGCGAACCCGCCAGCGGTTTCGATCGCGATTACGCACACAGGTGATCGACCGACCGGGCGCAAAGATACGCTGAGCAACATCCTTGACCTGGGCGAATTCGTGGTCAACGTCGTCAACGAGTCGGTGGCGGCGGCCATGAACGAAACCGCAACCAACTATCCCGCCGATGTAGACGAATTCGCTGCTGCCGGACTGACACCGACGCCCGGCCAAACCGTGCGCCCGCCGCGCGTCGCCGAGTCGCCCGTGAGCTTCGAATGCAGCTTGCACACAACCGTGCCAGTCGGGGAGGGACCGGGCAGCGCCACACTCGTTGTTGGCATCATCAAGCATATTCACATCAACGATGCGGTTATTACGGATCGAGGCTACATCGACGTTCACAAACTCCAGCCCATCGGCAGACTCGCGGGCAACAGTTATTGCTACGTCCACGAGGTCTTCGAGTTGGTACGCAAGAGCTTATCGTCGTGAGTATGCGGCTACGCCAGCCGTGATTGAGAGCGATTGACGGAAAGCAATAGCGCAGCGACCGTGGCATATCGCTATTGGGTAGGCCGGTTGCCGCTTGCTCGATGCCGTTGTCGGGGAGCGAATGGAACGAATCGAATACGAAGTAATGACCGCTGTCGAGTTGGACCATTGGTGGTATGGCGGTATGCGCGCGCTTGCCGCTGCCATGCTCGACCCATTCTACGCCCAACGGCGCGATTTGCGCATCCTCGACGCGGGCTGCGGTACTGGAGGAAATGCGCTTTTCCTTCAACGCTATGGCTGCGTTGTTGGCCTGGATCTGGCGTCCGAGGCGATGGAGTTTGGCGGAGCGCGCCTGGATGGCAGACTCACCCGCAGCTCGGTCCTGGAACTGCCCTTTGCCAATGAATGTTTCGATCTGGTGACATCATTCGACGTTCTCTATCACCAGGACGTACCGGATGAGCAGGTCGCTCTCTGCGAGACCCGCCGCGTGCTGCGCCCCGGCGGTCGCGTGCTGATTCGCCTGCCCGCCTACGAATTCTTACGGAGCAAGCACGACCGTATGGTCCACACACGCCGACGATACACCGCCGCCACAACGCGCGAACTGCTCGCTACGGCGGGCTTTATCGTCGAACGCTGCTCGTACTGTATGAGTTTGCTCTTTCCGTTGCCCTTGACACTGCGCCTCCTCGAACGGGTCTTGCCGTCCGACGAACAAGCCACATCGGCAATGACTCCGCCTTCTCGACTCGCCAACAACGTATTACGCTGGCCCCTAGCCCTAGAGTCTGCTTGGCTGAGCATGGGCGGCGTTTTGCCATTTGGTCTGTCGGTGCTCTGTCTGGCTCATTGCGGCAAGATCGAGCATGTTATCCCCCAGCGGAGGAAGAAATGAACCAACGCCAAGCAACCGCGGCGCAGGGACTGAAAAGCTCAGCACCGCCGTCAGCTTCATGGTTTGCCGCCATCCAGACCTGGCTCGACCAGATCAGCGCGAACCCGCAGCTTTGGAACCTGCTGCGACGCATTGTCGAAGTCGACTTTCGCGGCGAGCGAGCCGTTATCGCCGACGAGCTCGCCCCCTGGAGTGATGTGGGCCAGCGTCGCTACCTGGACTTCGGCTGCGGCACTGGGGCGTTGGCGTCTTGTTTTCCATCCAGCCACTATGTTGGGGTTGATCTCTCGACCATCTATTTGCACTTTGCGCAACAGACCCTCAACGGGCGTTTTATTGCCAGCGACGGCGCAGCCCTGGCGCTGGCAAACGAGAGCTTCGACGCAGCTCTCGTGCTGGGCGTGCTGCACCACATCCCCGATATGGTCGCACGTGCGGCGATGCGCGAACTGCACCGGGTGCTCCGGCCTGGCGCAACAGCCCTGATTATGGAGGACATCCCTCCGCCTGATATCTGGAATATCGCCGGGCACGCAATGCATTGGCTCGACCGGGGCGGCTATATTCGCAGCGATAATGATTACCGTACCCTGTTCGGCGACGGCTTCGCGATTATCCGTTCATACGCCATCCGCAGCGGCATCTGCGACTACGGGGTGTATGTATTGAGGCGTAACGCATGACGATCAATGATCAACGATCAACGGCCAATGACCCTGCCTGGCCTGAACCGGTACAGAGGCGTCCCATAGACGCAAATCATACGCCGCAATTACCAATTTCCAACTCCCAACCACAGCCTCCATTGCTAAGGATACGTTCTATGTTTCTGGTCTTCACACTGCTGCTTATTGCTATTTGTCTGACCGTGAGCGGGGAATTGCTGCTGAAAGCAGGGATGAACCAGGTTGGCGAGTTTTCCGCCTCGGTGAATGTGCTCTGGCGTACATTCACCGAGTGGCGAGTCATTCTGGGCTTCGGTCTGATCTTCAGCGGCGCACTCTTCTGGCTTGGGGTCATCTCGCGCGTTGATCTCTCCTTTGCCTACCCTATGCTGGCTTTGAGTTATGTGGTTAGTATGATTCCAGCCTATTTTTTCCTCAATGAACAGATTACGGCCAACCGCGTCTTGGGCGCCTGTATCATCATTGTTGGCGTCATCGTTATCACCTGGCGCTCGGGCTGAACGAGGAGCGCCGAACCATGAGCAGAGCAGCCTGGATGGCTAGAGCAGTGAACCAGCAGCCATCGTTCGTCATGGACATGGTTGTCCTGATCGCCATCTTGCTCGCTGGAACGCTGCTCTGGACGCTGGCCTACCAGGCTCCGCGGCGCCTCGATCTGGCGATTGGCGGCGACAACGACACCCATCGCCGTTGGGACGACGCTCCTTTTCTGCGCAACTTCAATGCACCCGAGCCGGCTCACCCAGACCCAAGGGTCGAATGGTGGACATTGTCCCCCGGCTTCGCCTATCGCTGGACCCAGGATGACTCAACGATTGATATTCCCGGCCTTGGCGGCGGACGCTGGTTGCTCACCATACGGGCCAGTGGCGGTCGCCCTGAGAATGCCGCGGCAGTCAGCTCCTGGCAGGTCAATGATCGCGAACCCGTGCCAATTGTTATCGTGGCGGATGATCGGTACTACCATCTCCCGGTTGAAGCTTCCGCCGCCGGTGATCTGACGCTGCGGATACGCACCGAACCCCACATCACAGCAGCAGACCCGCGCAACCTGGGCTTTGTCCTCCGCGAGGTCCAGCTCACGCCGCTGAACAGCGGGCTGCGTTCCCCAGCTTTGGCGCAAATTGCCTGGCTGGCATTGAGCGTGGCCTTGATCTACGCCATGCTGCGCTGGATGTATATTGCTCGTCGCTGGGCCGTGCTGATCACATCAGCCATCGTGCTTGTCAGTGCTAGCCTCCTGGCAACGTATCCTTTCGTGCTGACCGTCTTTACGCCAACGTTGGCGGCGCTGGCAGCGAGTTGCGCCGCGATTGTCCTAGTTTTCTGGGTTGGGTTTTGGGCGATGACGAGGGGCTCGGCGAATGATCAATCTCGGCTCCGTATTTCTCATCGCCAGTTTGCGATTATTGCTCTTGTCGTGCTGGCGTTTGCGCTGCGCCTGGGCGGCATGTTGAACCCATACGCCCGTTTCAGCGACCACGTTTTCAACGCGAATAACCTGTTCAAGGTGAGCTTGGGCATCGTTCATCTCACCGCCGGGCTACCGGAAGAGGCCGGTGGCGGTAATGCGCCTTACCCGCCGGGGATGTATCTGCTGCAACTTCCTGCCCAACTGTTCTTTCCGTCCGACACTGCTGCGCGGGTTTTGCTTGTGCAGTCGAGTGTGGCGTTCCTCGATAGTCTGATCGCCGCGCTGATCTGGCGGCTGCTGCGCCGGGCCGGACTGGGGCAACGCGCGGCGCTTTTTGGCGCCGCGCTTTATCTTTTACCGCCGCCGCTACTGGAGTCCTTTTCGATCGGCGAGTATGCCAATATTGGCGGTCAATTTCTCGCGCTGCCCGCGCTCGCGCTGCTGGCGTTGAGTCAGGCCGAAAGAGAGACGACAGATGGGCAAGAGAGCAGACAGTGGTTCTGGTATTGGCTCCCGCTGCTCTGTATCGGCCTCTTGGGCCATCTTGGCGTCATGATGTCGCTCCTTTCTTTGCTGGGTTGTGTCTGGCTCGTAGGCCTGGGCAGCGCCGTGACACAGCGGCGAACAAAGCAAACAGCGCCGCCGCTCTTCGCGCCTGGGTTGATCGCGCTCGGAGGGGCATGTGCGCTGCTTGCGGCCGGACTGATCTACTACTCGGCGCCGCCGTACCTTGCTATCCTGGAAGAACGCCTCGCCGCTGAAGCAACCAGCACTGCAGCCGATAATTCATCAGCCCAAGCTGTCCTCACCGAGCTGGTTCTGAGCTTTCTCGGTCTGATGAAGCCGGCAGGGCGCGCCCCTCTTCCGACGTTCCTAGTCTGCAGTTATCTCATGGGGCTGGCGCTGCTCTGGCGGCGCGGACACCGGCACTATAAACAGCATAGCCTTGGGGCCTTGCTTACGGCTTGGGGGGTGGGATTCCTCTTGTTACAAGCGTTTTTGCTTGTGTTCGTCGCCAGCATGGGAGTGCGCTGGCCGCTTTTCATTTATCCAGCGCTGTGCCTGGGCGCAGGACCAGCGCTGGCCATGTTCTGGCGGCGGGGCGGCAGCGGGAAGCTCGTCGTTGGTGCGGTCCTCGCCGCCGTGTTGATCTTTGGCCTGGACTTCTGGATCGTGCAGATCCGCGACTATCATCCCTAACAGGTTGACAGGTTGGTACATATAGAGAAATCAGTCAAAGGTCGTACAATGAATTTCTGCTGCAAGGCTTCAGCACAAGGTTTCATTGCTGTGACGAACAGGGAATTAGTCCGACCTTTAACTGTGATGTCTATATGGGGAGTGGTGTGTCAGATTTGGAGTGCGCAAGCCATGCTTACGCGCGGCAGCATGGCTGCCGCACTCCATACCTCGTTTCAGACAAGCGCTGAAAGCTGAAATGCTCAGAGCTGAACGCCCATAATCGGCGTGTATCGGCGGTTCTGCTCTTCTGGTCTTGCGCACTACGCGCTCGTTGTCATGTCGTAGATATACGGTCTGGTATAGTTAGTTAGCACCATAGAAACCAAACTGACACCATCATAGTAGACGTAGAGGTGAGTCGATGCAGTTATTCCATAATTTCTGGCGCGGCGACCGCATTCGCCTGAGTGCGATTGAGCAGCACGATCTGGATGCCGTGTTGTAATTAGCTGACGAACCAGATACCGAGCTTGATCGATATGATGATCACATGCGTTTTCCCGTTAGCCGCGAGCAGAATCGAGCGCATCTCACAGAGATTGCTCAACGCGAACGAAACGATGACGCCTATTTTTGGATGATCGAAACCATTGACGGCCAGCACGTCGGATATATCAACACCTTCGATTGTGATCGGCGAGTTGGCCGCTTCAAATACGCGGTGATGATCAAGCGACCATTCTGGCGCCGCGGTTATGCGCGCGAAGCGGTTACGCTAGTGCTGCGCTACTATTTCCGCGAACTGCGCTATCAAAAAGTGGCCGTCCTGGTCTACTCGTTTAACGAGCAGTCTATCCGCTTACATCAGGCGCTTGGCTTCAGCCTCGATGGTCGCTTACGATGAGATCTATTTTGGCATAACGCGCAAGGAATTCGACCAACGCGATCGTCCGCTTGATTTGTCCGACTACATGCCCGAATAAGCGCTGTCGCTAGCCGGAAATACAAAAGTCGCACTGCGTGCAAGCTTGTTGCAGTGCGACTCAAGTTCAGAGTATGAAGGAGGAACGATAAGCGTGTGGACTACTCTTGGGCCATATCGCGCACGAGGTCGGTGATCGAGAGAACGCCGGTGGGCTTGGCGCCTTCGCCTTGTTCTTCGACGACCACGACGCGATGGATCTTACGGTCCATCATAAGCTTGCCAGCATGCTGGATTGTGTCGTCGGCATGCACGGAAACGACATCCGTAACCATAATATGCCCGGCGGTTAGACCCCGCCAGTGCTTCCAATACTGCTCGTAGAGTCGCGCGTTGACCAGGTCAGTGCGCGAGATCAGGCCCGCCATGTTGCCCTTGCTGTCGACGACGACCAGCGCGCTCACATCCTGTTCCGACATCTGCCGGGCGACATCCTGGATCGGTGTATCACGTTGGCAGGTCAGCACTCCACTGTGCATCAGATCGCCAACTTTCCGATTGTCTGTACCCCCTTCGATGTGATCAAGGGTTGCATTTGCGCTATGCTCCATAATATCCTCCTTTTCGCCCCCAACCCGCACCAATGCGGATCTGTGATTGCCTGCAATACTCTGGCATTCGTGAATTTCGGTACTAACAGTGTACTATGGTTGACACAGCGCGTCAACTGCCTAAATGGGTAGGCGGAAGCTATCCATATGCACCTGTCAGCGCCATCCAAACAATGGCGACGCGGTGTAGGGACGCACCAGCGTGTGCGTCTAGGACGAGGTAGGGGCGCGCCGACGTATGCGCCTAGCGTTTACTGGTCGCGTGACCAGGTCGCGATATTCCAGGTGATGGGAGCAAGCGGGTCGGGTTGCAAGCCTTGCATGTTTGGATTATAGATCGTCACAGTAAGGCGTTGAAACAGAGGAAGCGCCGGCAACTCCTGGGTAAAGAGCTGCTGTTGGCGCAGGTAGGCTGCGGTGCGTTCCGCGCGATCAAGGGAGGTGGTTGCGGTGCGAATAGCTTGGTCAGCCTCGAAGAAACACCAGCCAGGGAAGTTATTGCCGGTCCAGTTATTCGATTGGCTCGGCACAGCGGTGCAACTCCATAATTCCCAGCCACGCGGATCTGCTCCTGCGATCCACGCGAACTGAACCAACTCGAATTCGCGCCGGAACAGCGGTCCATCCTGGGCATACAGTTCAGCCGTGGAAAGAGCTTGGGCATTCACCGTTATCCCAATTGCCGCCATGTCGGCGGCGAAGCGCTCGGCTATTGACAGCCGTAGCGGCGAACCGTCAGTTGTCAGTAATGTGATCTGTAACGGAGAACCGGCCAGTTCGCGCAGACCATCGCCATCGCTATCGAGAAGGCCGACCTCGTCCAGCAATTGCCGAGACTGATCCGGATCATAAGCGTACTGAACGAGTTGATCACCGGGTGCGGTGG
>JAKSDJ010000544.1 GCA_022360155.1 Chloroflexales bacterium | reverse complement strand
GCAGGGTGATCGACCAGAAGATGTGCCACCCGGACGCGCCATCGACGACAGCGGTCTCGTACACCTCCTGCGGCTGGCCAAGCAGCGCGGCATAGACCATGAGCGCCACAAACGGAGTCCATTGCCAGATGTCGGTCAACGCAATCGAGAAAAACGCCGCCGGCGATGTGCCCAGGAAGGAAAACGGCTCCTGGATAGCATTCAACCTCAGCAGCGTACTATTGACCAAACCGCCGCTGGGGGCCAGCATCAATCGCCAGACGACGCCGACCATAATCGGCGGCGTCATCAGCGGCAAGAGTATCAACGCCTGCACAATCCGGCTGCTGCGCCGCGCCCCGGAATAGAGCAGCAGCGCAATGACCACCCCAAGCCCGAGTTGGATGATGGATACCCATATAGCGAAGACGACGGAACGGATGAGTGAGCTGATAAACACCTCGTCGCTGAGCGCCTGTAGGTAGTTTTCCAGCCCGACCCAGGCAGTAAACGGACGACCCAGCGACGATTGCGACAGCGAGGCGGCAATCAAATAGACGACTGGGTAGACCGCAAACAGCAGCAAGCTGATCAGCATCGGGATCGTCAGCAGGTGCGGAGTCAGCCGACCGCGGCGGGTGACGATATGCAGCGGTTGTGCTCTATGCGCCAAGGATCTTCTTCCATTCTACCGCGACGGTATCCATTGCCGCCGCGGGCTCAACCGATTGCTGCAACACGAGCGCCAGATTGTCCGCCAAGACGGTCATCAAGTCGGGCGATTGCGGGATTGTCGGCCAGGCAAACGCGCCATTGAGCGCCGCCATCGCGGCTTTCTGCACCTTCGGCGCAAACTGCTGATATTCTGCCGACTCGAGCGCGGAGCGGCGAGTTGGGTCAATGCCGCTGCCGGCGGTCAGCAGCAGCTTCAGACTCATCGTTTTGCTGGCGGCGAATTTGACGAACTCGCGCGCCAGCTCCTTGTTTTTCGATCCAGTGGAGACGGCGAAGCCAAAGCCAGCGTTCAACGGCGAGATATTCTTCTTGCTCGAATCGCCAACCGGCATCGATACGACATCCCATTTGTCGATAATCTGCGATTGCTGCGGATCTTGCGAATAGACGCCCAAATCGGTCCAGAATTCCATCATTGCCACCTTGCCGGAAAGAAACGCGGGAAGCGCCTGGTCGAACGCGGTCTCCAGCGGAGTTGGCAGCGCATACGTCGCCCCATCGAGCATCGATTGGGCGGCAGCCTTGGCGGCTTCACTGTTGATCGCCGGTTGCCCATTTTCTAAGAATGCGCCGCCGAAGCCAGCCAGCCGATTGGAATAGGTCGACCCAATGATGATCGGCGCTTTGTTGCCCATCAACGCGGCGCCGTAGATTCCACTCCCGCTCTCGGCCTCGGTGATCGTTTGAACGGCGGTTTCATACTCTTCCCAAGTAGTCGGCGGCTGGAGGCCGTTGCGCTCGAAGATCTCGGTGTTGTAGAAGAGCACGTGCGTATCGCCGTCGATGGGCAGCCCATAGCATCGCCCATCGACCAGTGTGTAGGTGTCGTAGATGCTGGGAATGAAGTCGGATGGTTCGATATCCGGATTTTGTTCGATGAAATCGGTCAGATCCTCAATAATGCCCTGCGTTGCGAGCGCGCCGACGGTGGTATACCAATAGTCGAAGACATCAAACGCATAGGCGCCCGACTGAACGTCGAGGGTTGCCTTGGCCTGAACCTGGTCGTACGGTACTGCGGTCACATTGACTGTCGCGCCGGTCGCTTGCTCGAACTCTTGCTTGAGGATGTCTCCGGTGAGGGCGTGGGGCTGAATAATCATGAAGCTGAGCGTTTGACCGGCGCCGCTGATTTGAGCTGGGGCGGCGGAATCGGGGGCAAGGGCTGTCGCTGTTGTCGGGGCGGGGGAGTCGATCGCTGGAGAAGCGGTCTGGTCGTCGCAAGCGGCCAGGATCATAGCGCTGCTCCCGGTCAACACGCCCCGCAAAAAGCTGCGGCGAGTATGCCGCTTGGGTGATCGAGACATCTGTCGCGCTCCTTTGCTCTTGTCCAGTTGCCTGATCGGATGAGGCAAGCAGGCGGATGATAATCCCGCCGCGCCTCGCTGTTGTACGACTCGCGGTGTTCCGTTATACGATTCGATACTGCTCGATGACTCCTTCGTCGAGCGTAATGCCTAGGCCTGCGCCGTCCGGCGGCCAGGCGCGCCCGCCTGCAATGCGCAGGGCGTCGACCAGCAGATCGCTGCGCAAGGGCCAGGGGCTCGTATCGCGCAGGAGATACATGGCCCCTGGTTCGGCGGTGCAGAGGTGCAGCGCCGCCGCGAAGCCAAGATCAGAGGCGTAGTGGTGGAGGCTGTACGGCAGCCCCTTTGCACGCGCTGCTGCAATCATGCCGCGTGCCGCGATAATCCCGCCGCCTCTGGCGATATCCGGCATGATAATGTCGACGGCATCGGCTGCAATAAGCGCCAAGCCCTCGTGGACTCCATACGCATTCTCGCCGGCGGCAATCGGTATCCCGCTAGCGCGGCGTAATTCGGCCAGCCCGATGATATCGCCCCGATCGAGCGGCTCTTCCAACCAGCCCAGCCGGAATGCCGTCAGCCGATCGGCCATAGCCGCAGCAACATGGCGCGTCCACGCCATGTTGGCGTCCGCCAGCAGCGTTGCGGAGTCGCCCAGGGTTGATCGCATAACGTTCAGTAGCGCAAGGTCGCGTTCTTCACCGAAACCGAGCCGCACCTTGACTGCGGCAAACCCATCATCAAGGGCGGCGGCGGCCTGCCGCGCCATGGCGTCAGGGTCGCCAGTAAACCCGACAGCGTAGAGCGGGATCGGTTCCGCTGTCGCCTGTGGGTTGAGCACTTGATAGAGCGGCTTGCGCTCGGCCTTCCCTTTCAGATCCCATAACGCCATCTCGAACGCGCCAATGCTGCTGTGGATAGCCAGTGGCGACCAGAGCGGTCCCAAGCGCGCGAATGTGCGCTGAAGCTGAGCATGTAGCCCGGCGATATCGTCCGTGTCTGCGCCGAGCACTAAAGGGCGCAGCCCTTCGCGGACGGTGAGGGCGCGTTCTTCCAAACTCCAGAGCGGGAAGGTGACGCTGGTCTCCCCATAGCCGACCAGTCCATCGTCGGTGGTGACCTTGACCAGCCCGACGTTGCGCGCCGTGGCGGCGCCCCACGAGAAGTTCGCCGGTTGGGGTAACGACGAACGCAGCCCGATGAATTCCACATCCTGAATACGCATCGGTGAACCTCATTATTTCTCGTGCTGTTGCGTTTCAGTCGAACCTTCGCTCAACTCCTGCGCCATGGAGAACGAAGCGCTGCGGCGGCGCTACCGGCATGCGCGATTCCGCGTACATCCTAGGTAGCTCGCTCACACGCGCTGCGCTTGATGCGGCGCACGCAGGTTGACTTTTCGACTCGTTTCGAGAAAGCGGACAAGACTGTCCATCAGCCCAAGGTATGTATGCATCGCCCGTCGCGAGTGTTATGACCTGAATGATAACAAGTATTGACGTGACCCGTGCCGACGAGGTCGTCAGGTGCGATCCACGTCGCTATTTCAACCAGTGTTGTGTCCACAACGCCGAAATGAAAAGCACACAACTGTAGATGTCCAACGTGGGGCAGGTATTTTCGCAAGAGCTAACAGGCCGTTTGGACGGGGTACGGCGACTCCGTATGGACATCTGGCATGACCAAACTGGCGCGTCCAGAGTAGCATGCGCTTTGCGCCTTGTCAAGCGGGAGCGCGGGGTCTGAGCGGGCTGCGTCAACGTCGTATGAGGCTTGGAATACGGAAGCATGGCTCCCCGCCTGCCAAAGCGATGCAACCCATGTTTGGCCGCCCAAGACAATGCAAGAGTCAGAGGTTGTCTGAAAAGGGGTATGGAGTGCGGCAGCCATGCTGCCGCACTCCACATGCCGACGCGCCAGTGCTTCGTTCCATCTCAGTTTTTGATCCCATGCTTGTCTGGTCAAACGGCTTTTCAGACAGCTTCTCAGGCATTGATGGAGTTCTTGCCAACATGCGTGTATGCCAAAGAGAATCAAACGCACGATATGGGTCGTACATTCTATCGACACCGGTGTTTCTTATCGTTAGCCGCTGTTTCGTTTCACAGCAGCTTCTCTTAATACAGCTTCCAAGGAGGATTTCAATCATGACCGTCCGAGCACCGCTAGCCACCTATACTGCCCAGGAACGCACTCATGCATTTGTGAGAAAAGCGGCCCTCTGCTTCGCCGCCGGATGCGCAGGAGGTTTAGCGAATAGCATTGTCGTGTGGCTCCTAGGCGCCCTCGGGATTACGGCCGCCCTTGGCGTCGGCATCGCGCCCGAGTTCACCCCAGCCTGGCTCTATCCGCGTATCGTGTGGGGTGGATTGTGGGGTTTTCTCTTCTTGCTTCCAGTGTTGAGAAGCACGCCGTACATGAGCGGATTAGTCTGGAGTCTCGGTCCCACACTGGTTCAATTGCTCATCATCTTTCCGTTCAAAGCGGATAAAGGCGTCTTTGGTCTGGAGCTTGGGGCGCTTACACCCCTGTTTGTATTCATATTCAATGTCATTTGGGGCCTGGTAGCGGCGGCCATTCTGGTGAGGATCGACTGTGAGGAAAGCCCGGTCAGCTAACCAGCGCAGCGAGCGCGATGCGGTAAGCCGCTGGCCCCGTGCGAGCCTTCCGGTGATCGTCGTCGCGGGTCAGCGCGACGATCACCGGGTCGCGGTGAGTAACGCAAGCGGCGCGATGGTTGCGATAGGGGTATCGCCGTCTGGCGTGGCAACCGGCATGTCGAGGGTGAAGCTATGGGCCCACGATGATGAACTTGGCTACAGTTTCATCGTTGAGGTTTGCTCAACATACCCACGACACGCATAGTCTTTGTTGCACTGCGCGTCTTTTCTACATAACCTGGTCACACTCGCCCATGATCCATGCCATGCGCATCAACAAGATGATACAGGATCGTTCTTCGCTGCTGCTTTTTCTTCCGCTTCCGTTTCATCCCATGCTTTAAACATCATAGCCATCAAATCAAACTCTTTTTCCGCAAGCGTAGCACGTAACACGGTATGGTTACTCAACATACGCAGCATCACCTGCGAAAAAAAACAGAAGTCAAAAGGACTAACGGGGCTATCGGTTTGGGCGATGGCAGCCAAACGCTTGTGCGCATACGCAAGGAGGGTAGCGGTAACCAGATCGTCGATGGATTGCACCAGCGCGTGTGCCTCCGCCTCGCGGAGAAAATGCGTCGGGGTTGAGACGATGCGCACGTTCGGTATCACGTATTCACCGGCTAGGATCTGATGGAGCACCGCGTGGTTTTGACACACATGCTCTGCCACACGAATAAAAAAGAGCGTATCAAAATCGCTGACCGGTGACACTGCGTAGCGTGTGTGAAAGAAATTCACCAGCGCCTTCGTGATAGCGTAACGCAGTCTGAGAACGGCGGTTGCGGCGTTCGGTATGTCCACATGCGCTACAGCGTTGGCTTGTGTAGGACGGATCGACACACGACACCGGCACACCTGCCTGTTGCGCCTTGTAGCTGATGTACATCCGCATCTGTCCGAAGGCCCAATTGCTCTGGCATGCTCGTTGCTGTGGCCCTCCAACCCTCGCCCGCTGGCGCATACCGCGCACATCTTCGAGCGCAATCGCCCGTTTCGTGCGTTCGGCTTTGGCAACAAGCCGCTTGCTGATGATGTGGTTTGTGTCCTTTTGAAAGCGCCGCTGGCGGCCCGTGAGTTGGCGCAAGCGGCGTTTTGCCGATGGGGCGCCGACCTTTTGCAGCGCCTGCCGCCGGCTGGTGTACCACTGACGACGGCGCTCAACCTGCTCACCGCTGATGTGTTCGCCGTCGCTGTCCGTTGCCAGGGCGTTCACCACAGACGAATGGGATCGCCTGTCGTCCATCAAGCGTCCAGATCGAAACCTCCGAACCCTTGAGGTTCCAAGAGAGGGTACGGTCATCAAACGCAACTGCCACCGTGGGCTTGAACACACACAGAGACTTCCGATCCGTTTGTACGCATTGGCAACTTTGGCGATGCAGCGTATCGCCAATTGCGCGCCAAGGTTGAACGTGTCGCGCACGTCCTGGTAGAGCTGCTTTTGCAGGGGGAACGTGCCAAACATGCGTGTTTCCCAGGCGACGGCGCTGATGGGGTTGCACGCGACGTTCGCAGCCTGGAGCGTGAGCTGAAGCGCACCTACCTGTTCGGGCGTGGGCAACAACTTCAGTTGTGCAGTAATCTTCACAAAAGGAAGGATAGTTAAAACGAACGTATGTTTTAATTCGACATGGCAGCCCGGCGTTCCCTCACACCCGTAAACGGTGTGGGCTTCCGCACCTATGGTATGCCCTACCAGCGACAAGTGAGATTATTGTGAATTTGGCGTGAAATACCACGGAAAAGCTCGAACGCATCGCATTCAATGCACTTTCAATCAACTCTCTGGGCAGATAACGGCAATGGCAAAGCTCTTTCCACGGG
>JAKSDJ010000253.1 GCA_022360155.1 Chloroflexales bacterium | reverse complement strand
CGCGGGCGGGGCCAGCCCCGCCACCCCGCACGGGGCGCCGCGCCCCCGTGACCCCCGCATGTTGGGCCAGTATCATTGCGAGCACACTGGGTCGGAGGCATACGCCCGTTGCGCGGGAGCAGATGTCACCAGCTGCACGATCTCGACGGGTGCGGCGGCGCGGCCGCCTGCCTGCCGCAAACCATCCTTCTGTCGCACCGATCCAACCATCGCAACGGAGGCATGTGACACTGGCCTTTCGCATCCCAAGCACGCCACCTGCGGAGGGGTCAAGGGGAACCGGCACGGTTCCCTTGCGGGGAGCGTGAGGGGCGGCGCCCTGCAAATCTGCGAGATGCCAGACAGCGGGGCAGCGTAACCCGCCGCAACACGTGCGCACGAACGAACCGGCAGGGTTCCCGCGCAGATCGGCGCGCACCGCGCAGCGGGGAAGCGCAACCCGACGCGCCAAGGGCGCACGAACGAACCGGCAGGGTTCCTCCTCGGGGTGGAGTGCGCCCGCTATAACGCTGCCCCGTAGGAATGGAGCTGTCGTGCTCTATGGGACAAAACGTAACAGCTTGTGTCACCTAACGTAGAACTATTTCCTCTGTTCTTTGTTACGATGGTTGCTAGTATCGAGCATTGACGGCGCAAACGCTGCTTGTGCGATCGCCAAAGGTGTTAAATAATATCGGCTAACTCATCTGATACAATCGCCAACGGTTTCACTTGAACGTTTGACACTTTCCCACTTTCATAGTAGGATATGCGCCATCGCATCCAGTCAAAACAGCTAAGACCGGGGAGATGGACCAGTTAACGTGCCCGACCCGATAATGTATCGGTAGATATCGAGGCTACCGCTGCTGTTTCGTTGTCCCTGGCGGTAGTGGCATCTCCGCCCTGTCTGCGCGAGTGTCGCTGCTGTAAGGTGTGCGCATCGGAAGCCAGGCATAAATTAGGTCGTGCATCGTTCCTCGTTGGTTTTCGATTCAAACGCCGCCTGCATGCGCTGCGGGAGTCCCTGTTCGCCTTTCGCCCGTACGGGGTGGTTTGGCTGTTTTCCCATCCCGTGCGAACGACGGATCATTCAGGACGAGAGGAGATCGCCTTATATGGTCCGTTGTCCACGCTTATGGATATTGGAGTGTAGTATGGGTCATTATCCTTTGGACGAGTTGATCGAACGCTGGAGACGTGAGGATTTAACGGTCGAGCAGATGATCGGGCAGATGTTGCAGGTGCTGCGCGAGCAGGAACATCGCTTGCGCGAAGTCAGACGCCTTGTGCCTTCTGTCGATATGAATGGAATGGAGCGTGAGAAACAGCGAGGGTAAGAAAGGCGGGGAAGCCGGGCGGTTTGACGTTAAGACGTACATGATAAGCACAGAACTCGGCTTCCCAACGCGATGGAATGTATGTGCTTGCTGAAGCGTGCGCCCCGAACGTGCAGATAAGCGCTCGGGGCAATGTTCGCCACAGATAAGCAGACGGCGACACACAGGAGACGGGGTGCTGCGGCTTGCGCGCATCCCGCGTTGTTCGGTTAGTATCCTGCCTGTCCGATAATCCCCGCATTGTCTAGAACGGCCACAGTTTGTTGCTGGAGGTCAGGCTTTCCCGCTATGCAGCCGCCCACATTGGCCTTGCTCGCTGCGCTGAACGTGTGAAGTCGTCGGCTACGTCAAGGCTCTCTCGGCAATAAACAGCCAGCGCGGCTGCAAGCCGCACCTACAAATAAAGCCCAAACCGTATCTCTTTGAGTCATCTGCGTGCTATTTCAGGACGATGAGATGGTCCTAACTCTATGGCCAATTCCACTGATGGCGTGATGAAACAGAGTATAATGAAAGGAGACTATATGATGGAAAGAAAAATGGCGTAGCAAGGAGCGTTTTGATGTTTGATAGGTTCAAGAAGCAGTACGACTGGACACCAGAAGGATTAGAAGGTCGGGTGCCTCCCGGTCAATATGTCACAGAGAAGTTTCCCGTGCTCCACTATGGTAACGTGCCACAGTACAGCGACCTCGAACAGACCTGGGATTTGCGGGTGTGGGGCGAGATCGCCGAACCGGCGCGGCTCTCATTCGTCGAGTTTCGCGCGCTGCCGACGATTCAGGTAACGACCGATATTCATTGCGTGA
Source organism: Chloroflexales bacterium (assembly GCA_022360155.1). Taxonomy (GTDB): domain Bacteria; phylum Chloroflexota; class Chloroflexia; order Chloroflexales; family Chloroflexaceae; genus JAKSDJ01. The sequence goes on along the minus strand of JAKSDJ010000253.1, from coordinate 32,882 downwards.
CCCGCTGGAGCAAACTTGATACTCGATGGGAAGGGGTGCAGTTCAAGGAGTTTCTTAAACATATTCCCGCGATCAACCCTGCTGCCCGCTTTGTCGTCGCCCACTGCGAACAGGGTTTTACCGCCAATATACCGTTGGAGATATTGCTCGAAGACGAAGCGATGTTGGCTTATAAATACGAAGATGCCGAGTTGACCCCAGAACATGGCTATCCGCTACGGTTGCTTGTGCCCAAGAAATACTTCTGGAAGAGCGCCAAGTGGCTGCGCGGGTTGGAATTTTTGGCGGAAGACAAGTTGGGCTTCTGGGAGCGCTATGGCTATAATAACAACGCCGATCCCTGGCGCGAAGAGCGCTATGCTGAATAACACCCGGCGGCGTATGCGGACGCGGGCGAAGTGAAACCCCAAGCCTGTTGCGCCCCACGCGCCAGCAAACTAGCTGGAGTCTTCGCCCGCACGGCATCCGTTTCGACATAGAGTGCGTGGCTAAGGATTATTCCCAACACTAATCTCAAACCCCGTCACATTCAGCGTGTCCGGCCTGTGGAGGTAAACGACAATATGCTCCCCGGGCTCGTTGCCAAGGCCAAAGCCGGAGAAATCATATTGCAAGGTCTCGCTTTGGCTGCGGTCGACACGCTGGCCTATGGATGTCGTATACATTTCAACCAATGTGCTATCTGCTGGAAGCAATGCCTTGGCCATTGCGCGAGCCTCGTCAAAGGTGCGTTCGGTCTCCCAGACCTGGGTGATGCTCCAGATTTTGTCATTTCGATAGATCACACTCAATCCGCCGGTGTATATCGTCACCCCAAGCATTGTTTCTAGCGGGGCGCCATAGCGTGCTTCCCAAGCTTCTCGTGTAAGGCCCAAGCCGCCAGATTGAAAGGAGCTTACCCTGACAATACTCGGTCCTTGGCTTTGCCTTGCTGGGGCAAGGGATGGGTTGAACGCCAGTCCCGTCAAGAGCCCGATCCCGAGGATCATCCCAATAGCAATGAGTTGCAAGAGTGGTTGTTGTTGCATGTGCGATCCCTCAGTGTCGTTGAGAACCGCAGCTAACCGTACATTAGCCGGGAGGCAGCAGACAGACGTGTCTCGCCTCGATGTTCTGTTGTAGTCATTTCGCCATATTTTCTCAAGTGTGGGGCGCGAAAAGTGTAGCTTGGTTTTGGCTACAGGTTGAGAATACTGCGTCAGTCGATACTTGCGATTGTGTTAAAACGAAGTTACACAAGTCATGTCTTATAGAAAGAGAGTAAATGGACTGCTGAAATACGGTATTGGGCAGGAATAGGATTTATTATTACAATTATGTTATTTCGGCAAGAGATGTGCGCGGATCGAACATGAAAAGAGCAGTTGGGGATGAGCCTGCGCTTCTTAGCGTTCAGGCGTCAGCGATTCGGCGTCAGGGTCAGCGATCAGGCGCCAGAGGATAGATCAAGTATTGAGGAGTGGTTAGTGGTTATCATAGGGGATAAATGTTCCAGTGTTTAACTGTGCTAACCTGTCAACCTGCTACTGTGCCAATATTCAATTTCGTGAAAAAGTCAATGTACCAACTCGCCAGCGTTCAATTTTACTAAACGGTCAACGTTAACGCTGGGTCAAGGTTTGTCACCGGAGTAGGCGGCATCGATGGCTTTGTAGGGGATGGTGCGTGGATAGTGGAAGCCGGATTGAGAAAGGCGAACACACAAAACAGGATAATCACGACGAGCATGAGAATGAGCAGTTTGGTCGTGCTATTCAGTAAAAAGAATTGATGTAGGATACGCATAGCAGTTCTCTGCTCGTGAAACCTGTAATATCATTATGAACGAAGCGATGCAACGGTTTTGGCGTACCTTGTACGCAAAAAGAGCCGTACTCCAGTGTGTTGTTCAAGGTTATCCTCTGCCAGCCAATCAATAGGTGCGTCCGCGCGGATGCGGCCCAGATAGACACTCCCCATTGGCAGTGCGGCGGCGTTGCACTCATCCAATGGGGAGCATCTGAACGAGTTTCAGCTTTGATCGCAATCACGCCCTGTGGTCACATGCAAGTCGTGCTCTGCGTATCTGTGTTGATTGAGTCTAGCGCCACCCGCCAATGACCTCGAAGATATCGCGGTCGTTGTATGGGGTGGGCACGCTGGATGGCGGCTGATTGAGCATGTATTCGGCCATATCCTCGAATGGTTTGACACACTCTTCTTTGCCTTCGCCCTCCATTTCGAACAGTGTTTTCCCGGCAAGACGCGAGCGACGGATCAGATCGTGATATGGCACTCTGCCGATCACGCTGGTGCCGACATTTTCCGCGAACGGTTCGAGTAGGTTCGTCCCCCCGCCGTTCTCGTAGTCAACCCGGTTCGCAATGATTCCCGCCATTTTGACTTTGTGGCGCTGGCTTTTCTGTGAGATGGCCAAGCAGAGACGGTTGGCAGCAAAAATGCTGTCGAAGTCGTTGCAGGCGATGATCAAGCCAAAGTCGGCATAGTTCAGCGGTGCGGAGAAGCCACCGCAGACAACGTCGCCCAAGACATCGAAGACAATGACATCGTATTTGTGATATAGGCCGAACTCTTTGAGCAGTTTGACAGTCTCGCCGACAACGTAGCCGCCGCACCCGCTGCCTGCCGGGGGGCCGCCCGACTCGAGCGTGTCCACGCCGGCGAACCCAGTGAGAACGACATCTTCCTGCATCACATCCTCGATATGGAACTCCACCTCGTCAAGGATGTCGATCACGGTTGGCTGGAGCGTGCCGGTCAGCGGGAATGTCGAGTCGTGCTTGGGATCGCAGCCGATCTGCAAAACCTTGGCGCCCTTGAGCGCCATAGCCGCCGAAAGGTTGGCGGAGGTGGTCGACTTTCCGATGCCGCCTTTACCATAGACTGCAAGTATCAAACTCATCCTGTTGCCTCCTTGCTATGTGACCAAGTTGTATCTTTGCACTTTCCGAGAACGATACGGCGAAAGCTGCAAAGTAGAGTGCGTATGAAAGGCGAATTGGGCAAAATGTACTATGTATTATACCCGAAAGATCTGATTGAAAAACACCTCTCGGCATGTAAGCGCTATGGGAATATGGGCGTCGCGCTCTTGCTAGCAGCAGCCTGGCTGCTCCACACCAAAAGGCGCTTTTCAAACTATCTCATCCAACGTGCAACGTTCTTCCTTTCAACCTACCAACCTCATCGGTCGCCGGGTCGAGGTTCTGTTCAAAGGCCTGCTCGTAGGCAGGAGCATATGGCTCCAATGCTTCGTAGACGTGATAGGGCACGACGCGGGCCTCATGTTTGGCGAAGCGGTCGCGCACATACTGCAAGTTGCGGAGCAGTTTCATCTCGATGACCGAACGGGCGAACTCCAAGCCCTTGGGGCCGCGCCGGCGCTGCAAGAACGCGATCAGCTTGCGAATCAGGACTGGCGGGCGGGCGGGCGGGCGGGCCAGCATTTCTACGTAGCGCCCGATCCCGTTACGCCGGTTGCCGCGCTCGGTCAACGGTCCGAACTCGAGTTCTGGCTTGAGCAGGTCGAAGAGCTCTTCGCCGATCGCCGTCCGCACCAGCACCCACTGCCAGCCTAACTCTACACCCATGTAGCCGAGGGTGATGTCGGCCAGCGTGTTCGGGTAGTCGAAGCAGGAGAGACAAGCTGAGGGAAAAACACTGCTCAGCTTGTCCATCGGAATGTCGATAAAGTTAACTCGCTCGGTATGCCCATTCTCGTGGCGCAACCAGACGCTGAAATCCTGCATAAACTCATAGTGAACGACGGTATCGGGCGACTTCGAGATCAGACTCAGGAAGAGTTGCAGGTCTGGATACGTCACATTGTCGCTGCACGGGATACCAATGACGTAGAGGCGCTCCAAGCCGAGTTCTGCCTCGGCGGCGCGCAACATATGGACTTGGCAGCCTGTTCCGATAAATGCCAGTCGTTTGACCCCGCTGTTCCGCACCTCGTCGAGCAGGTTTAATGTCGGTGAGAGGCAGGGTTTGTTGCCAGCGCTGGCGCGAACTTCCTCGGGCGTGCGGGCCAGAAAGGGTTGGGGCGCGAAGCGAGTGCCCGGCACCGCCCGTGTTGTGATGACGCCATCGACGGCGCCTCGCTCCAGCAGACGCGCCGCGAGCGTGGTCACCATCCCGCTCCACTGCGCGCCGGGCGGCGGCTTTGGAATGCGCGCCGCATACATAGCTCGGTAGATCCCAAAGAGCAGTTCGTCGCCAGCTTTGCGCCGCCGCCCGAACAGACGCTGCTCGATGGCCTCGGTCTTGTTGTTGACAAACACGCAGGTCTGGGCCATCAAGCGGCGGTAGGAGCTGTCGCACAGGCCGCAGTCGCTGCACAGCTTGGGTCGTCCCTTCAGCCGCGTATCCTGGCTGAGCAGGGTGATCTCATATAATCCTTTGGATGGACCTTCGTCCATGTAACACCCCCAGGAAATGATGAATGACGCATGGTGAGCGTAGCAATGTCACCCGAACGTGCGTTACCGCAAAGGCTGGAAGGGATTCGTTGCCGTCTTGCCCCGTCATTCCTCATTCATGTCTCGTAACTGGTATTCCTGATTGTTCGCCGTTCAGCGTTCACCCTCCGATGTGCTCCTTCGCGGTGATCAATACCTCCGCCGTAATTTCGGCGTGGTTGTGTTCGCGAGCATATTTCTCGACGTTGTTGCGTACCCGGTTGCGGACGAAGAAGGGTACCTTCTTGAGCATCACCTCGGCCTCTTTTGACCAGGAGACAGATTGAGCGGAGGCAACGGCGGCGTTGTTTGCTACGGCCTGGCCAAGCGCGACGACCTGGTTCTGATCGTCTGCCAGACTGGCGTCGCCATTCGTGCTTGCCGACTCCTGCTGCGCGCCGTTCTGCTCCTCGTCGACATCGAGGCCGGCATCGCCGAAGAGATCGATCAGGTGTTTCTCCATGCCTAAGGTTGCAGTAGTGTAAACCTCGTCGGCGATAACGTCGGCTCCATCGAAGCCAAGGAAGGGCTTGTAGGAGAGTAAGTGGTTCTCGATATGGGTCGGCGGCGCGATCACCATACAGTTCAAGTCGAGCTTGCGCGCGGTATGGCGCTCCATCTGGGTGCCGCAGACCAGTTCCGGGCGCAGTTCGCCGATGCGCTGCGCCACTTGCTGAAACTCGTCGGTGAAGAGAAAGTCGGCGTCATCAACGTAGCCATCCAATTGCGCGCGCACCCAGTCGGCCTGGTGCTTGAGGTAGGTGCCCGCGCCGGCGATCGGCATGCCCAGTTCGTCGTGCAGAAACTTCGTGATCCCAACGGTGCGCGTTGCATCGCCGAAGACGAACGCCGCTTTGTTGGAGAAGCTCTCCATGTCAGCGGTGCGTGCGAACCAGGGCACCGCTGACGGCGCCGACATGCCGTCGAGCGAAAACGCGGTGAGCGGCGGAATCTTGATGGGCGCGACATTCGCGCTGCCGTTGGAGCGTGTATGCCGTGCGCCGACGGTGTTCAGCATCTCGATGAGCGTATCGAGCCAGCGCAGGGTCGGCTGGACGCCGATGGGCGCATCGTACAGCGCTAACGAACCAAACTGCTCTTCCAGGTAGGCGGCGGCCTTGAGCCCAAGTTCGCGGTAGGGCGCGATTGTGACCCAGGCGGCGGGCAGTTTGCGCAGATCATCAATCGTTGCGCCCCACGGCGCAACCACGTTGACCTGTACGCCCAGAGTCTTGAGCATGCGTCGTAGGCTGGTCAGGTCGTGCTTGACGTGGAAGCCAAGCGACGCTGGGCCGAGAATGTTCACGCTGGGATAGTCGGTCAGCGGCGTGGGCGCAGCGTATTGCTTGACCAGGTGCGTAAACAGACTCTCGGCGGCGGTAATCTCTTGCATGCGGTATGGGTTGGCATCGTAGACCAGCACATCACAGTTGACATGCGCCGACTGCGCGGCAATCTCCAGATTTTCTTGCAAGAGCGTGGTTGAACACGACGCGACCACGACAATCAGCTCGGGATTGAGCTTGGCTTCGACCTGGCGCAATGTCTCCGGCAGGCGGATGGTGCCCCGCGCCAGATCGGTGCCGCTCACCACGCTGGTGGTCATCGCCGGGAATGATGGCGTGCGCTCCAGCATGGTGAAGATAGTATTGACATAATCATCGCCCTGCGGCGCGTGGAAAACGGCGTGAACATTGCGCATGCTGTTCATCACCCGCCCGACGCCGTGGTGGGCGGTTCCTTCGTACATCCAGTAAGCCAGGCGCATAACTCCTCCAGGTATGAATGACGAATGACCGGTGACGATGCCGAGCGATCCATACGCAGCGTCGCTCGGCGCGGATCACGGGTCATTGATGTAGCGGTATCACGTCTTCTTGGCCCGGCATCGATGGCATCAACCCGGTGGTCCAGATTGGGTCGAGGCCTTGCTGGTCGAGCTTGGCGTGGCGTTTGAGCGCCTTGGTAAACATTTGCACCAAGGTATTGACGCCAGACCAGCCGTGAATAGGCATAAAGGCGAACTCGGTGCCCCACTTGGCGACTACACCCCGACCAATCAGCGGGTTGGTGGTAATAATATTCGAGACGACCAGGTCGGGCTGCTCTTCGGTAATACTCTGCAACTGGCGGTCGAAGTTCGCTTGCTCGATCAGGCGAACACCCTCCAACTGGGCAAGCTCGCGGGCATGGAAGCGACGGTTGATGTAGGGTGTGCTACACTCTAACACCTCGCAGCCGCACGAGCGCAGGAAGCGCGCCAGGGGCAACTCCATCAGGATATCGGTGGCGAAGAAGACCTTCTTCCCCTTCAGAATGTCGGTATGCGGCTTGATCCGTTCCCATGCCGCCGCCTCGCGCTCCGACAGATCGACGTTCATATCGAATTCGCGCGCCAGATCCTCCCAGAAGGCGCGGGTGCCGTCTGGACCGAAAGGAAAGAGGGTCGAGAGCACGGTTGCCTCCCGCTCGTTGCGGAGCTGGGTTGCGGTCTTCGACAGGTAGGGCTGGAGCGGCGCCAGAATCGTCCCTGGACCAATCGGCGGCAGCTCGTTGAAGCGCGTGGCGGGCAGGAAACCGGCGACCGGAATGCCCAACCGGGCGGCTTCGAGCGAAAAGTCGTCGGCAATTGCGTCGTTCACCGAGCCAAGGAAGACAACCCGCTTGTCGTCGGGTTCGGCGATGGGGCAGAAGGGGATGAGTGCTTGGAGCACCGAGTCTTCGGATTGCGAGAAGGTATAGTCCAGCCCGGACGCCGGGACGAAGAGCACGGGCAGGTCGGGGCGCGAGAGCGACTCGGCCAATCCCTCGAATTCGACTTTCATCACTTCGGGCGTGCAGGATGAGAGTAGGAAGATGACCGATGGCTTGTATTCGGCGCAGATCTCGTCGATCTGGTGGGCGATCTTCGGCTGTGAGGAGGAAAGATCGGCCTCTTCGAGCAGCGACACGGCGAAGCGTGGATGGGCGAAGATCATCACTCCCAGCGTATTCTGGAGCAGGTGGGCGCAGGTATGGGTGCCAAGGATCAGAAAGAAACTGTCTTTGATCTTTTGGTACAGCCATCCAACGCTCACCAAGCCACAGAATGAGTGATAGAGGCCATCCTCGCGAGTAAACTGTGGTTTGGGAGGCATATCGTTCTCCTATCTAAGCACTCAGCTCCGCCCAGTCGCGGGGCCGCAGAAAGTCGGCCAGCATGGCTTCGGAGCTGCCGGGCTCTGGCTGGTAGTTGAATTCCCAGCGTACTAGCGGCGGCAGCGACATCAGGATAGCTTCGATGAAGCCGCCGGTCTGTAGGCCGAAGACCGTGCCCCGGTCGTAGACCAGGTTGAACTCGACATAACGTCCACGCCGGTAAAGCTGCCATTGACGTTCGCGTTCACCGTAGGGGGTGTGCATGCGTCTGCGCACCACCGGCAGATAGGCGTTCAAAATCGCGTCAATGCCCTCTTGGGTAAAGGCAAACGCTTGCTCGAACCCCTCTGGGCCGTCGGGATGGAGGTTGTCGAAGAAGATCCCGCCAATGCCGCGCATCTCTTTGCGGTGCTTGACGTAGAAGTAGTCGTCGCAGGTCTCCTTGTAAGTTGCGTAGTTGGCGATGAAATGATTGGCGCAATAGTTTTTCAATGTGCTATGGAAGTGGATGGCGTCCTCGCTAAAGCCATAGCAAGGGGTCATATCCATCCCGCCGCCGAACCACCAGTCGTCGCCAGCCTCGAAGTAGCGGAAGTTGGCGTGGAAGGCGGGCGTATAGGGGTTGCGGGGGTGTAGCACCATCGAAATCCCGGTCGCGAAATAGGACTGATCTTTCGTTGTAGGGCGTTCCTGCCAGATACTGGGCGGCACCTGCGCACCATGGACCGCCGAAACGTTGACCCCGGCGCGTTCGAATACTGCGCCTTCGGTCAGGACGCGCGCGGCGCCACCGCCCCCGCCGGGGCGCTCCCAACTCTCGCTCACAAATTGGGCTGCGCCATCAATCTCCTCGAAGGCGGCGCAAAGCTTCATTTGTCCTTCGCGCATCAAAGCGAAGACGGCGTCGCGAGTCGTCAAAGTTGTCATATCTTTCTCCATGTGCTCGGGCGACCAATATTAAGGATAATCTATTGACCAGAATAAAAGACCGTGTTATAATCCGAAACATGGCCTGGACAATCCAAATACTGCCGAGTGCGCTCGCGGATCTGCGCTACCTGCCGGTATTCGCCCAGCGGATCATCACCACTGCCATCAACCGGCAACTTGCCCAAGAGCCGCTCAAACTCAGTGGTAACCTCAAGCAACTACGGCCCAATCCAGTCGCAGGCTACGAACTGCGAGTCCACGGCGACTATCGGGTGCTCTACAACGCAGATGAAACGCCGCGACTCGTCACAATCACCGTGATTGGGCGCAAGCAGGGTAACGCACTTTTTGTCCAGGGAAAGGAGTATCGTCTTCATCATGAAAATCATTCCCTTAACTGAAGCCAAAGCGCGCCTGAGCCACTATGCTGCGCTTTGCCAGGACGAGCCGATTATCGTCACCGTGAATGGCGTTCCCGCCTTTCAACTTGTGCCGGTCGATGCCGATGGCGATCTGATCAATGAGTTGCTGCAACACCACCCGTCCTTCCGCTCGGATATGGAACGGCGGCTCCGGGAAACGCCGATCCCTTGGAACACGGGCAATGCCAATACCGACGATGCGGGCTAATCGGAAGTCGGGACGTTAGTACGTTGGAATGTTGGAACGTTGGATGTCTATATGGCTGCGTCGTATAATGATAGTAAAAATGGCCGATAACCTGCCAACGTACTAACGCCTCTATTCGAACTGCACGGTGATGCCCAGCAGGCGCACAATACTCATTGCCTGTTCATAATCCACAATGGCGCCGCGTAACTCATCAACCCCTACTTTTAACCCGTCAATCTTCGAGCCGCACAAATTGGCGCCCGCCAGCTTGGCCCCGGCCATCTTCGCGTTGCGCAGATCGCACTTGCTGAACACCACCCCCGAGAGATCGGCTTCTTGAAAATCGGCGTCGTTCAGCACGCAGTTCTCGAAGCGAATGGTTTTCCATTGGCTTTTCCAGAATTGAGCGCCCGGCCCATTACACCCCTTGAACAACATGTCTGTGAACCGCGCCTTGGGCGCCTGGAAGCCAATTAAACGACAGCCAATGAATTCGACCCGACGCAAGTTCGACCGTTCGAAGACGACTTCGGTCAGATCACAACTTTCGAAGCGCACATCGGTCGCGTGCAGACCTAGGAACTGTGAGTTATTAAAGCTTGTCTGCTTGAACAGTGCCTCCGCAATCGTCACACTTTGCACATGCTGCGCAACCAGCACACTATCTATAATCGAGACCCCTGCCAGATTCGCCTCATCATCGAGGCTAGTCAGCACAAACGGCGTGCTGCGCTTGGGCAAGGCTGGCGGCGCCGGGCGTTTCATCTTTTATCCGTCCCGTATGAGCAAGAGCGCCTCGCGCGCCGCCGCCAACGTTGCCGCGATCTCCGCCTCGCCGTGGGCGCTGCTGACGAAGCCGGCCTCGAACTGCGACGGAGCCAGGTAGACGCCGCGCTCGACCATTGCCCAGAAGAACCGCGCGTAGCGTTGCGTATCGGCATACTGTTTGGCGGTAGCGTAGCTGGTGATGCGCTGGCCAGGTGCGCGTAGGAAGTAACAGCCGAACATCGTCCCCACACTACCCGTCTGGAGTGACACGCCGGTTTCTTCGGCGAGGCCGCGCATCCCGTCGGTCAAGGTTTCTGCCAGCTTGGCCGCTTGGCCGAAGGCGGTATTCTGATCCGCGCTGGATGTGTTCTCGGCAAAGGCGGTTTGTAGGGTTGTCAGGCCGGCGGCCATCGCCAGCGGGTTGCCCGAGAGCGTTCCCGCCTGGTACATTGGCCCAGCGGGTGCAACGGTCTGCATAATCGTGCGCTTGCCGGCATAGGCGCCCACCGGCAGCCCGCCGCCGATGACTTTGCCCAGACAGGTCAGGTCGGGGTCGATGCCCCACAAGCCCTGCGCCCCGCCAGGGGCGACCCGGAAGCCGGTCATCACCTCGTCGAAGATGAGCAGCGCGCCGTGCTCGCTGGTCAGTTTGCGCAGCCCTTCAAGGTATCCCGGTTCGGGAAGAACCAGGCCCATGTTGCCGGCGACCGGCTCGACGATCACGGCGGCGATGTCGTCGCCGTGCGCCGCGAAGAGCGCCTTGATGTTGTCAAGGTCGTTATATTCGGCGGTGAGCGTGCTGGCGGTCGCGCTCTCCGGCACGCCGGGGCTGTCGGGCAGCCCCAGGGTCGCGACACCGCTCCCAGCCTGCACCAGCAGCATGTCGGCGTGGCCGTGGTAACAGCCGCTGAATTTGACGATCTTGTTCCGCCCGCTGTAGGCGCGGGCCAGGCGCAGGGCGCTCATCGTCGCTTCGGTGCCGCTGTTGACGAAACGCACCTGTTCAAGCCCCGGCATGAGCGCAAGCACCACCTCGGCGAGTTGGGTCTCCAGCGTGGTCGGTGCGCCGAAGCTCGTACCGCGCGCGGCCTGCTCGTTGAGCGCGGCGACGACAGCCGGGTGGGCATGGCCGAGCAGCAGCGGCCCCCAGGAGAGGACATAGTCGATATAGCGGTTGCCGTCGGCATCCCAGATGGATGCGCCCTCTCCCTTCTCGATGAAGAGAGGTGTGCCGCCGACCCCGCGAAAGGCGCGCACCGGCGAGTTGACTCCGCCAGGGAGAAATCGTTGCGCTTCCGAAAAAAGCTCTTTGGAACGAGCCAAGCTCTTAGCCATTTGCAGCTCCTCTTGTAACAAACAAACCAGGTGTAACGCTGGCGCGGCGGCAAACGAGGCCGTCACCGTGTCGCCTGGTCGGCGGAATAGCTATGAACAAACTCGACGAGCCGCTGTACATGCTCCACCGGCGTCTCGGTTAGAATACCGTGCCCGAGGTTGAAGATGTGGCCGGGCCGTCCTGCCGCACGGTCGAGAATATCGGCGGCGCGCCGCTCGATTGCCGGCCAAGGCGCAAAGAGAACCATCGGGTCGAGATTGCCCTGGACAGCGCTGCCCGGACCAATCTGCGCCCAGGCATCGTCGAGGAAAATGCGCCAATCTACGCCGAGAACATCGGCCCCGGTCTGGCGCAGGATGTTATACATACCGCTCATATCGGTGCCGAAGTAGATCAGCGGAACGGTGCGTAGCTGCCGCGTTTTCACATTTGCAATCACCTGCTGCACATACGGCAGTACGTACTCCGCGTAATCGCCTGGCGCGAGGGCGCCGGCCCAACTGTCAAAGATCTGCAATGCGTCGGCGCCAGCCTCGACCTGGGCGAGCAGATAGTCGCTGATCTGATCGACGAGTTTCGTCATCAGCGTTTGCCAGGTGTCGGGATGGGTATACATCAACTTCTTGGTCAGCCGGTACTCCCGTGAACCACCGCCCTCGATGGCGTAGCTTGCCAACGTAAACGGCGCGCCACTGAAGCCAATCAGCGGGATCTTGTCGGCCAGTTCGCGCTTGGTCAGGCGAACCGCTTCAATCGTATACGCCACGCTCTCGCGCGAGTCGGTGACACGCAACGCCCTGATATCGTCGGGGGCGCGTAGGGGGTTGTGGATGATTGGCCCCTCGCCCTTCTCATACGTCAACTGGAGCCCCATACCTTCGAGCAAGGGGAGAATATCGGCAAAAATGATTGCGGCATCGACGGCGAAGGCGTTGATCGGCTGGAGCGTAATTTCGGTTGCCACCTCGGGCGTTTTGACCATCTGGAGAAACCCGTAACGCTCGCGGATCGCGCGGTATTCAGACATATAGCGCCCGGCCTGGCGCATTAGCCAGACAGGGGTGCAATCTACCGGCTCACGGCGGCAGGCCTTGAGAAATCTATCGTTCATTCGTACCCTCCTGACAGGGCGCCAGGGTGATAGGTGATGCCAGAAGCGAGTCGCTAGCACAGCGCGACTCGCACCGCGTAACCCTCACACGTCGCCTGATTTAGGCTTTCAGCCACTTCACAACATCTTTGGCAAAATAGGTGATAATCATATCCGCGCCGGCCCGCCGAATAGCGTAGAGTGTTTCCAGGGCGACGCGCCGTTCGTCGATCCAATCGCGTTCCGCTGCGGCCTTGATCATGCTGAATTCACCGCTCACCTGGTAGGCGGCCAAGGGTAGCTCGAAGCGCTCCTTGACCCGCTGGATGATGTCGAGGTAAGCCAGGGCGGGCTTGACCATCAGCATATCGGCGCCTTCAGTTACATCGAGTGCGACTTCTTTGAGCGCTTCGCGGGCATTTGCCGGGTCCATTTGGTATTGGCTCCGGTCGCCAAACGAAGGCGGACTCTCTGCGGCGTCGCGGAATGGTCCGTAGAAGCCGCTGGCGTATTTGGCTGCGTAGCTCATGATGATAGTGTTCGCAAAGCCGTTTGTGTCGAGCGCTTGGCGGATTGCGGCGACCATCCCGTCCATCATTCCCGACGGGGCGATGATGTCGGCGCCCGCTTGGGCATGCACCACCGAGGCGCGGCCCAACAACTCCAGGGTCTCGTCGTTGCGCAGGTATCCCTCGCCAAGTTGCGCGCTGTACCCTGGATGGTCCGGGAGGTTGAGCACACCGCAGTGGCCGTGATCGGTGTACTCGCAAAAGCACATGTCCGAGATCACCAACAGGTCGGGCACAGCCGATTTGATAGCGTGGATAGCCTGCGGAATGATCCCTTCCGGGTCGTAGTTCTCGCTGCCCATAGCGTCTTTGTGCGCCGGAATGCCGAAGAGCAACACAGCGGGAATCCCCATCTCGGCAATGGTTTCGGCCTCGCGTACAGCCGTATCAACCGATAGCTGGGCGTGACCGGGCATCGAGACGATGGGCCGGCTGATGTTCTGCCCGTGGCGGATGAACAGCGGCGCAATCAGGTTGTCAGCGCTCAGCCTCGTCTCGCGGACCATGCGGCGCAGGTTTGCGCTGGACCGTAGGCGACGCGGGCGGATTGTCGGGTAGCTGCTCATATCCATACTCCTGAGACAAGCAGACAGGTTGGGGAAGACTGGAAAGCTTTGCTGTTATCGCTTATTCGCTGTCTTCGTTCTGTTGCTTTACATAAATTTGTAATGTTTCGATCAACCCTTCTTCGGTCGAAGGGGTGGCGATAATCGTGGGCGGAAGGCCAAGCTCGCGCGCAGCTTCGGCGGTAATCGGGCCGATGCAGGCGATAATTGTTCGCCGGGCGTCCGCCAGCGCGGCGGGACCGATCCGCTGCACGAAATAGCGCACGGTCGAGCCGCTGGTGAAGGTGATCGCGCCAATCTGTCCGGCGGCGAGCAACGCGGGAAGGTCGATGTCGCTATCGGTGGCGAGAACCGTCCGATAGGCGACGACCCGATCGACCAGCGCACCCGTTGCGCGCAAACGTTCCTCTAGAGTTGGACGCGCAATGTCGGCGTTGGCGAGCAAGACGCGCTGCTCCCGGATATCGCCGAGCGCCTCCGCCAGCGCTTCGGCAACGAATTTCCCCGGCACGACAGCCGGTGCGACGCCCAATAGGTCGGTGCATGTCGCCGCGGTGGCACTGCCCACCGCCGCCAGTTTGAGGTTCTTGTGTTCTGCGACCCGCAATCCCGTCTCCGCCAGCACCTTCACCGCCGTGGCGCTGGTGAGCGCCAGCCAATCGTAGCCGCCTTCTGTGAGTCGCTGCAACGCAGCGTCGAGCGGTCCACGATCTTCAGGCGGGACGAAGGCAATCGTTGGGTAGATGATTGGCTCCGCGCCCAGCGAACGCAGCCGCTCGGCCATGTGATCGGCGCGATCCTCTGCGCGTGTGATCACGACGCGCATCCCCACGAGCGGGGACGAAGCATGTGAGGCTGGAGACCGAAGATGATCGTGCGCATCTCCGGTTGCTTGGCGTTGCACAGCCGGTGTCATTGACTAACCTCTTGTCCTGATCGTAGTTCGTCGAGGATGCTATCGGCGCCCCGCGCTAACAACTCCTCGGCCAGGGCAATTCCGAGCGTTGCCGGGTCAGCCGGGTCGCCCGTGTGCGCGCCGCGAATGATGCTGCTGCCATCAAGCGCCCCAACCAAGCCGTGCATCGCGAGTTGCTGGCGCGGATGACCATTGCCCGCTGTAGTATGTTCGGTTGTGAATGTCGCGTGACCGGCAATCGGCACCTGGCAGCCGCCCTCGAGCCGGCGCAGGAACGCGCGTTCGGCGAAGACCGCCGCGCGTGTCGCCGGATCATCCAGCGCGGCAAGCAGGCTCAGGGTCTGGGTGTCATTGGCGCGCGCTTCGATAGCCAGGGCGCCCTGGGCGACCGCCGGCAGCATCAGATCGACTGGGATGGGCGTGATCGCGATCGGGAATTGGATTTGAGAGTCGGTCGATCGGCTCTCTGCCGCTTCGGACTCGTAACAGCGCCAATCTCTAATTCCCAGGCGATCTAATCCGGCGGCGGCAAGAACTAGGGCATCGAATTGGCCTTCGGCAAGCTTGCGCAGGCGGGTGGCGACATTCCCGCGCACGTCGAGAACGCTCAGATCGGGTCGCAGTGCGCGTAATTGGCACGCCCGGCGCAGGCTGCTGGTGCCGACACGTGCGCGCTGCGGCAGATGGTCGAGGATTGAGCATTGCGCAGTTGTCGAGTCGGGATGGCTAGTTGGCACGTCCGTTTGGGCGCAGCGCACGAGAACATCGCGTACGTCGGCACGATGGGGAAATGCGGCCAGCGTTAGTCCGTCAGGGATGAGCGACGGCAGATCCTTCCCGCTATGGACGGCCAGATCAATCGTACCGTCGAGCAGCGCGACTTCGAGCTCCTTGACGAACAGTCCTTTATCACCCACGGCAGACAACGCTACATCGAGAATGCGGTCGCCTTTGGTGGAGATGATGGTGAGTTCGACCTCTAGGCCGGGATGGGCGGCACGGAGATCGGCAGCCACCATATGGGCCTGGGTCAGGGCCAGTTTGCTGCCGCGTGTGCCGATGACAAGTGTTTGTGCCATAACATTTTCCTACTGGTGTGACAAAGATCAAGGTAGACAATGCAACGGAACCATCGCGCTACCTATATCGTCACACCGTTTCCAGGTTAAACAGTTCGTACAACATGGCCGCGTACCGTTGGCCCTCGCCATGGGCGGCGGCGGTCTTGACCCGAACGGTCGGCGTGTGCAGCAGCTTGTTGACGAGGCTGCGACTGAAAGCTTCGACGACGTATTGCTGTTCTGGCGAGAGCGAAACCAGGTTGCGCAGCGCTCGTTCTAATTCGTGACAGCGCACACTCTCGGCGCGCTGGCGCAGGGCAGCTAGGGCTGGCATCGCATCTTGGCTGCGCAGCCAGTCTATAAACGCTTGCACCTCGTGTTCGACCAGCTTTTCAGCGGCGGTAATACAGGTGTGGCGCTGCTCCAGCGTGTGTTTAATGACATCCTGGAGCGTGTCCACGGTATAGAGATGGACACCGGACAATTCTGAGACTGCCGGGTCGATATCGCGCGGCACCGCCAGATCGATCAGCATCATGGTCGGCGTACTGCCATTGTTATTGTGCTCGGTCTTGATGTGCATGGCCTGCTCGATGTGACTGCGGTAGATAATCGGCACTGGCGCAGCCGTCGAGCTGATAATGATGTCAGCTTGGGGAAGTAGTCGGGCCAAATCGTTGATGCCAAAGGCCTGCGCTGAGTAGCGCGCCGCCAACTCGCTGGCGTGGGCCAGCGTACGATTAACGATCCACAGATCTCTTGCCCCGTTCGATAACAGGTTCTGTGCTGCAAGTTCGCTCACCTCACCGCTGCCAACCAGCAATACGGTGCGTCCTTCCAGGCTGCCCAAACGCTGTCGCGCGAGCTCCACCCCCGCTTGCGAGACGCTGGCTGCGCCTATGCCAAGGGTCGTTTCGTGGCGCACATGTTTGCCGGCGGCAAGTGCATGGCGAAACAGGTGAGAGAGGATCGGCCCAGCAGTGCCAGTCTGTTGCGCTGTCTCGAAGGTGGTGCGGACCTGGCCTTGGATCTGGGCTTCGCCAAGAACCAGGGATCGTAATCCAGAGGCTGTCTCACAGATATGACGGACAACCAACTCACCGGTGTAGAAAAAGAGCGTATGCACAAATTGCTCCTCGGTGAGCTTGTGGAAGTCAGCCAGGAATTTGACCACCTGGTGGGCAGTGCCCGATTCTCCGGTAACGCCATAGATTTCAACGCGGTTGCAGGTGGAGAGAATGGCAGCCTCAGAGAGCAGCGGCGGCGCCCCATCGCGATGCGTTGTCAATTGCAGCAATGCTGCCGGGATATCACTAGCGTTGAAGGCTAGCCGTTCGCGTATTTCAAGTGGAGCAGTGGTGTGATCGAGACCAGCCAGGAACAAATTCATGATGTAGAGCCCCCCAATGCCCAAGAGTAGATCGCTTGGTGGAAAATGTTAGCAAAGTTGAAGAAATCTACCTAAATCTATACATAAGCGAAATTTATCACGAACAATTGACGTTGTCAATCCTTATGCATCTCCGGCGATGGCGACGATTTGGGTCAGGCTAGGTTGATTTCGGCTACGGAACGCAACGACGCTAATCCGGCTGAGCAGCAGCAGGGATACGCCGAGAATCGCTGCCTGGATAAGGAATACGCTGATATAGCCCGTATTGGCGCTGCCGGTGGTAAACGTAATGACATCGCGCATAACCCCGCCGAGCAGATTGCCCAGCCCGCGGGCCAGCGCATCGGCAACGCCCCAAGCCCCAATGAACAACCCAACTTGCTCTGGCGTCGTCATATCCAGCATTAGGGCAAGGTTGGTGGCGGTTGCAATGCCCGTGCCAAACCCCAGGACGGCGACGCCGGGGACGAACAAGGCCTCGATCTGGAGTATACCGCTTATCGCGATCAGCACCAAGCCGATTGCCGCAATGACGCCGCCCAGGAATGCGCCGGGTTTCTTGGCCAGCCAACGGCTCAAGACCATACCATGGAGCAGTAGCGCGACTAGGGTCATCCCGCCCCAAGTGGCGGTCAGCTGGGTGGTCTGCCGCACATCCATCCCGAACAACTGCGCGCCGAATGGCTCCAGTAACACGTCCTGGCCTAGGATAGCCGACAGCATTAACGTTAGATAGATGAAGAAGCGGCGCGCGTGCGGATTGCCGATAATCGCCTGGATTGTCGCATGCTGGTCTGGGCGATCTGCTTGGTGCAAGAGCGTCTGTTGGCGCGGTTCGAGGCCAATCAACCCCGCCGTAGCGATGAGCAGCGCAGCCAAACCGGCCCAGGCAAAAACCGAGATCAGCTGAGCTTCGCTATAGGGGTCGAGCGCGCGTCCGGTCACAATGGCGGTGACAATCACGCTGGTGATCATCATAAACCACATAATGGCGATTGTGCGTGAACGCTGGTGTTCTTCCGAAAGGTCGCTCGCAAGCGAGAGATACGACACGACCGCGATGTTGAAGCCAACGCCCCAACAACCGAAGACCAGCACGCCGAAGGCCAGACCAAGCCAAAACTGTTCGGCCATCAGGAGGGCGACGTGCGGTGTTAGCACCGCCCCGCCGATGCACAGGAGCAGCCCGAGCGCTATATAGGGCGTGCGCCGGTAGCCGAAGAGCGGGTGCTGATCGGAATAGTTGCCGATCCATACTTGGAGCGGCGAGAGCACGTGAGGCAGAATGATCAGTGCCGCAACCACGCTGGCCAGAATGCCCAAATCGTGGATCATGATCCGATTCAGGATGCCGGTGATAGGCACCAGAGTCACGGCGACAGCTACATGCAGCAGTCCAAGACGAATGTTCTTGAAGATGGTCATTGTGGCTCCTTCAAGCGCTTGTATCGTGAGCAGCGTCCGAACAAAACAAAAGCGCAGCCATACCACCGGCGGCGATCAACACGTGGCTGGATAGCCCTAGACCGTCGCCGAAAAACCGATCTGTCGCGCGTATCCCAGCGCGGAGATCGTTGCCGAGTGCATTAAATCCTAAAACATGGGCTAAAGCGATGGATGGTTCATAAGCAACTCCTTCCTCCTCTCTTCATCTCTCTAGCTGACTTCCACCGCGTCGCTAATCCCCTCCAGCCGATCCTCTAAGTCGGAGTAAATGTCACGCAGGGATTCGAGGGTCGATTCGTCGGCCTCCCAAAAACCACGGCTGTTGGCTTCGAGCAGCCGCCCAGCCATCGCTGCTGTCGCATGCGGGTTGAGTTGCGCCATACGCTTGCGCATCGCCTCGTCGAGCAAGAAAGTGTCGGCGACGCCCTGATAGACCCAATCCTCGACAGCGCCGGCGGTGGCGCTCCAACCATAGGTGTTGTTGACGCGCGCCTCGATCTCGCGCGCCCCTTGAAAGCCGTGGACCAGCATCGATTCGTACCACTTGGGATTGAGCAGCTTGGCGCGGGTTTCCAGGCGCACCATCTGCTCGAGCGAGCTGAGCCGCTCGCTGGTTGAGACGGCGTCGGCGACGAGGACCGGCGGGCGTTTGCCGCGGAGTATCTCAACGCTCTTGGTGATGCCGCCCAGGTTCTCATAATAGTTGTTAATGTCGCTGATGCCGACTTCGAAGCTGTCGATGTTTTGGAAGCTGGCATCGACAGTGGCGAGCGCCCGCTCCATAATCGCGCGGGTCTCACGCCACTCGCCGGATTTGCTGGCCGAAAAACTTTTGCGACTCAGGAAAGCGTCGCTCAGTTGGTCAGCATTATCCCACGTACTGCTCTCGACAAGATTGTTGACATTAGCGCCATAGCTGCCCGGCGCATTGGCAAAGACCCGAGTGGCTGCTTCCTCCAGGCTGACGCCGAGTTCGGCAGCCTGCGCCAGGGCGTGTTTGCGCACAAAGTTGAACTCTGTCGGTTCGTCGGCGTCAGCGGCTAGTTTGACCGCCTGGTCGAGCAAGCTCATCTGATGGGTGAAGAGGTCGCGGAAGATTCCACTAACGGTTACCACCACATCGATGCGGGGGCGATCAAGCTCGGCCAAAGGAATGAGCGTAATGCCGCTGACGTTGCCCAGTTCATCGGTTACGGTGCGAGCGCCCAGCAGGGCCAATACCTGAGCAACGCCTTCGCAGTCGCTCTTGAGGTTGTCGGTGCCCCACAGCACCAGCGCAACCGTTTCGGGCAAGGCGCCCTGTTCGCAGGTCAGGCGCTCGATCATCTCGGCCATCAACCGTGCGCCGTTGGCCAGCGCCACCGCCGAAGGCACTCGATAGGGGTCGAGCGCGTGGATATTGCGACCGGTCGGCACGACTGCCGGGTTGCGCACGACGTCGTTGCCCGGCGAAGGCGGCGTATAACCGCCATGCAAGGCGTGGAGCAGACCGCGCACTTCCCCGTCCGCCGTGAGCCGTTCGGTCAGGTCGGTCAAGAAGCGCCAGAGCGGGTCGATGCTGCCGGCGGGGATGTTCGCGGCGCCTTCTAATTGAGCGTTGAGGCTTGCATAGGGCGACTGAGGCGTCGCACCGTTCGCTTCCACAAAGTGCTTCATTGCCTCATGCACAATCCGGTCGATTTGCTCCCAGCGTTCCTGGGCGGTACGGTCATGCTTGAGTTGAGCGCGCAGATCCTCATAGTCCCAGCCGAGCCCCGCGGCGATAAGTTGCGGCAGGGTCGAAGGCGTAGCGGCGCCCATGTCTTGCGAACGGCGTCGCGCTTTCTCAGGTTCGCTTCTCGTTTCCTTGAAAGCGGTAACCAGAGCCAGGAAGTCGATCAGCTCACCCTTTGCGGGCGGTTGGCCCAGGACGTGCAGTCCCGCCGGAATCATGCGCTGCTCAGTCTGGAGGAGTTCGTGGTTCAGAGCCGCGATATACGCCTCGTCAGACAGGCCCGATGCGGCAGGCGCGTGGCCGTTGCCGGCGCTTGCCTCTTCGACATGCAGGCCAAGCTTTTCGGCCTGCAGGCGAATATCCTCCAGCAGAGCCGGATCGGGTCGCTGGCGATAATTCTCCAGGTTGTCCTTGAGCAGGCGCAATCCTTTGTAGAGGCCAGCCTGTTGCAGCGGCGGCACCAGATAGCTGATCGTTGTCGCAGCGCTGCGCCGTTTGGCGATCGTCGCCTCGCTCGGGTTGTTGACACTGTAGTAGTAGAAGTTGGGCAGGTTGCCAAGCAACTGCGTCGGCCAGCAATTGCTGCTCAGGCCAACCTGCTTGCCGGGCATAAACTCGAGCGCGCCGTGGGTGCCAAAATGGACCATCGCGTCGGCGCCGAATACCTTGTCTATCCAGGTATAGAACGCGGCGAAGCCGTGATGCGGGGCGGCGTCTTTGGCCATCAGCAGCCGCATCGGATCGCGCTCGTAGCCGAAGCTGGGCTGGATGCCAACAAAAATGTTGCCAAACTGCTGTCCAAGAATGTAGAAGCTCTTGCCATCGTTCAGCAGTTCGCCCGGCGCGCTGCCCCAGTAGGGCTCGATGTCGACATAAGCCGGGAAGAGTTGGCGATAATCGGCGATGCTCAAGCGCGCGGCGACATTGCCGTCGGTCCCGTAGAGCATGGCTGAACCATCTTGGTCGTCTCCCGTGCCGAGGATGGCTTGCTGTAACGCCTCGACGCTCTCCGGCATCTCGACATTGTAGCCCTCGGCGGCGAGTTCTTGGAGCAGCCGGTATAGGCTGGCAAAAACGTCCAGATACGCAGCGGTGCCGATATTCCCCAGCGTCGGCGGGAAGCTGAAAATAGCGATTGCAATCTTTTTCTCGACGTTGGCCTTGCGCCGCAGCCCGATCCGTCGGGTGATCCGCTTGGCGAGCAGGTCAACCTGATCGGGCAGCGCGATAAAGGTGTCATTGCCAAGCTGGATGCCGCCGAAGATGCATGGTTCGGTCGCGCCATCGAGTTCGGGAATTGCAACGTTGAGCGCCACCTGGATCGGCGCCAGGCCGCTGTCGTCACCGCGCCACTCCTCGACACACTGGAACGAGAGCGGGATCAGGTCCAAGTAGCCGATATCGAGTTGTTCCAGGATTGCGCGCGCATCGGCGGGGCGACTTTCGGCAGGGCCGCCGACCAGTGCGAAGCCTGTGCCGTTGATCAGCAAGTCAATCGACGCCGAGCGACCCCCGTCCGTGGATGCAGGGTTGCTCCGCGCGCGCCGATCTTGCCGCTTCGCATGTGTATCATCGCTCAGGAAGAACTTTTCAATCGCCGGGCGCATATCCAGCCCCGAAGCATAGGCCAGCCGCACCTCGATACCCCGCGTTTCCAGCGCATGCACAAGCGCCGTGAGGTGGGCGGTGTTGCCGCTCAGCGCCACCGTGCGTAGCGTGAGCAGCCCAACGGTCCCCACATCTGCCTTGGGCGCAATACTCGGATCGAACTGCAGTTGCTTGTCCTTTGCCTTTTGCTTCTTCTGTCCCGGCTGCCTGGTCGCCTTGGCCCGGTCGGCGCGCCACTTGCGATACGCCTCGATATCTTCAAATGGCGCCGGCGCGTCAGGATGGAACAGGGCGACATCCGGGAATATCACTGGATCTTGTACCGGCAGCCGCCCTTTGTAGCCGGGAACATAGCGCTCGATGAGCAAGCAAAGCAAGCGGCGGATGTTTTCGGGTGCGTTGTTCAACCAGTACTGATGGGCCACGATATAGGTGTGCAGATCGCGCGTTTTGCCGGGAATGAGTTTGAGGACGGAGCTCAGGTTGCGCAGCAGCGCCAACTGGCGTTTCGCTTCGCTCGCACCGCCCTTCGAGCGCAGCTTGCGGATCCACTGCTGCAACAGATTTGGCGTTCGTCCATCGTCCTTCTCCTGGAGGATGAACTTGCCTAGTCGCGTGCAGTGGATCAGTGCCGGGTTGCTGGTGATCACGCAGATTGGGCAGCGCGCCTCGGCTAGAATGCTTTGCAGCGGGCGTACCAAATCTTCGCCAAACAGCCGCGCGCCAAAGACGAAATCGGCCCGCGCGACATCGTGACGCAAGCGTTGCCAATCGGCTTCGCTGCGCAACGTGGGCGCGGTGTAGATCGCAAGATCAATGCCAATATTGTGTGTGTGCCGCAGTTGCGCCGCCGCTTCGCGTAGCGCCGTCGCGTGCGTCCCATCGATTGTCAGAAAAACGAAGCGCATAAGCATTCGCAATCCGTAACACGTAGTGCGCCATGTCGCTATGACGTGTCACATCACACGTGTTACGCCTAATCGGCTGTGACCGTCTTCGTCCGCCACTCTGGTCCTGGGTAGTTCGGGAAACCCTCCAGCCCCTTCCAGCGCGTCACTTCCGTCGTCGTCATTGGCGGCAGGCGGTAGGTGGCGAAGAGCCGTGTGGCGATAGCCGAACTCAACCGGGCTTTCTGCGCCATCGCAATCGGGTCTTTGCGCCCGCCCAGTTGACTGATCTGACTGTCGTATTCGACGCAGGCATCCAGGTTCCTGAAGAACTGGGGATTGTTCACCGGGAGCGTCACCGGATAGACCTGGCTTGAAATATCATTGCAGAGCCGGAGCACGCGCTGATCGTAGTCGCGCCAATTCAACCCCAGCGCCGCGTAGAAACTGCTGCGCCGCGCATCATTGAGATACATTGTGGCGTAGACCGCAAGCAGGAAGAAGCGAATCCAGTTCCGATTCAGCCCGCTCAGCAGACCGGGTTGGCTGCGCATCAGCATCGAGAAAAACTCGCCATGCCGATACTCATCGTTGCACCATTGCTCGAACCACTTGAAGATGGGGTGAATAATCCACTCAGGACTTTTTTCAAGGTGGCGATAGATGGTGATGTAACGCGCATAGCCGATTTTTTCCGAGAGGTAGGTTGCATAGAAAATGAACTTAGGCTTGAAATGGGTGTATTTCTTCCGCTTCTGCAACACGCTCAGATCGAGCGCAACGTTCAGGTCGGCCATCGTTTTGTTGAGGAAGCCGGCATGACGGCCTTCGTCGCGGCTCATGTACTTGAAGATCGCCCGCAAAGTGGGATCTTTCAGGTGTTTGACCATCTCCGCGTAGAGCAGGCAGCCGCTAAACTCGGCAGTGCATGACCGCTCGAGGAACTCGATGAAAGGTTCGCGCTCGGGCATATCATCGAAGTTGGCCAAGAACTCCTCGTTACGTACGAAGTGCTTTTTGTTGTAATCGTGTTCGAACTCGGCCCTGATCCACTCGAACTCGTCGCGCATACGGTCGATCTTGAGCCGATCGATTTGATCAAAATCGGTTGTATAGAAGCGCGGCGTCAGAATCGCTTCCTTGAGTGCGTGGCGCGTCGTACCGCTCAGTTCAGGCATTTCCATAGCATTAACCTCCCTGGGAGCTGTCGATTACAAGTTACAAACAGTAGGTTGCGGCGGTCCCGTCGGGTATCGACATTTGCGATTGGATCTACGGATGTTCGACCAACTCGCCAACCTCTAACAAGCTGCTGCGCTTGATCAGGTTGCGCCGCAGCCAACTAGCTTTCGAGAGCCGGATTCGGCTGGGATAAACGATTTCGCCCACGGTTTGTCCCTCGATCTTGGGTAATGAGAGAACCTCGAGCGTGTCGCCAGGCTGGATCTGCATTCCTGGCGGCAAATCGACGTGCATATGGAAGTGCTCGTGCTCACTCTGGAGGCGGACCGTACCGTCGCCCTCTGTCGTTGTTTCCTGGCTATACCACCGGAACAGGACGGTGAGGACAATACTGGCCGCCAGGAATCCGATAAATTGCTTCATAGAAACTCCTTATGAGTGTGAACATGGGTGTAGTGAAAATTCTGAACTACAGATCCGTAAGGAACAAATTTGTCAGGCCTTCTGCCCGTCTCGATTATGTAAGCGCTCGATGTGCTGTTCCAGTATGCATATGCACTTCCAAAGCATGCGAACGAGACATACTGGCGCAGTCATTATTTGCACTTATTGTCCAAAGATATGGTGTGTGCAACAGTTGAAAATGATTTTGGCGGTCGCTTATATAAGGATACTCGCCGCACAAACACCCTTTCTGGGCCCAGCTTCAGCGCGTCGCTTCGAGAAGCGTGACGTGATAAAAACCTTTACTGACGCGCGAATGACGTTGTATCTGCATTCCGGCTGCGGCGAGCGTTTGCTCGACCACATGATCCGGTATCATTTGGATATCTGTATGGCGATGGTTTTTGGGAAAGTAACGACCTAGGCGGTGCATTGCTGCAAGCAAGGGGTTGAATGGCGCATAGGTTAGCAGCAAGGTGTTGCGACTCAATGTGGCAAGTTGGGTGCAAAGTCGCACGAAGTCGGACTGTGGATAGTGAATGAGCACGTCAAAGCAGCAGACGACATCGTATGCGCCTGGCGCATTTTGCGCATTGGCAATAGTCTCCAGATCGCCGGTAGCAAACTCAACTTCCGAATCAATACCCAGTTCCTGAACAAAACACTGGGCCGCCGCAACCATTTGGGGTGCGATATCGACAGCAGTTACACGAAAGCCGCGTTTGGCCAAGACTATCGTGAACAGACCCGTGCCGCAGCCGGCGTCGAGAGCCATCGGCTGGTTCGGAAAACCTGCGCGTCGCTCCTCTAGCCATGATGCTGCCTGGCCAATCATCGCCGCATGCCCATCGCGGATCGAGCGGCGAATTGGCGACAACTGCTCCTGGCCATAGATGGCCGACCAACGTTCAAAGCCAATACCGTCGAAATACAGGCGTAAGCGATCTTTGTGCTGTACGGCTTCAGACACGGGAAGCGACCTCCTCATGCAATATTGCACGGCAGTTCGTGCCAGTAACTCGCTTGCAAAAGATACAAACTTAGGAAGAGCAGAAAGTGCAACTAGATCGACACTGCCAAATAAGCCTGAAGTTGCCCTGAAACAAGCGATCACGATTCGGCGAAAAATGTAGTACAGATTCAGAACTACTGAAGTTTCAAAAAGATTATAACATGAGAGTCAAGATACTGTATATATAAACAAAGGATTTGCAAGGCCTTTGCATGAATGATAAAGCTCATTCTAATCAGCTAGAATACTAATCAAATTCGTAGAAAAATTGTGAAATAAATTTTTATGCGCAATAGTTTTGCAGGGCCTTTGCAGAAAAGCCGGTATTCTTTTGGGGTTTTACTTCATAGGATGTCTCATGGGGTGTGATAGCATAGACTTATTCTTGATAAGGTTACATAATGACGAAACTGTCTGTTCGATTCGATATGTGTATTATTATATGTCAATAGAAGGTGCTCAATTCTATGACAAGACTTGTGCTTTGCTAAGATATAGAGGGTGCTCAATTCTATGACAAGACTTGTGCTTTGCTAAGATTCGGATGCCTTCTTCCTGATCGGAAAACTCGCTTTTCGATGATCTCTGTATCGATTATGTATCTGTATAGTATTCTTGAAAAGGTCTGTTACGTTATTGTTCAGGTCACGAAGATAATGAAAAGCGTGTATTGTGAAAAAATGAACATAGTTGACATTCAATAGCGATGCAGTACGTTAACCCTACGGATGAAGGTATAATATGGAGCGGGTGAGCCCTTCGACAGCGCGTTGTCCCGAAAAGCGCTGGATCAATAAGCGGCTATAACAGGTGGTCTATGAATTCTCACAGTAATGTTCAGTCCAAGCAATCCGTATATATTGACCTGCGCAGCGATACTGTAACCCTGCCGAGCCCGGCCATGCGTGCAGCGATTGCCGATGCCGTATTGGGCGACGATGTCTACGGGGAAGATCCGACCGTTAATCAGCTCGAAGCTCTGGCCGCTGAACTGGTTGGTAAAGAAGCCGCGCTGCTGGTCGTCAGCGGTACGATGGGCAACCTCACGGCGCTACTCACCCATTGCCAGCGCGGTCAGCGCGTGATCGTCGGCGACGAGAGCCACATTTATAACTACGAAGCTGGCGGCGCTGCGGCCTTGGGCGGGCTGGTCTACCATCCTCTGCCGACGCGGCCTGACGGCGCCCTCGAACCGGGGGCTTTACAGATCGCTCTGGCGCGCAGCGATGATGCCCACTTTGCGCCTCCCGGGGTTGTCTGTTTGGAAAACACCCACAATCGTTGCGGCGGCGTTGTGCTGACGCCAGACTATATGGCTCAGGTTCACGCCCAGGCGCAACAAGCGAGTCTGCCTTTGCATCTCGACGGGGCGCGGATCTTCAACGCGGCGGTCGCGCTTGATGTCGATGTGCGCGAACTTACTCAACACGTTGACACTGTGCAGTTCTGCCTCTCGAAAGGCCTTGCTGCGCCGGTTGGCTCGATTGTAGCTGGATCGCGTGCATTCGTGCAGCGAGCGCGGCGGATTCGCAAAATGCTCGGCGGCGGCATGCGCCAGGCGGGTATCATCGCCGCGGCAGGTATTGTCGCGCTGAACGAGATGGTCGAACGGCTGGCCGAGGATCACGCCAACGCCCGGCAACTCGCTGAGGGTCTGGCTGTTCTTCCGGGGATCGTGCTCGATCCAGCCCGAGTCCAGAGCGATATTGTGATCTTCGAACTTGTCGAACATGATCGTGACCAGTTCTTGGCAGCGTTACGCGAACACGGCGTATTGATGGGCAGGATGGGCGGGCGACGCATCCGCGCGGTCACGCACTACGGGATCAGCGCTGCCGATGTGCAAACAGCGGTGCAGGTTGCCAAACAGGTGCTTGCGGGATAGCGGCGAAGCGGGAGATCGGAGTGCGAATCTGTCAGGCGCACTCCCCAACCCAAGGAGAAATTGCTAAACGTGGGGCACTTGCTGGGTCAAACAGTGGAATGCGCCCAGCCCCCAGACCATGTCCGTGCAGTCCAGTCCAATAATCTCGCGCTCAGGGAAGAGCTCCTGAAGCACTCGACGCGCCCATTCGTCGTTAGGGTGATTATACGTTGGCAGCAACACAACCGTGTTGGCGATATAAAAGTTGGCATAGCTGGCCGGCAACCGCTGTTCTTCATACACAACAGCCGGCGGCATTGGCAGCGTGACAATTTGCAAGGGCGCTTCGTTCAGATTGCGCATAGCATGGAGCCGTTCCAGGTTGTCTTGCAGAAAGCCGTAGTTCTCATCGCTGGGATCATCCTCAACCGCCGTCACAATCGTGTTTGGCGCGACGAAACGGGCCAGGTCGTCGACATGGCCGTCGGTATCGTCACCAACAATCCCCTCGCCCAACCAGAGGATTTTTGCCACACCAAGCATATCACAGAGGCGCTGCTCGATCTGCGCGCGACTCAGCGCGGGGTTGCGGTTCGGGTTGAGCAGGCACGCCTCGCTAGTCAGTAGCAAGCCCTGACCGTTGACATCAATCGAGCCGCCTTCGAGAATCATCCCGCCCGCGAAGCGCTGTACGCCAAGCGCTTCCGCCATCCGCGCCGGGATCTGGTTATCCAGATCATACGGCGGGTATTTATCTCCCCAGGCGTTGAACCCCCAGTCAGTCGCAGTGATTGCAGGTTGCTGGTTATCATCCTGTCGAACAACGAAGATCGCGCCATGATCGCGGCACCAGGCGTCGTTCGTTGGGAAATGGTGGAAGCGAATGTCTCCCGGCGCGCCTGCTGCACAGAGCAGCGCGCGAGCCTGTTCTTCCATTGCTTGGTCGTTGACATTGATATGCACGGTTTCCGAGCGAGCCAGGGCAGCGACCATGCGGGCGTAGACGGGCAGAATCAGGTGCAGCTTGCCGGGCCAGCTCTCTGCTTTATGCGGCCAGGAAAGCCAGGTCGCTTGGTGCGGCTCCCACTCGGCGGGCATGCGATAGCCAAGTTGTCGGGGTGTTGTTTGCATTGGGTTACTGCTTGTCATTCATCAATATAGCGCCGCGTTATCTCGGCATAGGCGTCGATGCGCCGGTCCCGTAGGAACGGCCAGTGGATGCGGGTCTCGTCGATGCGGGCGAGATCCAGCGCTACAACCACGGCCTCCTCGCGCTCGACACTGGCGCGGGTTAAGATGACGCCGTTTGGTTCGGCGACAAAACTCTGGCCCCAGAACTCGATGCCACTGTCGGGATCGCCCTCGTAACCGACGCGATTGACGCTGACCACGTAGCAGCTATTTGCGACGGCATGCGAGCGCTGGATCAACTCCCAACTACTGTGTTGGGCTGTGCCATACACATCTTTTTCAGCGGGATGCCAACCGATCGCGGTTGGATAAAAGAGGATTTCTGCGCCGCGCAGAGCGGTTAGGCGGGCGGCTTCGGGATACCATTGATCCCAGCAAACCAGCACACCCAGGCGACCGTAGCGCGTATGAAAGACTTTGAAGCCCAGATCGCCGGGTGTGAAATAGAACTTCTCGTAGTAGAGCGGATCGTCGGGGATGTGCATCTTGCGGTATTTGCCCAGATAGCGCCCGTCGGCGTCGAGCACGGCGGCAGTGTTATGATACACGCCGGGGGCGCGCTGCTCGAAGAGGCTGGCGATAATAACAACACCCAATTCGGCTGCTAGCGCGCCAAGCGCTTCAGTGCTGGGGCCAGGAATAGCTTCGGCCAGGGCGAAGTTGGCATGATCTTCGCTTTGGCAGAAGTATAAAGAGCGAAAGAGTTCCTGCAGGCAGACAATCTGGGCGCCTTGCGCCGCTGCTGCGCGGATCATCTCGATCGCCTTGCGGAGATTCGCGCTGGGATCGGCGCTACAACGCATCTGGACAAGGCCGACATGAACGTTCCGTTTCTCGGTCATGGGAACACCTCGGTTTGCAACCATGTACGGACACAATATCCGGCAGTCGGATGCGTGTCTATTCAAATCGGATCGCTATTACACAACGCTCGTGATCTTCACGGTTGGGTAGTATATCAGGTTTCAATGAGGATGTTATCAATCAGCCGGGTCAAACCGATGCGTACAGCGAGAGAAAGCAACACGCCATTGGAGCCAATGATATCGAGTTCGCGGAGGGTGAGCGGATCAGCCGCACTGACGTATTCGGGTTCGGCCAGCGGTTCGCTGGCGAGCACGTCGCGTAGCGTGGCTCGCAACGCCTCGCCGTCGCGTTCGCCATTGGCATAGCGACGCTGCGTCGTCGTCAGCGCCTGGTAGAGCACCGGCGCGGCTTCTCGTTGTTCTGATGTGAGATAAGCGTTGCGGCTGCTCATCGCCAATCCATCTGGCTCGCGCACGGTCGGGCCAACTACGACTTCAACCGGCAGGTTGAGATCGCGGGCCATTTTGCGTACGACAATAGTTTGTTGCGCATCCTTCTGGCCGAAATAGGCCCGGTCGGGCTGGATGATGGTGAAGAGCTTGCAAACAATGGTTGCCACACCGCGGAAGTGGACAGGGCGGGCCGCGCCCTCCAGCATCTCTGTGACCCCGCCGACCTCGACGTAGGTGGCGAAGTCTTCCGGATACATCTCGGCGACGCTGGGTACGAAGACGAGATCGACGCCTTCAGCGCGCAGCAGACTGAGGTCGCGCTCTAGGTCGCGCGGGTAACGCGACAGATCCTCGTGTGGGCTAAATTGGGTTGGATTGACAAAGATGCTTGCCGCAGTTGCAGTACAATCGGCCCGCGCCAGTCGCACCAGACTCAAATGGCCCTCGTGTAAGTAGCCCATTGTCGGGACTAGGCCAAGTTGCCCAAAACGCGCCCGGGCCTTGCGCAAAGCATCAATTGTCTCAATAACTTCCATAGATGTACTCCGTTGGAACATTGGAACTTTAGCACGTTGGAACGTGTCAACGTTCCAACGTTAGATTTTCATGCGTCCGCACCACACCTTGAGTCCTGAAAATGACCGTTCACATGATAACGTGCCAGCCTGTTAACGTGTGAACTTGCCAACGTTCTAATGTTTCAACGTTCCAACATATTATCCCAGACTCCGCCGTCTACCTTGCGCATCTTTCCGCTTCGGATGCTCGCCAGCGCCTGAGCGCCGGCAATATACGTCCATGCGTCGATGGGGCCGCTCGCGCTCTGCGCTGTCAGTATCACACGCTCATAGAGGTTGTCGTACTGCCCAGGCCGGTAGTCTTCCAATTCGTCGAGTAGGTTCACAATCTGATGGTATAGCCCTGACTGGATGGTGATTACTGTCCCGCTGACCTGGTCGCCCGGCTGGACTAGACCAGAATCGCGCACTAGAAAGGGATACATGCCAGGCGTGTAGAGCGCTGCGTCTGTGACCCAGGCGGACTGCTCGGTGCTGGTGCGCCCCGCCAGATAGCTTGTGTAGTTCGACCCGCCAGGCTTGAGCGTGCCGTAAACAAAGAATGACCGTTGCATGCTGCTGCAAGTTGCCATTTATTCTGTGGCGAATGGCTTCAGGGCTTCGGCGAGCGCCTCCCCATCCATCTTCGAGCCATGCTCCTCGGTCGGAAAAGCCCCCGAGCGCACATCACTGGCGTAACTTTGGAGCGCGGCGCTGATTGTCTCGGCCAGGTTGGCATAGCGCCGCGTGTGGCGCGGCACAAAGTCGGTGTAGAGCCCAAGCAGATCGTGCCAGACCTGGACCTGGCCATCGCAGCCCGCGCCGGCGCCAATCCCGATGGTTGGAATACGCAGCCGCTTGGTGATTGCCTCGGCCAGTTGGATCGGCACCAGTTCCAGCACAAGCGCGAAGGCCCCTGCTGCTTCGAGCGCCATGGCATCCTCGATGATCTGGCGCGCATCGGCGGCGCGGCGACCCTGGACCCGCATCCCGATTTGATTGACCGACTGGGGCGTGAAGCCAAGATGCGCCATCACCGGGATGCCGACTTCGACCAGGCGGCGCACGATGGGCGCCACTGCCGCGCCTCCCTCCACCTTTACCGCCTGGACTCCCGCTTCTTGCAGGAGTCGGCCGGCCGAGTGCAAGGCTTTATCGATGCTGGTATAGGTCAAGAACGGCAGATCGCCGATGACTAGCGCCTGCTGACTGCCGCGTACCACCGCTCGCATGTGATGGATCATCTCGTCGAGCGTGACCGGTACCGTTGAAGAGTGACCTAACACCACCATTCCCAACGAGTCGCCGACCAGGATCAAGGGAATACCGGCCTGATCGACAATCTGGGCCGAGGTGTAGTCATAGGCGGTAATCATGGGGATACGCTCGCCACGCCGCTTCATCTTCTGAATGTCGAGGATTGTTGTACGCATGGTGTGCTCTTGCTCCAATGCAGTATCAGTTAAAGAAGAATCAGATCTGAGACTTATAATCAGAATTGCTACATGTTACCCTCAATCCTACACAGCGGAGTTACAACGAGGTGATGCGGCGTGGCGGCGTGGCAGCAAAGCAGCGGGACGGCGATGGGTAGGCGCTCACCACCGTGTGCGCCTAGGGGCAATGAGGCGATACGGCGATATAGCGATATGGCGGTGAGACGATCTGGCAGTGAGCTGTGAGGGCGCTTCGCGAAGCGCCAGAGTTTGAGGCTAAAAAACAATATTATGATAATTCTCAAAAATCCTGACCATGTTACTTTTCTTCGTTCTATATCTCTGAAGGGCTTTTTTCCCCCACTGTTTCCTTCCCTCCCTTTTACCCGTCATTTATGTGGATGTGGTGCTCAATAATTTCTTTACTAAGATTAGAGAACCGACTGTTCTCTCCTTAGTATTATTTCATCCTGGGATCATTCAAAAGGCTTAGATAAATGGGATCGTTTTGGCATTAATATATATAGAGCTTAATTGCAAAGCACTTGGTAGTGTCACCATCGTTATTCATATAGACGGAGTATTGAACATTTTTGACATACCTCAACGTAAAGAGACAACATGCATGACGGTTTCTTTACGTTTCTTAACCAAAAAGTATTTTGTATGATGATGGGATTTTGTTTGTAGCAAACTCTCTAAAGAAAGGGATACATGTCGCTCGATTGTAATACTCGCAGTGAGCTGAAGAATACAATTCGTACGGTTATCACGCCGGCGGGGTCGCCATCAGTCCATAGAATATTGTCTCACATACAGTTACTTACCAGATCGCGAATCGGTCCAGGCTGTATAACGTCAGACCAACGTAACTCTGTGTATTCACTGACAGCACACTAGTTGCCTGCGAGGTGATCCTATGTTGTTGGCTGCAAAATCGGCTGTTCCAACGTCTGATAGGGTAGTCGTAATCCCGCTAGTTCTGTCCCAAGCCCTCGAACAAGAGATTACACTGTTTACCGCACCGCCGGGCTATATGCCGGTCGGTAGCTTGGCAGCTGCGTTGCACCAGCGTCAACAGCCTGTCATATGGTTACGCGCTGCCCCTGAAGACCATGATCCAGGCGTCTTTCTGCTTTCGCTGATCAATGCAGCGCAGCGCCTTGTGCCTGGCGTTGGCGCGGCGACTCTCGAACAAATGCGGCGGCATCCTGGCCCGATGCTTGGTTGGCCGGCCCTCTTTGCGCATCTGGCCCACGAGTTGGCAACGGCGCTTCCCATTGACTGTTGTATTGTCCTTGAACATATCCATTTTCTGAACGACTCGCGCCCAACTCTGGGCTTGCTGGGCAATCATCTTCTGCCGGCGCTGCTTGGCGATAGAACGTTGATTTTGACAGCAGCCCATGATTTGCCTGAAGCTGCTTTACCGCCGCAAACGAT
>JAKSDJ010000142.1 GCA_022360155.1 Chloroflexales bacterium | reverse complement strand
TTGTTTATGTCTAGCATAGGCTCGTAACGGTTTTGTACTAAGAATATTCGTATGGTGATTGGCGAACAACACCGGGATCATGTGCTATGGCGCTGCGATTCAGGTCGTCGGGCAATATGCTATAATGCAAGAAATATCTTTACTATGTGCCATGGTTATCGAAGGTTATCGTAATAAGCGTCAATGCTTCCCCGGAAGTATTGAATTGAGGTTTTGTCTTGCGTCTTGTGACATTCGTGCCGCCCGATGGCCTGCCGCGCGCTGGAGCGCTGCTCGGCCCAGCAGTTGTAGACCTGGCCGCTGCGGCGCCGCTGCTCTTTGAGGAAGCATCGGAGCAGCGCTGGGATATGCTTAATCTGCTGTGTGGCGACAGCGATAACGTTAATCTCGATGCCGCCGCCAAGATCCTGGCTGCAGTTACGAACATGGTCGGGAGCGATTTCACAGCCAATCATACGCTGCAAGGTAACGGCAGCCGCGATAGCGGACTAGCCGGCAGCCTTTCTATCGGTGGGGCGGCCATGGTTTTGCCGCTCGACCAGGTGCGTCTCCTCGCGCCCCTGCCGCGCCCAAGCAGCATCCGTGACTTCTATGCGTTCGAACAGCATGTGGCTATGGCCCGACGACTGCGCAACCAGGAGGTTCCACCAGAATGGTATCGTTTCCCGGCGTTTTATTTCAGTAATCACGGTGCGGTCTATGGCCCCGACGCCACAATCCCTATGCCGCATAGCGAGGCCCTGGATTATGAGTTGGAATTGGCTTGTGTCATGGGACGCACTGGCGTCGACATTCCTGCCGAGGAGGCGCTCAACTATGTTGCCGGCTATATGATCATGAATGACTGGAGCGCTCGTGATATTCAGGCCGAGGAGCGAGCAATTGGTCTAGGCCCGGCCAAAGCCAAAGATTTTGCTACATCGCTCGGCCCCTGGCTGGTCACGCCTGACGAGTTAGAGCTCTACACCGATGATGACGGGCGATTAAGTCTGACCATGATTGCACGAGTCAATGGTGTAGAACGCTCCCGCGGCAACGCGGCGTTGATGCATCACAGCTTTGCGGACATGATTGCGCACGCCAGTCGCGATGCGTATCTCTATGCCGGGGATGTGTTCGGCAGCGGCACTGTTGGGGGCGGCTGCCTCCTCGAACTGACCAGTGGCTATGGCCCTTGGCTAGAGCGCGGCGATGTCGTCGAGTTGGAGATTACGGGTCTGGGAATTTTGAAGAACAGTATCATGTGACTTGAGATCTGCGATTAACGATTGGCAAAACATTTGTTGCTGATCGCCAATCCTAGTAGGGAGGCCAACGATGCCCTTCTATCACCGCCTGGGAGAAATCCCGCACAAGCGCCACACTCAGTTTCGCCAGCCCGACGGTTCGCTCTACCGCGAGCAGTTGATGGGGACTAAGGGTTTTAGCGGAGTCCAGTCTATTGTCTACCACCGCCGCCCACCCACCGCTATTCTGAAAGTCGAGGATTATGGTCCGGTCA
The DNA here is from genome assembly GCA_022360155.1 of Chloroflexales bacterium. Taxonomy (GTDB): domain Bacteria; phylum Chloroflexota; class Chloroflexia; order Chloroflexales; family Chloroflexaceae; genus JAKSDJ01. Next base: position 4,917 of record JAKSDJ010000142.1, on the reverse strand, counting down.
CGACGCCGCTAGCAGAGCCGGGGGCGCTGCGCCATCGTCATTTTCGCACCGCCCAACTCAACGCTGGCGGCGATATTGTTCACGGGCGGCAGCCGCTGCTCCACAACAAAGATGTGACTATCAGCGTAGCTCTTCCCCAGCAGCCGATGCAACTCGCCGACGGGCGGGCGTATTGGTGCCGCAACGGCGAGGGCGACGAGTTGATCTTCGTCCACCAGGGCGAGGGACGACTGGAGACCACCTTCGGCACTCTGCCGTTTCGTCGGGGAGACTATCTAGTGATCCCGATTGGTACGACCTGGCGAATGGCAGCCAGCGGTGCAACGCGGATGCTGGTGCTCGAGGTGCGTGGCAGTATCGAGCCGCCACGGCGGTATCGCAATGAGTATGGCCAACTGCTGGAGCACAGTCCCTACTGCGAGCGCGATATCCGCGTGCCATTGGAATTACCAAGCCACGACGAGCTCGGCGAGTTTCCGGTGTTGGTGCGCGCCCGTAATCGCCTGACGTTGCATACGCTCGATCATCACCCGCTTGATACCGTCGGCTGGGATGGCTTTCTCTATCCCTGGGCTTTCAACATTGAGGACTTCGAGCCAATTACCGGACGAGTCCACCAGCCGCCGCCCGTTCATCAAACCTTCCAGGGGCCAAACTTCGTGGTTTGCTCTTTTGTGCCGCGCTTGTTCGATTACCATCCGCAAGCGATCCCCGCGCCCTATAACCATAGCAATGTGGATAGTGACGAGGTGCTTTACTATGTTGAAGGCAATTTTATGTCGCGACGCGGTATTGAAGAGTCGAGCATAACATTGCACCCCAGCGGATTGCCTCATGGCCCTCACCCTGGCACAACCGAAGCTAGCATCGGCAAAGAACGCACCGAAGAGTTGGCGGTCATGATCGACACCTTCTATCCGCTTCATGTGACTCAAGCGGCCCAAACGATCGAGGATGAGCGCTATGCCTACAGTTGGGCAGGATAATGTTCTGAGACGTGCGGCGTAGAACATAGCGCGCCGCAGGGGCGACGATGCATCGTCGCCCCTTTTTATTGTTTGTACACTATGGTTTTAGTGGGTTGAGCCGCCGCTACAGGATTTGCTGCGGTCGATGATCAGCCGCAGCACTATGGTTATATAATAAACACGAGTTACGCGGTCACCAATCGGCAGGGGGGTTTGGAGGGCTGCAAGTTTTCCAAGAATCCCTTTTCTTACCGCGGAAGCGGCGGCAGCGGCGGCGCTGCCGCGGTAAGAAGGAGTTTTCGGGGACGCTTCGCCTCCCCGACCCCACCACAGCGTAGCTTGTGTAATAAACATGACTTACACCCGACCAGCGCCGCGCTGGGAGAAGATGCTCGATTCGCTTGGACAGAGTGTTGGCGTATTCGCACGGTAGAGAGCGCAGTACGATATTGGGGAGCTATGAAACGGGAGACAGGCGCCATAAACAACCTGCAGGAGCATCTAAACAACGATACGCCAATCCGCCTGCTGGTTCCTGTTGCGTCGGTCGGCCAAACGGTCGCCGAACTGGTAAAAGATCTGCTCGGCAGTGAAGCAGCCGAACGTGTGTTGGAGCGCGGCGGTGTATGGTTGGGCAAACAGCGGGTCTCTCACCCCAATCAGCCTGTGCAACCGGGAGCATTCCTCACCGTCCACCGTCCACCCGCTGGTCAGTACACCGATGTCGCGATCACTATCAGCGACATTATCTACGAAGACGAATGGCTTCTAGTGCTCGACAAACGCGCTGGTTGGTATTCCGGCGCGACGCCTTGGGACGATAAGGGCAATGTCCTGGCTGCTCTTGTGCGCTTCTTGCAGTCGCGCGATGGTGTGGCGCCAACCCTGCATTTGGCACACCAGCTCGATCGTGATACGTCGGGAGTGTTATTGGTCTCGAAGAGCCCTTTGGCCAATGCGCCGCTGCAAGCAGCCTTTGCTTCCGGAGCGGTGCATAAAAGCTATGTTTGTGTTTGTGCTGGTGAGCCTGTTGATGAGGAATTCGAGTTGCGCAGCGGTCATGGGCGATCAGCGGGAGGGCGCTGGCGGGTCTACCCGCTTGAACATGTGGGAAGGATCCTTCCGGGAGGCAATCGAGTGCGCTTGGCGCATACCCGGTTTATGCTTCAAAAACGACTGGATGGGGCGGCGCTGCTTTGCGCTGTCCCGCAAACGGGGCGAACTCATCAGATTCGATTGCATCTGGCTGCTTTGGGATACCCTCTACTGGGTGATGCGCGCTATGGCGGGCCAACCATGTTCCGTGGTCAAACACTAACTGGGCAACTGCTCCACGCTGCGCGGCTTACCTTGCCGCATCCGATTACCAGTTTGCCGTTGGATATCCAATCTGCTTTGCCTGGACATCTGCTCGCGGTCATGTAAACAACGACCTGAAATCTTGCTACCAGCCCAAACCCCAAGCAGCCAAGAAGATCATCAATGTGAGTTCGATGCAACGCAATCCATCGAGCTGCACACCATTCCAGAACTCATCCTGACCAAGCCACCACCAGATCCGATTAAGACCGGTGCGAATACGGGAACGACTGGGCTCCGCCCAGTTGCGTAATTGCTCGACACGAGCCAACCGTAAGAGCCGACGGGTTTGTGTAATCAGTGCGAACATCCAGATCCCTGCGATAACGGATTGCAGTAGCACGGCCATACAAAGATCTCCTCATAGCTAGCACTATACGTTTACTTTGTGAACGATGGAAGCCGATATGTTTAGAAAAAGGGCGTACTATTCACCTTGCACTGTGAGTATGCGTGCGAAAATCACCATAATCAACGGGTCATCTCTACCTTCCTTGCATAACTTCTGGTACTAATTTGCAGTAGGATTACAGATGATTGTACGAACTATGGATGGAGTCGCATAGAAACGTAAGCGTCTAATCTGGTTCAGGGCTTATCGCATCGAAGTGGCGTTTGAATGCGAATCCCATACTGATGGAAAAGAGACTGACCAACGAAAGACAGCAAAGAGCAAGCAGTATACCATACGACTCGGCAGGTCGTATCTCGGTGTAGGTCGTTTCGACGGCTCGATACGGCTCATTATCTGGCGCGGAGCGGGCAACGAAGTCTGTGGTCAGGCTGCTTGGATCGAGCGCAAACGCACGCAATCGTGTGAGATAGGGTGCGCCGGATAGCAGCGATGCCAGGGCGGCAGGAGGCGCTGGATCGAGTTGATCGACCGGACCGGCGTAGGTCGTCTCCAGGCGATCGATCGTGATGCGCCCGCGTGAGAGGACATAAAGGTCAACAGCGAGCGGCTGGGCGGATAACGCTCCCAGCCGTATCGGATAGACGATGGTGTCAGTTGCAAAACTCATGCGCAGCGGAGCGAGTGCGCCAGTAGCGACTGTTTGATCGGCAAGCTTGATGGCAACAAACTTCCACCCCTCGGCGACATAGGCGTCGAGGATGGCGGAGGCGCCGGCGGGTAATTCGTAGCCATTGGCGTCGAGCCACCGATCCAGCGCCTGCGTGTCATTGGCAGCCAAGCGTGCGACATCGTACCCGCCGATGATCTCGCGACCCAGAACGTCCACGGCGCTGGTAGGTGCAGCGCCTTCTGTTGCACCGGAGTCCCAGACAACCCGTGAGACAACACGCTCGATTGGACGGGTCGCTTCGTCAAGATACGCGAAGAGCTCCTCGCCGCCGGGCGGTTGATCGACTTCGGGAGCGCTTGGCACAGGAAAGACAATTGCGGCTTGGCCGGTGATATCTGCGAGCTGTACAGCGGTAACAATCTGTTGACGCCCTTCTGCATAGACAATCAGGGCCTGTTCTGCAGCGATGCTCGCCTGAAAGGGCAGGCCGCATGCGCTGACGGCTGGCGGAAACAACAATATGCTAAGCAGAAAGCCAAACAAGCTCAGGTGGTACAGCGGTCGACGAAGCAGCATAAGTCGGTCCATTATTGATCTTTCCACATGGACTACTTCATTTGCTTTCTGGCCCATCGTTGGTTGGGGTTTGGCGCGTTGTGTTGCCAAGGGCAATATCGCACGAACCATCATCGCATTTGGCGGCGACCCGCCCGCCGAAAAGATAGCGATTATCGGCAATCCACCTATAGATCGGGCTTGCCAGTCCCAGCATACCTGGCAGGCGCATGAATTCGCCGAGTCCGCGCAAGGGCGGCAGGAGCAAGAGGATCTGCTGCACGGCAGCCGCACCATGGTATATTGCCCCGTTGGGCGCGACGAGGTGCAGCTCGCGTTGCGTATCTGCTGGAGTAATCTGTGGGAAACGGGCGCGCGCAGCGGGGCTGTTCATATCAAGTAACTCAATGCGCTGGTCGTCGTTATAGCGCGCAACGAGTTCGGCCTGGTTGGTACACATACGGCAGGCGCCGTCGTAGAGCATTGTATATGCGGTCATACTGTTCCGCTTCCTAGATGAGGCATTCATGTCATATTGGTATTCTTCATATCGTACCACTATAGCATCAAACCGCATATGCGTCGAGGCAGGCTGCAGCAATACGCTGCAATCGAACGCAGATGATGCAACTGTGCGCTTGATGGGCAGTGGCCCTACCCGTTAGCAAGAAGACTCGGCGCTTTGTCCAGAATGATATGCTTTATTGTCGTACGATGCTTGACAGTAGATCCGAATAGGTGTATAAGACGGGACAAGCTAGGGAAATAGGTAAACAATGCGAGAATGTCGCGAGCGTGAATAGCAGGAGTTACGACAACCTATCACCAGAGCAGTGCGTTATTACCTTGCACAACGACTGGCAAGCGGCGATCGTCGGCGCGAACGGTGCATAACTTGGAGCAGACTACCAGCATAGACGCGAACAATCACGAAGATGCAGTCGATATCGCCTAGACGACGCTCCCAGGTTCGGCGTCGTTGATAATGAACGGCGGACGTGATCAGGTTG